>NZ_JADMSV010000003.1:0-160738 GCF_015560935.1 Butyricimonas sp. BSD2780061689_150309_C8
CTATCTCGTTACCCAATTTTCAAACAATCCGACCAACCGATTTATTCTAAGCGAGTTATCTTTTCTTGCAAAAGTTATCACAAATATCTGTAAATACGTTGCTTTTAACCGATTTATAAACGAATCAATTCCCTCCACACCTAGGGGTGCTCAAGTTCATCATGGTTCGCTTTAAACTCTTCTGCCCACTGGTTCAATTTTGCTTGCAATAATTGTTTATTAGGCAGATAGAGTGCATATTGCGTAGCGTAAATATTAGCATCGTCCGGTAGTGTCAGTTTCACCAAAGCCTCATTTTGTTCTTTACAAAGTAAGATGCCAATAGTAGGTTTCTCAAAAGACTGCTTCACATATCTGTCATAATAATTGACATACATTTGCATCTGCCCCAAGTCTTGATGTGTCAGTTTATCTATCTTCAAGTCAATCAAACAATAACACTGTAACAAGCGATTGTAAAATACTAAATCAACAAAAAAATGTTCTTCATTAAACGTGAAACGCTTTTGTCTTGCTTCAAATAGGAAACCCTTGCCCAATTCAAGTAAAAAATCTTGTAGCTTATCTATGATTGCTGTTTCCAATTTACTTTCTGAATATGCCGTCTCTGACTTCAATCCTAAAAATTCTAACGTCAAGGGGTTCTTTATAAGATCCAATGATTTTTCTACTGTTTGGCCCTCCTTTGACAAACGAACGACCTCATGTTTGTTGCGACTTAATGCCAAACGTTCATACAGACTGGAATTCACTTGACGCTGTAACTGCCGGACACTCCATTGTTGCTGTGCACATTCTATCTCATAAAAACTACGTTCAGAAGGATTTTCTATACGCATCAATATCAGATAGTGTGACCAACTTAGCGTAAAACTCTTTTGAGAAATTTGCGAGAACGCTTCAAACTTACCAATTTCGTAAACAGTGTTTACGAAATCCTTTCCAAGTGACTTTTTCTGAATCGGATCAATCATGTTTACCGAATCTGCATAAACCAAATAAAATTTTCGATAGAGTGTCAAATTCTCAACAGACCATCCCCTTCCGTATTTTTCTATTAGTTTTTGAGATAACTGTTTCAGAACAGATTTCCCATATTCAGCCCGATGCGCCCCCTGTTGTTCATCCTCAACAATATACTTACCTGTTTCAAAATTAGCATATACCATTGTGATATTTACCGTAGATGCAATATTTTTACGTGCAGTCTCTATTAATAAAGAAATTCTAGCGAATAGAGCCTCTGCTCTTTCATCTAATTTTCTATCTATGTTACAATTATCCATTTCCTTATTCTCTGTTACTTAGAATTTTATTAACACCTAGTATTCGCTATATTTCTGCAAGCATTTTATATTTATCTCGGTCATCTCATTCTAAAATGTCTCGTAGTTATATGCCATCAAGAGTTACAAAAATAACAAAAGAAACTGATATTTAGCGAGCTTTTACACTGAAAATCAGTGCCATTAAGTAATTTTATCCCAATAAATCAACATCAATACAAATCTTCATGTTGCCTTTTGTACTTATTCATGCCAACGTCAATTCTGAATTTGTTTACGATAGATGATCAATACCTGATCACTACCTAATACAATATTTTCAATAACTTGTTAATATACTTTATGAACCTTATTCTATATAAGGTTCATATAAGGTTTCTATAAGGTATCTATAAGGTTCATGACGGTAATCATCCGGTATTCATCAACTAATAAAAATGTAATCGGAACTAACGTCGGCACTAATCATGCATCATCTCGGACATAAAAAGCACCATTCTCCCGTGTATTCCACGTTTGAATGGTGCCTTTCTCAAAATTCAAACAGCTATACTAATATCTTTTGAAATCAATACTTTTGATCTTGCACAACCCGGACCAGCTAAAGCCGGGAACCTCCTCCACGATAATATTATTCGGATCATTCATCACCTTGTACATTGTCAGCGTTCCTCCCGTCTCCTTTGGTAACGAGGGATCGTAAGTACCCACGTAGAAGAAATCATCACCGGCTCCCACGTCAATCAAAATGTCGTAGTGTAGCAACGTTATTTCCTGACCACCGAAATCCCTAAGTAATTGCACTTTTTCCGCCACGTAATCATACGCGTACAGTTTCGAACCGGTAGCGTAAATCAAATAGGTTCTTTGCGCACTAACCCCGAAGAATTTCGCCTTGTCAATATCCGTGGCTTTATCCAAAGAGTATTTTTTCTTCTTCTCGATACTTTCCCAGCCCCACTGGTACTTCAACGCATAGCAATACAAGTAGTAACTCCCCTTGCTATCAGTCAACACGGTAAACGAATACCCGTCCAACAAACGACTACTTATACTTGTCACGTAATCCAGCCCCGTTTTCCAAGAGAAAATTTCCACGTCATCCCGTGTATCTTTCAGCGTGTCACAATATCCCACAGGTGACCCGTAAGATCTTCCCCCGGTATAAACAAAACGTTTCGCATCATTATTGTACAACATATAATAATACGCCATAGCCTTCGGATTATAAGCAATCTTGTCCCCGATAGAGAAAAGATCGTAAGTTCCCTGATAATGATTCGCCGGATTTTGGAATACGGAACTGGAGATCAAGAAACCGTTATGAAACAACTTATTATCAATAATTGCTGCCCTGTTATAGCTACGAAGTTGAGCAACCTCCTGAAGAACGAAATGATCCAATGCCTCCGGGTCATAAAAATTATACTTCAGGTGCGTGTGGTCACCTCCCTTGAAATTATCCCGATCCAAACGGTACGTACCGTCTTCCGTCGAAATATGAATCATGTTATCCCTGTAATTATCAACCACCCATACCTTCACCGGACCTCTCAACACGGGCAGCCCGCTATCGTGCAACATATCTTTCAACACCATCGTGTCCACGGAATAAGTAATCATGTCCAGTTGGGCCTCCCCGTTACTATTCTCCCCGAGAATAATCCAACCGCTGGTAAGTAAATCTTGAACCTGCATCGCTGTCGCATTCCAATATTCCATTGTATTCAGCGTATCCGTCACCTTAAAATACAACGTGTAGGTCTCCGTTGGCAGACTTACGGGAAAGACCAAATCACGCTCATTCCCAAGAGGGTATTCTGTAAAATCGACTCCATTAGACCGGGCCACCCATTCGAACTTCAGATGCGTGTTTTCCGCCAGCTTGAAATCAATTTCGGGTGAAATCCGAAGCGTGTCCACGAACGACGTGAGGATATAAGCCGTGTCAAAACCACGATCACCGATAGTGATTTCATTAAATTCATGGTAATCGTAATTCCCTTTATCATCATAACATCCCATGCATAAAGCTATCGCGAATAGCACGAGTAAACTTAGTTTCTTTTTCATAACTTTCATTATTCAACATTACTAAATTAAAGGTCCCACGGCCATTTTCACCGGATTACCATCTTTGTCTTTCTCGTCCTCGTAAACGGTCTGCCCCTTCGCCTCCATCTCCTTCAAGTATTTATCCAACCCTTGGGCATACGTGCGCTGTCTTTCCATATCCATTTCGATCACGTTATCAAAATCAGCCATCTTCAAACCGAACATCTCGCACAGTAATTTGACTTTCTTTTTAGAGTAGGGGCCAAAATAATTCACCGTCCACGCCTTCGGCATGAAAACCTCGTCTGAAAGTCCCACCACGTGACGGACCACGTTCTGTATCTCTTTCGTGTAATCCTTGTCTTCCAAGGGTCTCCACACATCCATCGGTAACGAGAAATACTCGTTTTCCATCAACTGCAAGGTCACGTAGTACGTGGAATCCAGCATTTTTGCCTGACGGAATCCCGTGAATTCCACGAATCCGTCACGTTCCCCGGCAGCAATCATGTAGCGTTCCTCCAAGGGAGCGTAATCCTCGTTCACTAGCGCGGTGGTCAACGAATCGACGACCGACACGATAAAATAGCGGTCATAATTCACGACATCCCCCATCACCCGGACTTTCAATCTCACCGTGCTATCATTCTCCAATAACAGGGAAAAGGGAATCAATGTCGTGTCCATATGAGCCCAAATTTCCGGGTTACCGTACAGGCTGGGTGGAACTTCCTGTACCGAGAAATAAACCCCGTCTTTCCCCTCGTAATCCATCATTTCTTTCTCACACCCAAGAAATGACAAAACGACAACTAATAGAAATATATATTTTTTCATACGAAGACATTTTAATTATTTACCAAGATCGTTTTCTTTTCTATAATCTTGTTCCGACTGCGGCAGATCAAACAAGTAAAAGCGTTCTTCCATCGAAACAACATTTCCCTGTTTCTCGCCGGATGCAATCTCGGTTTTCCCCTTGCGTTTATAAAGCCAGAATAACTGTCCTTCACCCACAAACTCCCGCTTGTACTCTTGCTCGATACTCGCAGTCAGATCGGCATCATCCTGAATGTTTTTCACATTACGTGCCGTTCTCACCGCATTCAGATAATTCCGTCCCTCTTTCGGGTCCGGACAGCACTCGGCCGCGATAAGATACACTTCGGACACCCGGAGTACAGGCATGATATAACGATAGCCCTTGCTAATTTTCGTTTTCGTGTCAATATCATCCACATCCTTGTACTTGATCACGTGGAGATACGAGTTATTATCCGGATCAACCATTTCCGCAAACCAGTATGCAAGCCGGAAATCATTGTCATCCCCGTCGTATATATTCTGCATAATATCCTTATCAATACGTAACACGCTACCTTGTTTCAAGTTAGCCCCGAAACCGACCTCGTAAACGCTTTCCTTTCTTTTCAGGTTATACAGGCCAAACAAGATTTCACTTTGGAAAATACGATCTTCTCTATCTGTCGTCACCACTTCTTCCCGGGTCACGAAGGGGAACCATTTATGTTCCTCGTGTATCCCGCGAATCATTTTCTCCGCGTACTCCCAAGCGACCTCCTTTTCCCCGCAGTAGAGAGCCACACGGGCCATTAAAGCCTGGACGGCATAGTAATTCAGACGCATGGAGCGATAACGCATGTCATTCACGCCCCCTTCCGGATCATCACCCCACACGGCCCCTGTTTCAATCACGGGATCATACCCGGTCAACGACTCCTCCGCATTTTTCAAATCTTCCATAATCAGCCGGGCGATTTCCTTTGCCGGTAGTAAAGGATTCACCTTTGTCTCGGAAGTCAAAGCGTAAGGGATACACTCTTTTTCCTTGTCCTTGCTATAACTGGGACCGAATATACGGAACAGTTCGAAATGTAACAAAGCACGTAGAGCCAGAGCCTCTCCCTTGATCATGTGATAATAGGTATCATCCAGCACATTCCGGTCGGATTCGCAATGCTCCAGTATCGTGTTGACGTTATTCAAAAGGGCGTACGACCGGCTCCAACAACCACTCACGGCATTATTCCGGGTCACGTTATCAAAATCTGCCAAAGATTTATAACTATGATCCTTCTCCCGGCAGGTATAGTATTGTGCCAAAATATCAGTCATTCCCCACGTCAGAGTTTTCCCGTACATACTTGAATTCAACAAGTCTATATAAATACCATTCAACGCCGTCATGAATCCCCGGGGAGTACGGAAAAGATCGTTCTCCATGATCCGGTCCTCCGAACTGACTTTCAACCAATCGGAGCAAGACAACGTGAGGGTGCCAAGCACCACACACACTAATAATTTCAATTTTCGTATCATATCCACACTTGTTTTAAAATCTTACACCTAAGGAAAAACTTACCGAACGGGCAAAAGGATAATCCAGCCCCCGCTCCTCTTTAAAAGAAGAGATCCGGAAAATATCATTCATGTAAACCCGGAAATTCATTCCCTGAATTCCCGCTACCCGCAACCATGCAGCATCCATATCGTAACCGATTGAAATGGATTCACCGGAAAAAGTGTTCTCCGTCACCACGAAACGGGAAGACATCGGCGTGGAAGAATAATCATCTATCGCCTTGAATTTTGCCTTATCTCCCGGTTTCTTCCAACGGTCGTACAAAGCTCGTTTGTCTTGATTTCTACCGATATTGTCTTGGGTGATATTCTCCACTTTATCATACAATGCCGAGGCCATGGTCTCTTTGCCCAAGCTATAACGGAAACTGAAAGAGGCAGACAATTTCTTGTAATAGAATGACATTCCAACAATTCCCTCTACATCCGGAACGGATGATCCCACGATCACCTCGTCAGATGCGGAATACAAGAAAGTTTGCGTTCCATCCTTTTTCAAGAAGACTTCACGCCCGGTAGCCGGATCAATTCCCAAAGAAGGAACAGCCCACAAATCGTCCGGGCTACCACCCTCGTAATAACGATTTAAGGCAGTAGAACTCCCCACCTTGTTCAAGTAATCCAATTTATCCCCGATGTCACGATATTCCGAATGGTTCGCCCGTGCGTTCATGTTTATGCTGCAAGACAAATCCTTTTTCCGCAGAAAAACATAATTCAATGTTCCCGTCCATCCCCTGGAAATTTGCCTTCCCATGTTCGTGTACAAGCTCGTTGCCGCAGCAGAAGGAGGCATCCCGATGGAAACCAGCAAAGGGTCCGTATCTTTGAAATAATAGTCAAAAGTCACACGAATCCTGTTGTTCAGAACAGACAGATCGACACCGATGTTTTTATCCACAGTTCGCTGCCATTCCAAGTTTTTATTCCCGTACTTCTGAATCAACGCACTCGCCCCGAACATATTTTGCAACTCGACATTATACACGTAGGTCTTTTGTGATATGTAGGCATCGAAGTTTTCGTTTCCCGGATTACCGATTGATCCCCGGATTTTCAAATTGTTGATCCACCCCAATTTTTTTATAAATTCCTCGTTATGAACATTCCATGCCAAACCGACAGCCCACGTCGTGGAGAAAAGTTTGTTACTGCCGAAAACGGAAGTCCCGTCAGCTCGCAGGTTGAAGTCCATCAGATAACGATTGTCATACGAGTAGTTCAAGTTCATGAAAAAACTGGTGGAACGCCGACGATCTTTCGAGTAAGTAGGCTTTTGATTTTCCCTGAAACCCGTGGAATAGGCAGGATTCTTGTGGAAGTCATCGTTAAACCCGACCACGCTGTAACCGGATGCTTCCGAGCGAGATTCACTGAAAGACCATCCTCCAACAAAGTTTACTTGATGAACATTCTTAAATATTTTACCAAAGATAATGTTCAAATCACCATTGTACGAGAAGCTTTCATGCTGATTAGACGAGAAAGAACCCTTCTTCAATTTCTCCGTCTCCAAAAAATCCGTGTGATTCGGGGACTTGAATGCTTCTGTTTTCGAGATGCTCTTGGATATTCCCAACCGAGCCCGGAGTCTCAGGGCATCGAAGGTAGTCCATTCCATCGTGAAATTGTCCCTCAACGCGAGATCCTTGGTTGTATTCGTGTTTTCAATGTTCCACACGTACAAGGGATTCAGCATATCCTCCCCGTACAACCCTGTCTTTCTCTCCAAATACATGGGAATTGTACCGTTTTCCTGTCTTTTCCGGTAATACGGGTTTGCTCTTGAAAACTCGGAGAAAGCCACCGGCTCCCGGTCAGAATTAGAGAGATCCATGCTCGCCTTGTTCGAGAAGAGTAAACCTTTTTTACGGTAAATCAAGTCAATGTTCACTCCCATACCGTCACGGTCAGACTTTTTCATCACGCCATCACGATTGTTATAGCTGATACCCAAACCGTAACGCATAGCTTGGTCACCTCCGTCAATGTACAGGTTATGAGAATGATTGAAGACGGTTCGTAACGGTTCGCTTAACCAATAAGTGTCCACCCCTCTCAGCACTTCTTTTAACCGGGAATAATAATCCTGCATTTTCTGAAGTTTATCAACAAAACCGTCATATCCTTCCATGGGAGAATAACGCCCGGCTAATAACTCGTATTCCAGTTTTTCGGAAGCGTTCATTAAATTGTAATCCGACAAATCGGCAAACGAGATCCCGTAATTCCCACTGTATGACAGCCGTAACTGGCCTGACTCCGGTGATTTCGTTTCCACGACAATCACCCCATTAGCCGCCTTCGACCCGTAGATAGCCGTGGACGCCGCATCTTTCAAGATCGTCACGCTTGCCACCCGATCCATATTTAAGTTAATGATGGTTTCCAGCGTGGTCTCCACACCATCCAAGATAAATAAGGGCTGATTGGGGTCGTTCTCAAACTCTGTCTGCAATCCGACCACACTCGTCTTCCCCCGGATTTCAATTTTGGGCATACGATTCGGGTCTGATCCCCATTGTTTGTTCTCCAAGACCATCATGGCCGGGTCCAGCGTTTTCAAACTCTGGATGATATTCTGAGCACCAACCATTTTCAACTCCTTGGCCGAATAGGTGGATGCCGACCCCGTGTAACTATTCTTATCCCGAGAGTAGATACCCGTGATCACCACTTCCTCAAGGCCTTCCACTTCCTCTTCCATCGTGACGATCACTTTCTTTCCCGGAGTCACGTCCTTTTCCACCGGTTTCATCCCGATAAACGAGAAGACCAGCATGGTTTTCCCCGCCTTTGTTGCCGGGAAACGGAATGCTCCGTGCGTGTCCGTGGAAGTACCCGTTTGGGTCCCTTTCAACAAAACGGTCACTCCGGGTAACGGATTGCCCTCCGTGTCCATGACTTCTCCCTCGTAAAATCCTAGTTTCTGATTTCCCGGTTTCCCTGTCGCAACAACCGAATCTTGCCGTGTGGAAGTTCCCGATAAAGGATCGATCTCTCCCCGGCTTGAACCACTCGTCCCGGCTCTTGTCAACAAGGGAAAGCCCAGCAATAAGATGATAAGCAAGCGGGAAATCGCGGTGACGGTCTTTTTTTCCGATAGCAATTTTTGCCGAAAAAATTTCCTGTCATAAGTTTTTTTCATAACTTTGATAATTAATTGGTTTATAAAACTAATGATGCAAGGGGGTGATATTCAACGTGCAAAGTTTAGGATTCACCCTCTTTTTTTCATCCTTCTAATAAGAAAAATCTCTCTAATTTTTCATGCCTTATAAATTTTGGGTATTTATTCATTCCGTTTATTTTAATTAAGTTGCAACCTTAATATCCTTTATCAATCGAAAATTTCTTTTATAGTGCCGATCCCCACCGACAAAAAATGATACAATAAAAAAAGCGAGGACCGTCAACAGTTCTATCTTATCTGAGGCATCGCCAAACGCCTTGTAGTAAATAGACAACGATCCACGCCTAACCAGCGTGAACTCACCGTCTAATCTTACTACTTCAAATTGGCGATTTTCAGATAAAGATTAGCACAAACTCACAATATTTTAAAAGGCAGGCTCTCCCACCTATTCGTATCATACCTGCAAATATATAAATACTTTTTCATTTTTCAATACTTTTTCTATTTTTAGAATTAACCAAAAACAGACTATATTGCTAAATCTAAAGAGATGGCATGATTACTATTTTAGCCAAAAAAACGATTTTCCCTCTGTCTACAAAGGAAATTAATTACGGACTAGCCTGACCACAAGCCTAAGGAAGGAATCAAAACGTTACATTTAAACCCCTCAGACTTTACCAACAGAGGGGTTTAATGTAAATAAACACAAAATCAAATTTAAACATTATTCTTCTACACAACGCACGAAACAAGCATTTTTACCATTTTGAACAGAGGAAGAGGATATCGGGAAGAAATCAAATGTAAAATAATTAAAATCCCAACCCACCGCATTAGTTTCAGCACCTTCTATATATAACTCTGTATCGGCTTTTACATTAACACCATCCACTCTTTTATCCAACCAATACACAGCTCCCGGTCGCATGAACAGATCATAAAAAAGCGGGGCATCCCCAACTCCATGGGGATAATTATCACTTAGCCTTCCCGAAGGAAAATATTCATGTCTGCCACTGGCATATCTTAAAACGGCATTCCAACCATTCTTCTCTTCATCTTTTCTATGACCATAACCGGAAGCACCGATCGGGAAAAAAAGATTTTTCCCCGTTTCCTTGTTATAGACAAAACAACCGCGCATCCCTCTTCCTCCCCGATTATTATAGTCATAACCGTAAGCATCGTTAATATTATCCGCCGTGGTTGTCGCATCATCACCATACAAAATTCCAAACCCTTGCTCAATCTCCTCATGGCTGTACAATTCCTTGTAATCCTTATAAGAAGCAACTTTCCAACTTTTCCCGGTAGGTTTTGAAAAAGAATTAGAACCATTTGTTTCCTTAAAAGTTATCCCAGTCCACTTGGACGATTTGTTTGTCCCGGCAATCGTAAAATCTTTGTTCACATCATTTTGAAAACTTTCAGGAACAATGTCTACCCAATTATCTTTAGGGTTTTTATTACTCAGCGCATCAATAGGCTGCGTCCAGTTCCCGAACTTAAACAACGAGCCTTCTTCCACGGGAGAATCCGTCTCCTCGGTACCCGTTTTCATGTTACGCGTGTGCCATTTCGTCCCTCCGGCGATCAAATCATCCGGAGCGTAACCTTGGCGAACAAATATTAAATGATAACAAGTATAATTATGATACTCAACCCGTATGATAGCATAACGAGACTCGTTCTCATCCGTACATTTCCCATTAAAGTTAATCGTAAAATCAACTTTTGAACCCGTTAAACCATAAACCTCATTGCTTTCGACATTGTTTCCCCCTGAAAGAGTAATGAAATTGTCCGCACCTCGCACCACATAAGCTTTCCACGGTCCTTCAGAAGGAAAGGTCTCAAACTGGAGTGCATTTTCCCGCGGCAATCGTTTCAATACCACATGAAATGACTTATCATTATCCCATTTTCGCCAAACACCTTTGGGATTGACGATTCGACGTACTTGATAGATCGTAGCATCCTTCTCAAGAATATTCCCATTCTTTAATTTTGCCGTTATACGAACCACGGCTTTACGTTGATAAGCAACGTATGGGTTATTACCCGTGTAAGCCGTTTGTTTTATCAACTGCTTGGCTCTCGTATATATGGGTAAAGAAACATGATAAATGTTACCGTCATCAGAACTTTCGCGTTTCACCGTATACAAATCGTCAGCCTCCGCACCAGTTGTCGTATGTTCACCATCCTCCATAATTTCATAAGAACGCTCTCCTCTTTTAGGTGGTGTTTCATAATATTCTTTATTGACCTCCGGTGTCCAAGGGCCACCGTGTGTTATAACGGTCTTCGTTGTCTTGTGCAGTGAAAGAAAACCATTCCATTCATTTTCTCCCTCCAAATCCATATCTTTCCAATAGATAAAATCAGGGTTGGGCTTATCAGGTGCCCAGCGATTATCTATAATTTCAGCCTTCACACTCTCCACCTCCTGATCTCCCGCATTGATTTTCAACGGGAACATCATGGAATGGTTATATAAATAAGAAATATAATAAGGATTAGGCACTTCGATACCGGGTTTCACCTCTTTGTACTCGATATGCCAGTCCGCATCGTTTGCAAAACCGTTAAATTTCAAAGTGAGCTTATAATGATAATTCCGTTCGGCATTATAGTCTCTATCAACGTCCTTACCGAGCATAAAACGATATTTAATAGGACCACTACCAACCTTTTCCGCATTGACGGATATGTAATAGGCATCTACTTCTATGTACGTTCCACAAGGTACGGCATCTTTAAGTCTATAGGTTTCATCACCGGGAAAACCGGGATAATCAAGTTTTCCATCATTGTCCGCATCTTGAAGTTTACTAGGCATACTCTCTCCTGCTCCTTGCATATTTTCATAAAAAAACAACGCATCGGAAGCCTCTTCATGTTCCCCATGGCTCGGTTTACCGGTAGCTAAACGCACGGGATATTTTTCATCGAATGCCGGCACGTCCTCTCCCTCGTAATAACGAATGATTTCCCCCTCTCTAATAAGATTGCCCTCCACCTCAACCGTATTCTCATTTCCCAGAAAGCAAGTCGCCGGAATATCTTTAATCTGAACAGATTTGAGATAAATAAACACTCCCTCTTTCAAACCGGAAGCATCATAAGCAATTGTTACTTTCGACACGACACGACGTATCCACGCATGTAGGCTCACATCTTTTTTATTAATTACCAACAAAGGATCTTGGGGGCTAGATTCTTCTTTCTCTGTAAAATATCCGAACATCTGGTTATTCCTACTAACGGGACTGCTTTCCCATTTTAACGAAATAGACTTCAGTCCTTCAACCGTTTTTATCGTCTCCTCATGGTCTCGCAAATCCCCCATATTGGCCACCGCATATATGTAATAACGTCCATAAGGAACTCTCAACTTGAATTTCACGTGCGGAGTAGAGGACTCAGCCGTCACTCCATTCTCGGCATCCGCATCGAAACGTTCCTTTATATCATTCTCTTCGTATTGAAAATCCGAATATTTTTTAACCAAATTCCCCTCCTGATCATACAACAACACACAAAGATTTTCAATAGCTTTTATCGCATCTCCTGCCGTTCTACTCTTTCCGTTTAAAGCCGGAATCAACGGTTTAAATTTCACCATAGCTGTCAGGCGACTTTCCCCATCAGGAATGAAATCATCCTCACTACCAAGTAAATCATCCCTGCAAGCACCGGCCACAAGGACCAGAACATATAAAAAAGTATATAAAATCTTGCGTTTCATCTTCCTGAATGTTTCTTTATTATAACCCGAAGAGCGGCTCAAGCTCTTTCGCACAATAAGGTAACACATCCACTTCCCATATACACTCCGTATCTTCAATGGTAATATTTACCACGACATGAGTATTTCGTGGCAGTTGCGATAGCTTGGGGAAATAATTGCCCAGTTGTACTCCGTCAATTTCGATACTCATTGAATAATTTTTCCCATCACTAACACTATCTGTATATTTCCCTTCCAACAGGTAAATCGGATCTAACATAACCTGTTGATTAACCGGGAGCACTTTAGGAACATTTATCACCGCCTCGTAGATATAGTAATCATTATTACCAAAAGAAGGAACCTCGTAATCCGTTATCACCTTATACGGCTTACCATCAATTACCTCTTCCCCGTATTTTACACCGCGTGGCAAATAATACTCTCTACGTGCCATTTTATTCATCATAAGTCCCGTTAGATTCACGGATTTCGAACTCTTGTTCGTGATCCGGAAAGAAAACTTAACTGCCGCCCTAGTAACGAAAAGATTACAATTATCGTCTGTTTCCGGAACTGTTACTTTATGACACTCGCTCATTGGCAAAGGCCCGACAAGTTGCTCTGAAACTCCGTCTAACCGAATCATCAAACTGGCAATCTCATCTTTCGGGAATACCTGTCCCGGAACAATCCCGGAAAGATAATCCGTTAGGTTAAGGTCTGTTCGACCATCTTCAAACTGAACCCGTGCCCGCTCGTTGACAAAAAGATAAATTCGTTTCTCTTCATTACCTACGACCCTAAATCTCTCGTACCCATAAAATTCAGCAGCCACAACAAGCGGGACGAAACGATTCCCCTCTACAATCCCATCCGGGCGAACCACTACAATACGTAATGTTTGTATTTTCTCATCATCGCTCTCCGCATCCGCATCTTCGGACCGGGTAGGTTGAGACACATCGGACAGGGCAACACGAATGTCGAGATTGACCAAAATCTCTTTCCCGTCATTCTCTTCTTCATTTCCGTTCCGACTACAACCGACCAGCAGGAACACCATAACCCACAATATGATAATACATTCGAATTTTTTCATTACCACATTTCCATATCATTAATTCTAACTGTCCAATCATTAATCTTGATATATGTTCTAAGCCATGTCTGATCTGAATCGAGGAAAAAGATCATCGACCATTCGCTTTCCCGGTCGAGAAATTCCTGAGCATCCATCTCCGCATACAGGTCACTCCTGAGCAGAAGGAGGTAATTGTTCAACGGGATATTCACCACCTCCTTACCGTCAGACTTACGCCGAATCAAGAGTTTCGGACGATTTTTAGTCATCAGGCGTGACGTGGAAAACTCCGCATACGCCACGACTATTTCCTGATTGTCACCTGTCAATCCCGCCCCGGCCTGGCCTTGAACCCAAGGAGTGTAAGTTATCACTCCATTAGGTACCAAATCATTATCGTGAGAAAACAGCGTATTATCGTCGATAATTTCGAAATCAAAATCTTTGTCATCAACCGATTCCCCGTTCATTTGTTGCAACACAATCCGAATATTATTTGTATTCTTCATCATCTCTACCACCCCTTCTTGATAAAGGTCTGCCGTAGAAAGAGCAAGTTGCCCCCAATACATATCGTGCAATTTTTTCCGTTCGGGAACTTCCAGACAACTTGCCTCCATCTTCACCCTTAAATCAGTAAATCCGGTCCCGAGTTCAGGAATTTGGACTGCCGAAAAAGAACGTTCATCACAAGCCAGCCCTCCATAAGCCACGAAATGATAATTTCCCTCATTAAGATCCAATTCCATTCGAAACTTCTCATCCTGTAACTCTGCACCCGTAACCACCCGGGCATCAACATATTTACCATTACCGTCATACACGAGAAGCGTAAGACAATCGACTTTCTTATGGAATGCATCGGCATACTCCATATTATAATTATAGACGAAACGAAGCGATACCCCGTGCGGACACGGGGCAAGGTCTTCATATATGTTCTCACACGAGACCAGGACTACATTCATCAGCATGACGCCAGCAATCACCCCGATGAACTTCAATATCGTATTTCGTATACTCCCTCTCATTGTTTTTTAGTTGAACACAATATCATTTACACGTACCACCCAAGGCAGCACTTCTACGGACACCCTGAGATAAACATCTCCGTCCTCATCGGGGTTCTCGGGCTCAACCGGATCCGGATCATTATCCGAAATTCGCGGATGTCCAAGTTTATTAATTTCAGTAACCGCAAGTTTGTAAACATTGTTACGAACCACACCAAACTCCATCGGTCCCATCGTACCATAGCGTCCATTATCATTATGACGGTTCCAATAATAGTAATAGAAATAATACCCACCACCACTTGTTTTATCTTCACTTGCTTGATATAAGGTAAAGCCGGCCTCGGTAGCAGCCTTACGAAACGCAGCAAGCGCAGCCTCTTCCGTATTCGTGCCTTTTGCCTTAACTAAATCTTGATACAATTTATTCGGACTATTATCCGTATCATCATCAATCCCTGCCGCCATATAAAGCGGAGATCCCGTCCCGTATTCTTTTGCAAACTTTACAATTTCATCATTCCAACCGACATAAATTCTTTCTTGAAACATATAAAGTATCGGATAGACCTTCCCGTTCACTTCATAAGTATACCCGTCTACTCCCTCCGGCAATTCGTAATTTCCGGCAATAGCAATATCAAGTTGTTTATGCTTTTGAGTCAATTCATCGGTTGCCAGCAACTTGCCCTTAAAAACAACTCCCGTAGAAATTCCACTTCTCTGGTTTTCCTCATCTGATGGAATAGTATTCTCCGTAACATAACGCCAAATGTGGTAATCTTTCCGACGCTTATTTTCAGGCATCCATCCCTCATCATTATCCTCTTCATGACCAAGAATATCCTCAAGCAAATAATCATCCCACTGTTCACGAGTCGCATCATTAATACGTCCCTCACTATTAAACAACGGGAAATTAAAATACGTACTCAATTCTTCAGCATTCAACGATCCTTTTTTAAAGTCCGCATCAGTATCTACCACGTAATTGGTAGGAGTTTCACTGCCACAATACGCAAAATCATTATTATCATTTTTTGCAAAGCCATCATTGGAGACCCGACGCAAATAATAAAATTGCTTGCTCATATTGACTAGTCCCATACGGATTAGCTGAACCTGTAAACCGCTTGCTTCTTGAGAGATCTGATCTGTCTCTGGATCGTAAACCGTTGTTAAAATATCGTAAGTATTCGCCTTTTCCCCGTTACTTCCATCTTTGAAATCAAACCGGGCCACAGAACGCTCTACACGAATACTTCCGACATTATCAATTCCACCATTGTTAGAACCACTCAAATCGAATGGATTCGATGCTTTATCGAAACTATCCCATGCTTCAATCGTCGAAGGGATTTTTTTCTCTGCCACAGAAGCATTTGACATCAAGAACGAATTGGAGGACCAAATACTGGTGTTTCGTACACCACTTCCTCCCTTTTTATCTATCACTTCACAGATTTCATCCATCCATGTCTTATCCCCCAAGGAAGCACTTTCCAATTTCTGAATCAATTCCTGCGTGGGATTACAGAACACGTAAACATGAATTTTCTGTTGTTGTTCTGACAACGTTTGACCTTGATAATATGAAGCCAGACTAGTCTTACTGATGGATGCCGTCGCAGACACGGTCGGCTTAGATGTTTTATTCGTCGTCAAAAGTCCCCCCACAAAATCATGAGCGATATACTCATCATCAGAACTTGCCAATACCAACAGAATGTTACTCACATTATTCTCATAATCTTTTCCAACCTCTGTGCCATCCGAAGAGCCACCCCCTTCCTCAGTCGAACTACGCCCTAACCCGGCCGCCGAAGGTAATAAAACATTTACGTTCATATAGACAGCATCTTTCAATCCGTTATTACCAGAATCATCGCTGTCCAAATTATCCTTATCGCATCCCGTAAGCGACCATATCGCAAGAATGCCAATAAAAAATTTACTCAAACTTTTCATCTTGTATAAATTTAAATTTAAAGATTATTTCCCAAGTTCATTAATTTGACGAAGGGCGCCCTCCGCCTCGGAGATTCCGTTTTTGCCAGCCTCGATAAACAAAGCCCTCGCCATATCGTAATCCCCCGAAAGAGCAGCATAAACCCCTCTAGCATAAACCGCTTCTCCGCAATCGCCTGCCTTATCCAAGTAACGAGCAGCTCCCTTCAAGTCACCCTTTACCATGGCAGCATTAGCAGCATTCAGGTTAGCAACCTCGTCTCCCGGAAACATTCGTACCGCAATTTCGAAAGCTTCATTGTACTCGTCGCTACCCGGTTCCAGCTCCTGCACCGCGATATACAACTCGCGTAAGCTGAGTTTCTGCGGCTGTGTTTTCATGATTCTTCTGATTTCTGCAACATCCGTGTAAGTACGCACCACGTACTGCACCACATAATCCGAATGCCTGAGACCGGGGTACACGTTTTGCAAAAGGAAACAGTAATCTTCCGGGTAAGTCGATTTTATAGCCTTTTCTTTGGCATCCGGTTCCATGTCCGAACGGATAAGTGCCAGTATCGCATCCCGGTTTTTCAAATTTGTACTATCCACGTACGCTTCCAACCCGGACCAATCTTCCGGCTCGTAGGAGGTCAGAATTACGCTATCCGGGAAATGGTACAACTCCCGCACATACGTTTTCAACGTTGCCGTTCTCCCCTTAGCAAGACGGGTATTGTTAGCGTAAGTACCCTCTGGAGAAGCGTACCCCTTGATACTTAACGAGGTTATACGAACATCCGGATCATTCCGCACCACGTCTATCGTCTGCCTGATCTTTCGTAATTCCACCGGGTTATTCCGGTAATCTTCGTGAATTTCCGTACGATTCACAGGAAAATCAATGTAAGCAGATCCTTTCACCTCACGCACCTTCACGGGTTCAACATCAGGAGGCAAATAAACAAACACGGGCGTGTAAACTTTCGGTTCAAACCGGAATAGTGTCACACGGTGATCATCTCCCATCTCTTCACCTCGACACCCGCACGAACTTTCGTCCATCACAAGCGCTGACGTCGACATCCAGTTTTCAAAAGGAATCACTGCACGGTAATTAATCGTCTCCGTCTTACCCGCACGCTCTAAAATAATACCGTCCGTAACAGGAGTGTTACGCAAATGATAATAATACCGGTTTCTCCCTGCAATAATCATAAACGGAAGTTGAATACTATCTTGCCCCCCTCTTAACACCGGAATAAGGAGCAATTCTCGATTACTGGCAACATCCAAAGCAGACACATCCACGGTCATCGAAACAAACAAGGAATTCTCCCCACGTACCACATCAATATTCCTTACCTCTCCCCGACCATCAGCAAATTTTTGTCCATATATACTTGCCACGCATGATAATAGCAACAAGCTTAAACACCATATCTTTCTCATAATCGTTCTTTTAAAACAAGTAAACAAAATTCAAAGCTGCCTTCGTAGGCCCCACATAGTGATGTGTCCGATCTTTCGCCATACTGGTACCACATGAAGTACAAGGGTAAACATCATACCGCGTATAGACATACCCGAAACCTATTTCCGCTTCGAAATTCCAATGTTTAGAAAGTATCCACGAGTAACCATAAACAGCCCCGATTCCAAGAAACCATCCTTGGTAACGACGATCCTTCAAACGAGAAAAGTCTGACCCCAGAAAAGAAATATTGTTTTTTAACTTTCCGACATTGTATTTCCCACCTAAAAGATGTCCTCCCAAAAAATGCCCGGAAAAACGGTCACAAAACCAATAACGGGCTTCCGGCTGCACGAGCCAATGTTTCCACTTACGATTCCCTGAGAAAGTCCACCCGTTATAATTACCGGAAACATCCAATGTCCACTTTGGAGCGAGCCGAAACTCTAGTCCAAGGTTTACCGTTGCCGTTGCATCATACAATAAATTACTTTTTATGGCAACCTCTTGGCTTCTTGCTCCCACGCCGAGAAACAAACATGAAAACAAGACTACATAAAATCTTAGATTCATCTTCCTTATATTTAAATTTGCTATTACGCCTTCATTTCATTTACACGCCCTCACACCTGTAAATGGTTATTGTCCAAATCAATAACTCTATATAAAAAAATATCTTTAAACGTTCGTTTAAAGATATTTGGGAAATAGAATAAAAAATAATATTTTATAATTGTTACTTGTTTTGTATATCAGATTATTACATAAAGTTTTGATTTTTGCGATAATGATATTACCTTTGTGTCATAAAACGAAGGTTTTAAGATACACAAACAAATATTAAATTGTTTCGTTAGTATTATATCTACTCGTAAGACCGCGAAATGTATTTACCACTTCAACACGATGTAGGATCTATTACACTAAAATCAAATCCTCATAATATACCTTTCCCATGAAAATGAGTAGTTTCTCTTTGCTACACATTTCACAAGTAACTTTCTCGATCTTCTTGACAACGTTAACGGAGTGATCCCGAAGAATACAAAGTATTAAAACAAAAATTGATGGCGACACCAAATCACTAACACACTCAGATAAAAGACCTGTTCGATGATTAACACGGATGCACCGCAACAATCTCCCGTGTAACCCCCGATCTTGATTTTCAAGAAGAAACGCAACCCGATGGCAGTCAATATGGCGGGGATCATTGCGAAACAGAAACTTGCATCTTTCAGGAAGAAAAAGGGAATCAAGGTGATCAATCCCACGATCACGAATATGAACGTGCGTACCTTGCTGTAAACAAGTTTTATTTTACTCTCTTCCTCTTTCCGGACATAAGGTAACGTATTTACCATCACGGCCGCACAGAGTTTCGAAAAACAATCTGCCGCAATCACGATCGGGAAAATCATGGCCGGGTCGAAACTGGACAATAAGGAATAATAAAGAATAAAGTAGAGTACCAAACCGATGGTCCCGTAACACCCGATATGCGAATCTTTCATGATGGCTAGAATCTTCTCTTTAGAAGTTCCTCCACCAAACCCGTCAAAAAAGTCCGCCAACCCGTCCTCGTGCAATGCCCCAGTCAACAGGATTCGGGCAATAATCGCCAAAATACACGCCACCTCCAAAGGCACAATCTGTGCCGCCAGCCATAAAACACCCCCCGTCACGGTCCCCGTCAAAAAACCGACCAAAGGCCAGTATTTAATAACATCCGTGAAATAACGCTTGTCCACGTTGACAATCCGCCACAAAGGTAGTCGAGTAAACATCATGATTGCTGCCAAAAGAGAACGCATACTAATTTTAGATTTAATGATTTATGATTTTAAATTTGGTAATTATATATTACTTTACAGTCCATTAAAGTAATGCTTGTTTTCATACTCAAACTCCTCCGTCACTTCGTGCCACCTCCTCTATAAACAGAGGAGGAACTGGTGACTCTTCCCGAATATAGAGAGTATTTTAGCTCTCCCTCTGTTTATAGAGGGAGTACCCCGAAGGGGGGAGGGAGTTCATTTTCAATTTTCCACTTCCAATTTTCAATTACTTAAAGTATTTCGTTACTGCTGCCGCCTTGAAAGAGGCCATTTCGTTGATCATGTTCACAGCTGAAACAAGTAAGGGGTAAGCGCAAATGGCTCCCGTCCCTTCACCTAGGCGCAAACCGAGATTTAATAAAGGTTGGGCGTGTAGGAAGTCCAAAACTAATTTATGCCCACACTCGTCACCTTGGTGACCATAGATGCAATAATCCGTTAATGCGGGGTACAACATTTTTCCGGCAAGAACACAATTCGTCATGATAAAACCATCCACGATAATAACCATACCCAATTCGGCAGCACGCAGCATACCTCCCACGGCAGCCACCATTTCAAAGCCGCCAAAATAACGGATAATGTCTTTCGGAGTTCCATCCCCCTTGTAATTTTCCATACACCGTTTCAACACATTATACTTGTGTTCAACGCCTTCCCTAGACAACCCACTACCCGCTCCGACACAATCGCTCAAAGGAATACCTGTCAGGGAAGTCATCCACAGGGAAGAAGAAGAGGTGTTGGCAATACCCATTTCCCCGAAACTCACCACGTTCGAACCCTCATCATGAACCATATCCACGATCTCCACTCCGATCTCGATTGCCCGGTCAAATTCTTCCGGAGTCATGGCGGCCTCGTACAAATAATTTGAAGTTCCCTTACGGATTTTACGATCAATCAGCCCTTCCATAGGTTCGAAATCCGCATTTACCCCACAATCCACCAATTTAATCCCGAAATGATGCTGACGGGAAAACATATTCACCCCGGCACCCCCTTTGATGAAATTAAAAATCATCTGGGCGGTCACTTCCGGAGCCGAAAAGCTAACCCCCTCTTTCACGATCCCGTGATCGGCAGCAAAAATAATATTCTGGGGGTTCCGTAACTCCGGGGAAAGCGTTTGCTGTATCAACCCGATCTGGTGTGCTGTTTTTTCAAGTAATCCCAAAGATCCCTTGGGCTTGGTCAAATTATTAATCTTATCTATCAAAGCCTCCGACAAAGCCTTGTCGGTCTCTTTTATTGTAAAACTTCTCATACAATTGAAAATTAAAAATTGAAAATTGAAAATAAGATATACACTTTCAGGTTTCAATTCAGATTATATTATCATTTTATTTTACTCGCATGGCAATACCGGAAACCATCAGGACAACTTCGTCCGCCCGATCTCCTATATATTGATTCACCCATCCTTGCAAATCCGTGAACCGCCGCTGAACAGGGTCAACAGAAACTCCTCCCATACCGATCTCGTTCGTGACGAAAATAAAGGTTGCCTCCTGCCCGGTGAACCGGTCGAACTCTTCTTTTATCTCCCGCAAAGATTTATCCACGTCGGAATCATTGTCAAAAAAGAAATTGGTACTCCACAAGGTCACGCAATCAATGACCACGACCCGCCCCGACACGGCACATCGACTAATCGCTTTTTCTTCTTCCAAATTGGTCCATTGCGGTCCCCGGTCCTGTTGATGACGTCTCACCCGTTCCCGGAATTCATCATCCCACACCCTCGAAGTAGCCAGATAAACGGGATTCTCTGCCAACTTTAGCGCAAGCTCTTGGGCATAACGACTTTTCCCGGATCTTTGTCCTCCCGTAACTAAAATTATTTTTCTTTTCATCATGACGACAAATTTCTCTGTTTTTTCAAGAAATACAAAGTAATCGCCCGAAAAATCTACAACTTTATTTCCGGCTCCATCCCAGCAAGCCATCCACGATGATTCCCAGCAAAACACCCACGGTATAACACAGAATATCACTCCACAAAAAACCGAATCCCAAGACCAAAGCTCCTAACGTGGTCTCCCGGATGGCGTCAATCCAAGGAGCATGATACAATTGGCTGATCTCGATCAAGTAGGAAAAGGCCAATGCCAACACGCAAGCCACCCTTTTCTTAGCATTCACGAACAAGAAACGACATCCGAAATACACCATCATGGCCCACAAGACATCCCCTAGGTATAATTTTACAAAATCAAGCGTGCAAGCACTCATTTTCCGGGAAAGTAATCCCAGTATAACCACGAAAAGGGTTAACAACAAATATTTCAACCGTTTATTCTTCATCCCTATCATACCTTTTGACAACAAATTTAGGAAGAATCTCCCATAATACCACGCCACACGCAAAAACAATCAAGCACCCCGACAAATACTCTAAAGATTCAAAATTGTTTACTAACTTTGTGAGTTAGAAGTCTAAAAAGAAGTGATGATGGAACTCATATTATCCCGACACGGGGAAACATTAGAAAATCAACAACATATACTCCAGGGCCAACTTCCCGGGACCTTATCTCCATTGGGGATAGCCCAAGCCGAGAGACTGGCGGAGATGCTCCAAGAGGAAACGATTGACAACATTGTTTCCAGTGATCTGGCCCGAAGTTATAACACGGCGGTCGCCGTCGCCCGGAAACATGGGCTGACTCCTCACCAAACTCCCCTCCTGCGGGAAATGGACTGGGGCATATACACGGGTAAGCGCTTGGATGACGTGGACTGGACCAACCTGCCTCCCAGCGTGGAATCCCTAGATGCTCTCTTCCAAAGAGCTATTGATTTCATTGCCTATTTAAAAAAGAATTTCTCCGGCCAACGGGTAGTGGCCATTGGACACGGAGCATTCAACCGGGCAATTATCGCATACCTCAACGGGAAAAAGGCTATTGACATGATCGACCTTCCTATCATGGAAAACACAAGTTGCCTACGTTTTACGTTAGTGGACGACAACCAAACAGTATAACCCAATTTTCAACTAACATGAGAATATACACGAAAGGCGGGGACAAAGGAACAACAGGAATATTCGGCGGGAGCCGGGTGGATAAAGATGATATTCGTATTGAAACAAACGGGACCCTTGACGAGCTGAATGCCACACTAGGTGTCATTCGAGCCTTACTGGACGAGAAGGATGAACGGCAAGAAATTCTGGCATACATACAGCGAACGTTAATGATAGTCATGTCACAAGTGGCAACTCCCTCAAACATCCGGGAACAAAACCAGAACATCCTACCGGAAGATATAGACCGGTATTGCGAACAACAAATCGACCGCATGAACAGCGAGATGCAACACCCGTCCACCCATTTTATCCTGCCGGGCGGAACGCTGATTTCAGCCCAATGCCACGTGGCCCGCACGATCGCCCGCCGGGCAGAAAGAAGATTGTGTACCCTAAACAAGACAGACGAGGTACCCCCGCTTATCCTGCGATTCGTGAATCGCCTCTCGGACCTACTGTTTACCATGGCCCGCTGGGAAATGGACCAGCAAGGTGCAGAAGAAGAGAGATGGAAAGCGTTCCTTTACAAAAAAAAGAATCAATGAATAGCGTTCGCCTTGTGCGGCTGGAATCTAAAATCTAAAATCATTAAATCTAAAATATAAATGTCTTTTCTTCGTTCAATCATGTTTGTCGGGACCTGCTCGGATGCGGGTAAAAGCATCATCAACACGGCGTTTTGCCGAATTTTCAAACAAGATGGTTACCACCCGGCCCCCTTCAAGGCGCAAAATATGTCGCTAAATTCATATTCCACTCCCAACGGGCTGGAAATCGGACGGGCGCAAGCGGTACAGGCCGAGGCATGTGGCATTGCCCCGGAAAGCGACATGAATCCTGTCCTGCTAAAACCCACGAACGAACAATGCTCGCAGGTCGTACTCAACGGAAAACCGGTCGGGAATATGTCTGCCAGAGAATACTTCATGTCCAACAACAAGGCCGAATTATTCAACCAAGCATACGCTGCCTATGAACGTCTGCAAGCCCGCTACTCTCCCATCGTGCTGGAAGGAGCCGGGAGCATCTCGGAAATCAACTTGCGGGAAAGAGACATTACGAATATGCGGATGGCATTGCGCACAAATGCCGCCACGTATCTGGTGGCGGACATCGACCGGGGGGGAGTGTTTGCCTCCGTCTACGGTTCCATCGCCTTGCTTTCAGAGGAAGAAAGAAAATTGATTAAAGGAATTATCATCAACAAATTCAGAGGGGACATATCCCTTTTCGACGAGGGAAGAAAGATCATCCACGACCTCACGGGTATACCTGTTGTCGGCGTGATTCCCTATTTCAAGGACATTTATATTGAAGAAGAAGACTCCGTCTCACTGGAAACCAAAAACACCAAAGCCGGGAGCGGCAAGATTAACGTGGCCATCGTACTTCTGAAACGCCTTTCCAATTTCACGGACTTCAGCGTGCTGGAACGAGACGAACGATTCCATGCTTACTACACGAATAACGTGGAAGAAATTGGTAAAGCCGACATCATCATTCTACCGGGAACGAAAAACACAATCTCCGATCTGCGAAACATCCGGGCAAACGGTATCGCGGAGGCAGTCATCCGGGCTCACAAGGAAGGTAAAAAAGTGATCGGTATTTGCGGGGGATACCAGATGATGGGTGCCCGGATCGAGGACCCGGATCAGATAGAGGGGGACATGACCGCCATTCCCGGCCTGGGCATCCTTCCTCTTGTCACGATCATGGAACCTGAAAAAGTCACCCGCCAAGACCAATTCACCTTCCGGAATCACCCGGAAACCTGCAAGGGGTACGAGATTCACATGGGCCGAACAACCTTGTTGGACGGGGCTTCGGAATCTCCCTTGAACCGTTTACACGACGGACGGACGGACGGCTATATCTTAAACGAAAGATGCTGGGGTAGTTACCTCCACGGAATTTTAGACAATGACATCGTCCTCAACGAACTGGCAGAAGGACTGACCCAAGCAACCCCCACTACTTTCAATTATACCGATTTCAAAGATCAACAATATAACAAACTGGCCGATCACGTACGCGCACACGTTGATCTGCCATACATTTATTCCACCCTTAAAACCAAGTAATATGCTGAACGGACACGGAGATGACATATACAAATCAAACACGGAAATAAAAGCTAATTTCTCCACCAACGTATGGTATGACGCGGACACGGATATTCTCCGTTCCATGCTGATCACCCAAATCGACAAAATATTCCATTACCCGGAGCCTGCCGCCGAATCATTCGTGCGGGAAGTTGCCCGGTTCCACAACCTGCAACCGCAAAACGTGATTGCCGGAAACGGTGCCACTGAACTGTTTTACTTGATCGCACACGCTTTCGAAGGGAGTAAAACCATCCTTCCCATTCCCTCTTTTTCAGAATACGAAGATGCTTGTACTCTTTACAGGCACCAACAGATATTCGTACCCATAAAAGACTTTCAGGCAGGCCCCGCAGACTTGATGTTTATCTGTAATCCCAACAATCCCAATGGACACGTGTGGAAACTGGAAGAGATCGAAAATATTTTACAGCAATACCCTCAAATGACGCTTGTCGTGGACGAATCGTTCATTGACTTTGCCCCCACGGCACAGCCATCCGAACCGTTATTAGCCAGTTACCCTAATCTACTGGTCATTCATTCCATGACGAAAAGTTATGCCATCCCCGGATTACGCTTAGGCTATATGTTGGGCAGCGAAAAACTGATAGACCGGATCAAACGCTTCACCCACCCGTGGAACGTGAATGCACTAGCCATCGAGATCGGAAAATTCCTACTGCAAAACGGGAAGTACCTCCTACCCGACACGGACAGGTTGCTCAAACGTAAGGAAAATTTTGTCCGCGCTTTCGATGAACTTCCCGGTTACTCTCCCGTCCCCTCGGAAACCTCGTTTTTCCTCATTCACACGATTCATAAATCCCACGTGTTAAAACAGGAACTATTGAAACAATTCGGGATTCTGATACGGGACGCCTCGAACTTCAGAGGTCTGGACGAACATTACTTCCGGGTAAACACGCTCTCGGATGAAAAAAACCAGATGCTACTCCGAGCGTTGAGGTTATTATCCATCAATGATTTATAATTGGTTGTTATGCTCTCATTTTCAATCGTCATCGTTCCTCTCATCATCGGGTATCTTCTCGATCTCATTTTTGGAGATCCCCGGAAATTACCTCACCCGATCGTAGCCTTTGGAAACATCATCGGGTGGTGTGAACGTCACTTTAACAAAGGGGAACACAAGAAACGAAACGGGTGCCTGGTTGCCATTATCCTGCCACTTTCCACCCTTTTCTTAGGGGGACTTCTCGCCTGGGGAAGCTGGATGCTCCATCCCTTCGCGTATTACTGCGTCGCCTCCGTGTTCGTTTTCTACGGATTGGCGAACCACAGTCTTATACAAGAAGGTGGAGAGGTTATTCGAACTCTTGAAGAACAAGGATTGGACGCCGGACGAAAACGCCTGTCGTGGATTGTCGGTAGAGACACCAGTCAACTCTCCCCCAAAAAGATATATACCGCCGTATTGGAAACCATGGCAGAGAATTTGAGCGATGGAGTGGTCGCTCCCCTGTTTTTCTATGCACTGGGAGGATTTCCTGCCATGATGGCTTATAAAATGGTAAACACGCTCGATTCCATGATCGGGTACAAGGATGCACGTTACAAAGATTTCGGGTGCTGTTCAGCTCACCTGGATGATGTACTGAATTATATTCCAGCCCGGCTAACGGCACTTCTAATCGCCTTGTCCGGCTACCGGAAAGGAATCTTTTCTTTCATCCGAAAATACGCCCGCCAACATGCCAGCCCCAATTCCGGCTACCCGGAATCCGCTATGGCCGGAATACTCGATTGCCGCTTCGGGGGACCGAACATTTATCACGGAATACTCGTGGAAAAGCCTTACATCGGAACGAACGACAGGGAATTATCGATTAGGGATTACAAACGTGCCGCCCGCATCAATCAATCGGTATGCCTGATTACGATAATCCTTATTTGCCTTGCTTTCATACCATTGATATAAAAAGGACGGGGGTGTTCAAAAAGTTATTTTATTTCAAAAAACTCCTCCGTCACTTCGTGCCACCTCCTCTATAAACAGAGGAGGAGCTGGTGACTCTTCCCAAAAACAGGGAGTATTTCAACTCTCCCTCTGTTTATAGAGGGAGTACCCCGAAGGGGGGAGGGAGTTTGAAAAATGACTTTTTAGACAGCCCCGTTCTTTTTCGAACTAATTTATTTCCGTTCTCCTAATTTATCATCCAGATAAATCAAGTTATGACCGTTCATCATCTTGATTCTATCAACAATAGTCTGTGCAGTAGACTCTTCTTCCACTTGCTCATCTACGAACTCATTGATAAAATTCTGGGCAGCTTTATCATTTTCCTTGATAGCTACATCCAATAAATCATCAATCAATTTAGAAACATGACACTCGTGTTGATAAACATGCTCGAATACTTCCAAAACAGAACCCCATGCTGTCGGTACCACGTTGATCTGACCGATTTCTACATTTCCGTTCCGTTTGATCACGAAATCAATCATTTCATAAGCATGATCCAATTCCTCTTTTGATTGCGCTCTCATCCATGATGCCATTCCGTCGTAACCATTCTGTGCAAAATACACGGACATTGACAAATACAAATTGGATGACCACATCTCAGCATTAATCTGAGCATTAAACGCCTTTACTAAATTTTCGCTCAACATAATTGTTTATTTAAAATTTGATATTCATTCTTCCAAATCGTTTGAAGAACGAACAAATTATATGCCATTCCAAAATTATGTCATTAAAAATATAGCTTAAGACATTTTGTCATTTTTGACTCATTAACATTAAAAAATGATCCATTCCACACTCTCCCCAGTAAAAATGAATATAACTTGCCAACACATTTTTATAGGTATATACCGGAGTATCAACCACCATATCCTTGGCATTATATATCGTACCAATCACAGGTATTTTCTCATTCGTAGGCAATATTCGGGAATAGTGAAACTCATGCCCCCGAATACGTTGACCGTTTACACGAACTTCCCGGTAGCCCAATTTCAATTTCATCTGTTCCATCGTCGCCCCTTGTTTCAACACGCCTACCATGGGGTAAACCTTCCCGTCGTCACCTGTAATCGTGTCACACAAATACATCATCCCACCACATTCTGCCAACACCCGCCCTCCGGTTTCGCAATACTTCCGGACAGACTGTCTCATTCCCTCGTTAGCCGCCAACTCCGCCAAATGTAGTTCCGGGTACCCTCCGGGGAAATAGACCATATCGGCCTCCGGAAGACTTTTATCACGCAGAGGACTAAAAAACACCACCTCCCCGGCTCGTTTCAATGCCTCCACGTTCTCCCGGTACATGAAATTAAAAGCCTCATCCCGGGCAATAGCGATCTTCCTGTTCCCGGAACAAACGACATCTTCCGTCTGTTCACCGGAAAATTCCACCGTACAGAGTTCCAGTAAACGATCGACATTCACGGTTTTGTCAATCACCTCTGCCACCCGATCCGCAAATGTATCAAAACAAAACGTCTCATCAATCGACAACCCCAAATGACGGGACGGGATAACAATACTTTCATCCTTTGGGATATACCCCAATGCCTCCACTCCGGCATCCGCACAAGCCTGTTGCAAATAAGCATAATGCGCTACCGATGCCACGAAGTTAAACACGACCCCGACAACCCGGATTCCCGGATAGAAGTGTTTAAAACCATACAACACCGGAGCCACCGTATAGGCCGTGGATTTCGCATTAAGTACCAACACGACGGGAATACCGATTAACTCGGCAATCTCCGCACTACTTCCCTTCATCCCATCGTACCCATCAAACAACCCCATCACCCCTTCCGTCACGCAGACATCACTCGCTGCTCCATAGCGGGCGTACAGTTCCCGCACATGCACCGCCGATGCCATATAAGTATCCAGATTCACGGATTCCTCTCCTGCAGCCATGGCATGATGTTTCGTGTCTATATAATCCGGCCCGCACTTAAAAGGTTGTACCTTCATTCCCCGATTCCGTAGCAATCGTAACAGACCTAACGTGAATGTCGTCTTCCCGCTACCGGAACCTGCCGCCCCGATCATGATGAATGGTTTCTGTTTCATTTCTTTCAGTATTTACACACAAAGATAAAACTTCTCTAAATAATAAAAGTATAATAACATTGGATGTTTCTAATAAAAGCCTATTTTTGTAGCGTTACGATATTTGAGGCGGTTGCAACATTGGTAAACTCTCGGAATGGACGCCGGGAGCGGGCCTCAGGTATAAAGGAATGATTTATGAAGGAAATGGACATGATTAAAGACATCGTCCGGGCTTACAGAAATTACCCGGATCATGTGGCTTTTGTTATTGATGATACCTCTTACACCTATCAGGAGGTATTTGCC
The DNA here is from genome assembly GCF_015560935.1 of Butyricimonas sp. BSD2780061689_150309_C8. NCBI lineage: Bacteria > Pseudomonadati > Bacteroidota > Bacteroidia > Bacteroidales > Odoribacteraceae > Butyricimonas > Butyricimonas sp. BSD2780061689_150309_C8. Next base: position 29,448 of record NZ_JADMSV010000003.1, read on the forward strand.
CGAGTGCAAGGAATTATACCCTTCGTGCAGGATTGCCCGGAAGACATTATCGGAATCATTGCGGAAGATTGCATTGAAACGTATGCCTCTATTCTAGCTGTTTTATTGGCCGAAAAAACTTACGTAATCCTCCATCCCAATTACCCGGACAGTCGGAACAGGACCATTGTGGAATCCACCGGAATGAAACAGGTATTATACGGTCACGAATCCGGTACGCGGCAAGGCCTCTCCAACGAGATCAAATGTATTTCAACATTAGAGCTACGGGATGAAAATACAGACCATCTAACAGGAGAGCAAACGCAAGATACAAACAAGAATGCCTACATCATTTTCACCTCCGGAAGTACCGGGATTCCCAAAGGAGTCCCGATCAGCCGGAAAAACTTGAACGCATTCTATGCTGCCTACCATCAACTGGGCTGGCAACTTGGGCCGACAGACCGGATGTTGCAAATGTTTGAACTGACATTCGACGTTTCGGTCGTGTCCACCCTCTACCCGTTAACCCTCGGAGCCAGCGTTTACACGGTGGGAACAAGCAAGTTGAAATACATGAGAGTATACGAATTGATGGAAGATGAGGAACTGACTTTCGTGGCCATGCCTCCCTCCCTGTTACAATTCCTGTCCCCTTACTTTGACGAGATTCACGTTCCAAAACTCAAATACCTTATCGTGACGGCAGAAGCAGCAAATGCCGATCTTCTCCAACGTTTCAGGGCCTGCGCCCCCAATGCGGAGTTCGTAAACCTGTACGGTCCCACGGAAGCCACAATTTATTGTACGGCTTACCGGATTCCTCCCGAAGGTTGCAAGCAACACAACGGGATGATCGCCATCGGCCACCCCTTCACCGGAATCGACACCCTGATTATGGACGAGAAGGAAATACCCGTGCAGACCGGAGAACAAGGAGAATTATGGGTAAGCGGAGAACAAGTCATGCGAGGCTATTGGCAGGATGAGGATAAATCCCGACAGGCATTCGCCCGTTTCAACGGGAAAGTGTACTATAAAACAGGCGACCTCTGTTCTGTCGATCCGGACGGGGACATCATCTATCGCGGACGTAAGGACTACCAAGTTAAAGTGCAGGGTTTCCGGGTTGAACTCAGCGAGATCGAATACCGGACAAAGAAATTCTTCCCGAACGAGACCAATGCCGTCGTCGTTCCCAAGAAAGAGGATGACGGGGGATGTCAATTGCACTTGTTCGTCGGGACAACTCCCCACGAACGGGACGCTTTGCTCCATTACCTGAAGGAACACTTACCCGTCTATATGTTACCGACCGAAGTTCACTTTTTAGAAGAATTCCCGTTAAACACCAGTGGAAAAATTGACCGGAAAGCATTAACGACATTAATATAAAAAACTATGGAAACCGAAGAAATCTTACACGAACTGGACACGATTTTTCGTGACATTCTAAAAAACGAAAACATCACGTTAACTCCCGAGACCACAGCAAAAGACGTGGACGGCTGGGATTCTCTGACGAATATGCGCCTCATCACGGCCATCGAAAAACATTACAACATTCGTTTCGGCCTGCGTGAAATACTGAAATTCAAACACGTGGGTGACCTGTGCGCATCCATCCAAGCTAAAAAGAAGTAGCCTATGATGTTTCTCTCTCTACCGTTTGTCATTCTGTTTACTTGTTGCCTGATCCTATATTACACGGTAAAAGGCAGCTACCAGAAACCGGTCCTGTTACTAACCAGTTGCATCTTTGTCGGTTATTTCAACATCGCATACCTACTGATAGCCGCACTCATTGCGGCAATAACCTTCTACTGGGGGCGCTGGATCGGGATGCAGGAACAGGAAAACAAACGCCGGAGAGTCTTCGTCGGGGGAATAGTCTTTCTCGTCCTGTTCCTCGTGGCATTCAAGTACCTCAATTTCATCGGGGAAAACATTGCCGTACTACTCGGTTGGTTCGGCGTGGACTGGAAAGGAGCCATCACCTCTGTTTTCTTCCCGTTGGGAATCTCGTTCTATACCTTCCAAGCACTCGGCTATCTTATTGATGTCTACTGGGAAGAGGAAGAACCCGAACGCTCACTACCGGACTTCATGCTCTATATGCTATTTTTCATGAAATTCCTTTCCGGACCGATCGAACGGGCCTTCGATATGCTCCCGCAGTTGAAAATCGAGAAACGTTTCGACTACGACACGGTTACCTACGGTCTGAAACTCATGCTGATCGGTTTGATGAAAAAAGTCCTGATCGCCGACCGGCTGGCTCCGCATCTGGATAATATATTTGCCTCCGTACAAGATGCTTCCGGGGCACAGCTATTACTGGCCGGGTTACTGTATCCGATCGAGCTTTATGCCGATTTCTCCGGTTACACGGATATGGCTATCGGTGGGGCCATGATATTCGGTTATCGTCTGTCTCCGAACTTTAATCGTCCGTTCGTGGCAAAGACAATCACCGACTTTTGGCGCCGCTGGCATATGTCCCTCTCCTTCTGGGTCAGGGATTACCTTTACCAACCCATCGCGGCAAGTAAACGATATTGGGGACAGTGGGGCATCGTCTACGCTCTTGTGGTCACCTTCGTGTTACTCGGCGTATGGCACGGGGCTGGTTGGAACTATGTGATATACGGGTTAATCCAAGGACTTATCATCAGCTACGAGATGGTGACCGTGGCCTACCGGAATAAAGTGGAAACAAGCGTGGGGAAACACGTGTTCGGGGCTTACTCTATCCTCCGGACCTACCTGCTCTTCGCGTTCTCCCTACTATTTTTCCGTCTGCCCTCGTTATCCGATGCCGGGTACATGATCAGTCACTTCTCTTTCAACCTGCACACCTCGATTAAAGAACTGCGACTAGGGATGACCGACCAAGAATGTATCGTTGCCGGGGTTGCCGTCGTAGTACTGTTCCTATACGAATACTTTATGTCGAAACGGGACCTGTTACAAGCCTTGAGCGAGCGTCACAGAATCATACGCTGGGGGGTCTACTACCTGCTCGTACTACTCATGTTCCTATTCGGACAATTCGGATCTGAAGATTTCATTTATTTACAGTTTTAGCCATGAGAACTTTCAAAGGATTTATAATAAAATGCGTGCTTTTTCTTGTTCCCTTCTTTGTCTTCGCGGGGATCTACTTTTACGATGATCCCTTCAAAGTCCTGCGTGAGTACAAAAAATATGACAACGATCCGATCTTCCTGAACGAAGATTACATCGGTTGGAAGACATATAAGAATTTCCGGGATTCCTTACACTTCGATTCCTTCATCCTAGGGAATTCCTGCACGATGGCATTTCTAACCTCCGACTGGGAGAAATACCTCAACGGGAGCAAGGCCATCCGGTTATACGGAACAGCAGAACGACTAGCTGCCATCCACCGGAAAGTGATGACTCTTGACAAGGAAGAGGAGCATATTGCAAATGTTTTGCTCATCGTCGATGCCACCCTATTGCGAGAATATCAGTTATCCACGGGCTACATGCACCTACTTCCCCCGGAAGTCAGCGGGATGAATAAATTCAAGTTCCAATCTCAGTTCGCACAAGAATTCTTCAACCCAAAATTTCTGGTTCCCTACATGGATTACCGGGTATGCCGACGCTACCGCAATTACATGAGAGGAATCGTGAATCCCGACAAAAACATCCGCAATGTTGTCACAAACGACTTGTGGAACCCGCGGGAACACGAGATAGAACAACTCGGTGAACATTACTGGGAAAAACATAAAAAGAGATTCCGCCCCCGTCCCGGGGAAGAACGGGTTCACCCTCCGGTACTGATGAAACCACAAATCAAACTGTTATCGGAAATCGCAAAAGTATTCCAGGATCACCACACGAGGTACAAAATCATCATTAGCCCGGAATACAAACAAATACGTCTGAACCCGGCGGACGTGGAGCAACTGAAAGAAATATTCGGAGCTGAAAACGTTTATGACTTTTCCGGCATCAACAAGTACACAAATAACATCCGGAATTACTACGAAGGCTCCCATTATCGCCCCTGTCTCGGACGCCAACTACTGGATAGCGTGTATGCCACGCACGAAACAACTTACTAATTTTAGATTTTAAATTTTAAATTTTAGATTCCAGCCGCACAAGGCTGACTTTTTAACTACCCCTCCGAGGCTGTTCAAAAAGTCATTTCTCAAACTCCCTCCCCCCTTCGGGGTACTCCCTCTATAAACAGAGGGAGAGTTGAAATACTTCCTTTCTTCGGGGAAAGTCACCAGCTCCTCCTCTGTTTATAGAGGAGGTGGCACGAAGTGACGGAGGAGTTTCTTGATGATCGTGTCTCAAAAAGCGTCAGCCTCGTGCGGCTGGAATCTAAAATCTAAAATCTAAAATCATTAAATCTAAAATCATTAAATCTAAAATTCTTAGATTCCCAATTTCTTCCTTATCGCCTTCGGGATAGCGTTCTTGTGAACCATAATATCCATTGTCTTCAAAGCCATATAAGGATAAGATGCGTAGAAATACCCTCCGAATTTGTTATACTTATTCCAAGAATTCTTCACGATGAAATAAGGAGTTCCGTTCTGATCTTTTGCTTTACCAATGATATGCATTCCGTGGTCGTCCGTTGTCAGGTAACGATCGAACTCTTCCTGTCTCATCTCCTGCGTGATCGTCTTTTCGGGAGCCGGACCTTGCTTGAAAGCATCCATCATCTGCTGTCCCTTCGGCAACTTTTCCCATTTAGCAATTTCCGCACCGCTCATCTCCTTCGTGTCCGTTGCCGGAATCACGGCAACCCCTGCATCCTTCGTGGCAAATCCTTTCTCGCTCACGTCAGCACCCCAAACGAAAGTATAACCGTTATCAATAGCATAATCCATCACTTGCATCAACTCTTCCAACGGAAGATTATAAGCCTTATCCCAAGACCAGTTATCCTCAACCTCAATAGCGAACTCCGTGTAGAAAGGATGGTGCGTGAAAGAGGTTAAATTCACATAGTCATCCATGTTTAAGCCAACCACCTCTTTAGCGAAAGTCTGCGGTGTATATTCTTTTCCTTGATATTCAAACTTCTCCGGCTCCGGTCCGAGATAAGTATCCAGAATAGCATCGAATCCCCGTTTCCACGCCGTACTCAACCGCTTGTTGTTATTTTCCACTACCGCTTGCACGTAAGCTTTCAAAACAGCATCAATCTCTCCGAAAACATGACTCGGTTCCCCGTAATTCAATCCTTGATACACCTCAAGAGGCACAATCCCATATTTCTTCGCCATATTCGTCACATCCGAAGAGGCTCCTCCCACCGCAAAATTCAACACCCCGTGCAAGCGAACATATTTATCCGCCTTATCCGAATAAGCGTGTTTCACGAAATACATGGCCGACAAATTCACTGAATCTTTCCCCATTCGCATCATTTCCGACTCTAGGAAAGAGGACGTTGACCATGACCAACAAGTCCCGGCACGATACTGATCCTTCACGGACGTAGCGGGCAATCTCTTGATATCAGTAAACTGGTAGCCTACAGGCTTTGTCGTGTCCTGTACAGTCGTATTCTGCTGCGCATAGGCCATCATGTACCCTCCGAAAACGAGGGCGAATAAAATAAATGCTGTTCTCTTCATATCTTTTATATTGATTGTGATTTAATTGTCTGCCTGCAAAAGTATAAAAAGAACCGCAAAACAAGCTGACAAGCTGAATATATTTACGTTAGCCAATAACAAAAAGAGAACTGCCTGAACAGTTCTCTCTATTACAAAATAAACTCCTCCGACCTTCGGCCACCTCCTCTATAAACAGAGGAGGAGCTGGTGATTCTTCCCAAAAACAGGGAGTATTTCAGCTCTCCCTCTGTTTATAGAGGGAAATCGGCGAGTAAGCGAGAACAGACTGAGAGTTTACTCGTTGTCTGTCGAGCGAGAGCCGATTCGAGACTGCTTACAGGCTCAATACCCCAAAGGGGGAGGGAGTTTGACATCCTCCTTGACTTCTTTCAAATTCCCTTTCTTTAATTAAAAAGTATAGGAAACCGATGCCTGATAATTCCGGGGTTTCGCCATGATCGTGGTTCTCTCGAAATATTCCTTGTCAAACAAGTTGTTAATGTTCAATGCCAGTGTTACGTGATTCTTGATCGTGTAGAAAATACCCGCATCCATCAACCACAAGGCCGGATCGTACAACCGGTTATCTATATTCCGGAACACCTTATCCTTGAAATTCCCACTTAAATGGAATGACAAATTCTTTAGCACCCCGCGTGGTATCGTGTAATCGGCATAAGCGTAGAATGTCGTACGAGGCACACCCGTGGCACGAACATTTTTATTCTGTTCCTTATATTTAGAGAAACGTCCGCTCTCGGCAATTTCCCGCAAACGATAGTCCGACCAACCGAGACCTCCCGTAACTTGTAAAGTCGGTAACGGACGAACAACCACCTCAATGTCAAAACCTCGCGAGTCGGCTCTTCCGACTTGTCCCCGAATACTCTTCTCGGTAGCAACACCATCCACCAATACAGTCGTGTCACCCAGACTCTTCACGATATTATACTTACGAATATAAAATACACTCGCGTTAATATCCACCATCTCGTTCAAGGTGTAACGTACACCGACTTCCGTGGAATACCCTTTTTCCGGCTTGAACACTTCGCCCCCATCCTCGTCAGGATTGAACTCGTTACCCTTGCGGTCCAAATACATCACGGTAGGACTATATGTTGTGGTTACAGGATTGAAATAAGAAGAAATAGAACCGTAGAATGACAATTCAGGCATAGGGAAATACACGACACCCACCCGATACGTGAATGCCGAGGTCTCCACCTCTTTCCATTCTTTCCTGTTCTTCGTTTCATATTTCTGTTTCCCGTCATCAATCGTAGCACTTGATGTTTTCCGGCTATACAAATCCACACGTCCCGAGGCCATCATCTTCCATTTATCATTGAATTCGATCACGTCATGCAAATAAATTCCATGCGTTCTCTCCGTGCGCAGAGAAACGGCTGAAACTTTCGTGTCCCACCATCCTTGCACGATATGCGGGTCCCGCACAGGCAAAAGTGCATCCAAACCGGGCCCCCACAAATCGTCATCTCCATAACCGTTATACTGGGCGAAATCAAAACAATTGTACGTCCATCCCAACGTGTAGTTATGTAACACGGAACCTGTCTCGAACTTCCCGGTCAACTCGATCGTATTATTCACGTTTTTGTGGTCCGGGTTAAAATTCAACGGATTCTGACGGGCAGCATTTCCTCGTTGAACCGTATCCAAGTCAACATACACCTTCTCGTCTTCTGACTTATAATAATACCATTTATATATCGGATCCTTAGAGGTACGATAAGAAAGCCCCTCAATACAATGATAATCCAAATCACTGTGGAAATAGGAAAAACGTTCTTTCAACTTCATCCAATCCGTGATCTGGTAAACGTATGACACAGACATATCCCATACTTTCCGTTTCATGTAATTATTGGCAAAGTCATTATAAACCTCGCGGTAATCCGCCTCCGGGTGGCGATCCCCCTTCAGCGCGTACGGTTTGTCTCCGTCCACGTAGAACATATCACCGGGCATAACGGGTGCAGCCCCGATCTCGGTCGTGTAATCATCATCGGCATAACTACCGGTCACATCAATACGTCCCCACTTTCCTAAATCAGCTCCCAAAACACCATACACGGAAAAACGATTTGCATTCACCTCACGCCATCCGTCACCCGTTGAATAATTGATATTGGCACGATATTCGAGAGGTCCCACAAGTTTTCCCCCGAAACCAAGAGTAGCCCGTCTCTCATCCCAGCTACCATAACTGATACGAGCGTTGGCCGAAAAATCGGGAGACGCTTTCTTGCGCACGATATTCAACACTCCGCCCATAGCCGAATGTCCGGCCAAAATAGCGGCGGGTCCTTTCAACAATTCGATAGACTCCACGGCAGCCAAATCCCCGTAAGGCACGTTATTATTCAACGTCCGCTCATCGCGAATCCCGTCAATCATAACAACCGCACTCCCCTGTCCGCGAATAGAAAACTGTTGAAACTGCCCGTATTGCTTGTCTTTCGCTACAATTCCCGGCAAAAACTTAACGGCATCCATCAGATCAACAATTCCCTTCCGGTCAAGCATCTGGCTAGACAACTTGCTCACCGTTATCGGAACGAAACGTAAAGGCACATCCAATCCCAACAAATCAATCCTCTTCTTTTTCTGCATCACATCCACCTGATCGATACGGAATAAAGAGTCCGTGATACTCTTTTTCTTTCGCTTATCGTTCTCTTGAGCGAAAAGCGAACCGACGCACACAAACAGCAACAATGCTAATACAACAACTTTTTTCATACAACTATATATTAATAATGAATAAGCATTATTAACATAGTCTTTTGGGCAACATGAGTTTAAGGTAAAATCCATCTTTTTCCCTCTCGCTTTTTTTCCCGAAAGCTATGGTTTATCTAGTTCGGCAGGTCTTCTGACTTGTTCCGGATTTTGTTGCCTTCCCAGTTTATAACCAGTGACATTTGAAGTACAAAATCCCTTGTACAGGAACTTACAGCTGCGGGTACAGTCCCGGATTCACACCGGATTCCCTATTAAGCATCACCTCCATGACCGAAGGCTTCGCACCAAAACATGGCGCGAATGTAATATATTTTTTTATATTATACTTTTTCAACATGATTTTTTTATTTCCATAATTCAATCATCATAACAAACTGACAACCAATCCCTATAATAAAAACTCCAACAATGTCCCTAACGAATCTCTATACCTTCTCCCGGTATCATTTTTCTCATCCAACCGTAACCTTTTGTCAAAAAATATATACATTTGTGCCGTCTTAGGTGATGTGTTAATGCTCAATTAACATACAAGAGGGAAACCGGTTAGAATCCGGTACAGTGCCCGCTACTGTGATGCCCGTTTCTCCCTAACGAGGAGATTCAAAGAAAGGTTCTTACACCACTGTTCGTAAGGACGGGAAGGTATCTTTCTTAGGCGTAGTCAGGAGACCTGCCGAGACAAACACAGGTAATAGCGTATTCTCGGGGCCAGGAATACTATTATAAACTTTAAAACTTAACCCGAATGAAAAGAATTGTAGTACTGACTACATTATTCATGCTGACTTTGGCAAGCGTCTCGCTAGGGCAGATCACGTTGAGAGGGAAAGTGATCGATGCAAAAAGCGGGAAAGCACTTATCGGGGCCAATGTACGATTAGTCGGAACAAGCATCGGAATCGCCACGAACAACAAGGGCGAATTCGTCCTCGAAAAAGTTCCCGACGGTACCTACACGCTCCGGGCCAGTTACTCCGGTTACGAAGTCAGTTCCATAAAAGTCAGTAGTAGCAAAAGTGACATTCTGTTCCAACTGAAAACATCACTGATCAACCTCGATCAAGTCGTTGTTTCGGGAACGGGAACTCACCGAAAATTAAAGGACTCGCCAGTCCCCGTCGAGGTCATGACAGCCTCGGACATCAAAAAAGGCGGAATCTCCACCATCGAGGATGCCCTCGTGATGCTAAATCCCTCGTTTAGTTTCCGACCAACAGCTATGGGTACAAACATGACCCTTAACGGAATGAAAGGAGATTATATCCTTGTTCTCGTGAACGGGAAGAAAATGACCGGAGATATTTCCGGTTACGTTGACCTCTCCCGAATCGACATGGGTAGGGTAAAACGAATCGAAGTCCTTAAAGGTGCAGCCTCCTCCCTCTACGGATCGGACGCTATTGCGGGAGTGATCAACATTATCACAGATCAGCCGCATGACGCCCTGAACATCGTGTCCACGACCCGATTAGGAGGCAAGGGCAGTTTTATCGAGAACGTCAACGCGGACATCAACGCTGGCAAATTCTCGTCCTCAACCTCTTATCAAAGGCGCCAATCTGACGGCTGGCAACTCAGTAATATCACAGAAGATAGTGTACCTACCCGTCGCAAAGTGTCTGATAAATTTCACTCGGACATCGTGAACCAACGTTTTGCCTTCGATCCATCAAAAAATCTGAACTTGTACGTGGAAGGAAGTTACTTTACCAAAGAACTCGACCGTCCCGTGAACAAGGATGCTAAAGACCTTTCCGGATTCGACTATGATATGTCATACGAGAACTACGCCGTGGGATTGGGGGGAAAATATCTGTTTGGTAATTCCGCTTATATTAGCTTGGATGTCAACGCCAACAACTACGAGTACTACAAAGTATACACCCGTGCCATCGAGTCCAAGGGCGACACTACCACCCACGTTGGAGATGAAATCCTGACCAAACGTCAACGCTACTTATCTGCCAACCTAAAAGGAGTATTCAAGATCGGTAAGTACAACAAAATTTCCATTGGAACCGAGTACATCAAGGACTACTTAAAGAATCCCACCGATCTGGCGGAGAGTAAAGATGTCTATACGCTGGCTCTTTATGCACAAGACGAAATTCGTCTTTTCAAAAAACTCCAATTAGTACCCGGTTTCCGTTACATCTACCACGAGGCATTCAAGAATCAGTTTACGCCCAAACTTTCAGCCATGTACAGCCTAGGAAATTTCAACTTCAGGCTCTCGTACGCAGCCGGATTCAAGGCTCCCTTGTTGACGGACCTCTATTATTATAAGGAATCTGCCAAGAAAGGAAAATTAACCGTCGTTATCGGGAACCCCGATCTGAAACCGGAGAAATCGAATTACTACGCTTTCAACACGGAATATGCGGGAAAGTACTGTAACATCTCCGTAAACGGGTATATCAATGACCTCCGTAACGTTATAGAGTCAAAGAAATTACCCCTAACACCGGAAGACGAAGCCAACAAGGTCACTTCCCGAGAAACTTACGAGAATCTGGACAAAGCCCGGACACAAGGAGTTGATATTTCCGTTAACAGCTACCTCGGTGCGGGATTTTCTCTAGGTGGTGGATATAGCTACGTGGATGCCCGGGATAGGAAAACCAAAATTCGTTTGGAAGAAAGCATCCGTCACTCGGCAACCGTCAAGGCGAATTACATGCACGAATGGACAAACTATCGTCTTAACGTGAACCTAAACGGACGAATTCAAGGCAAAAAATTCGTGAAAGCCCAAGAGATTGACGCCCCCAAGTACCAAATCTGGAATCTGACGACGAACCACTCTTTCTCTCCCGTGGGTATGTTCCTTTTCGAAATCAACGCGGGAATCGAGAACCTGTTCGACTATTCCCAGAACCTGCCTTACGGCTCTAATCTCGGAACATTAAGTCCGGGAAGAACATTCTTTGCAAGTTTAACTATTAGATTTAAAAAATAATGAAAACAATTATCATCATACTATCCCTCTTTATCAGTCTTAATGTATTAGCCCACGGTGGCGGTGGTTTCAAACATTCCGATATATTCAAGACCCTCGGTCCTAATGACAAAGTAGCCATTCTCATGGTGCACTTCGGTACAACTCACGATGATACCCGAGCCTTGACCATCGATGCCATCAACAAAAAAGTGGCACAAACATTCCCCGGAGTGGAAGTACGTGAAGCCTACACTTCCCGCATGATCATGCGCCGTCTGAAAGAAAAAGGAATAACCAAACCCAACCCGACGGAAGCCATGAACAAACTGATTGCCGACGGCTATACCCACTTGATCCTTCAACCCACGAACATCATCGAAGGAATTGAAATGGAAGCCCTGCAAAAAGAAGTTGCATCATACCAAACGAAGTTCAAAGACATTCGCTTAGGGACAGCTCTTCTTCATTCTCCCGAGGATTACCAAGCCGTGGTAAAAGCGATTGCCGCATCAATCAAGGACAAGGAAAAAGGGGATTGCGTCTTCGTGTGCCACGGGACCTACCACCCGGCAAACTCAACCTACGGGATGCTCGACTACGTGATGAAAGCCCAAGGACACAAGAACTACCACGTGGGAACGATCGAAGGTTACCCCACGATGGATGATGTAATCCGCGAACTCGAAGCGAATAAGGCAAAAGAAATAACACTTGTTCCTTTTATGTTCGTAGCCGGAGACCATGCCAAAAATGACATCGCCGGGGACTGGAAAGACGAACTGGAAAAGAAAGGCTATAAAGTAAACGTCCTGCTCAAAGGACTGGGAGAATATCCCGCCATACAGGAACTTTTCATCCAACACGTGAAATTCGCCACCAAACACCAACGGGAAGACATCACCGTGAAGAAAAAGAAATACGAGAAAACAGACGATATAGACTAACCCGCCCATGTTAACCAAATTGTTTATCCATATCCACCGGATACTGGGATTAATTCTCTGTATCCTGTGCTTTTCATGGTTCATATCCGGAATCGTGATGATCTACCACTCCTTTCCTCGTGTAAGCCAAGAAGATCGGTTCACTCGTGCGGAAATTCTTGATACGAATGGCTTGCCCGCTATCCAAGACGTGTTACTCCGTCTCCCTGCCAAAACGCCAACCCACAGCCTCTCTCTGAACAACCCTTATGGAGATCCCGTATTCAGTATAGGAGGGGGACGCCAAAGCGTTGAGTTATACGCAGACACTAATGTCGTGGCTCCCATTATTAACGACGCACTCTGTGAAAACCGGGCTGCTCGCTGGTGTGCCGATCGAAAGATTACCCGGGTGGATACCTTACGCACCCTCGACCAGTGGATACCCCTCGCCCACTACAAGCGGGAATTTCCCATCTACAAATTCTACTTCGACGGTCCGGAAAAGTACCAGCTTTACGTCTCTTCCCGAACCGCCAATATCCTGCAGTTTACCGATTCCGACAATCGTTTCTGGGCATGGTGTGGGGCCATTCCCCATTGGGTGTATTTCACCGTTATCCGAGGTAACCAGAACTTATGGACACAATTCATGTACTGGGCATGTTATCTCGGAATGTTCATGTGTTTTACCGGATTCGTTCTCGGCATACGTTCCTACTGGCTCGCTCGCCGAAAAGGCTTTCTCCGCTCTCCATACAAGAAACAGTGGTTCAAATGGCACCACATCACGGGTTTCTTTTTCGGTATATTTGTCTTCACGTGGATACTGAGCGGCTATATGTCCATGGCCCCGCTTCCCTCGTGGCTCTTTGGCAAACAGGACTCCCGCGGATTCCGCCAAAGCCCGGCCGAAAGACAAGCCCCATCACCTGCCGACTATGCCTTGGACTATCGAAAAGCCATCGCACTCACAGCCACGTCGGATGATCCTGTCAAAACCATCGAGTGGACCCACTACCAAGGTATTCCCCTCTATCGTCTCCGCACGGTCAGCAAGGAAGTGACTTTGGACGCCTCCATTGACACGATTCGTCCTTTCCGCATCACGGAAGAGATGATACTTGCTGCCGTCAAACGTCTCGCCGGGGACTCAACCACCTACTCCATCACCAAGATGAACGAGTACGACAACTACTATATATCCCGTCGTCGTCCTCTACCGCTCCCCGTCTACAAGGTCACGTTCGACAACAAGGCGAAGGATTGTTATTACTATAACCTTGAATCTTTCCGCCCCGTTCACTACGACACCAACGGACGCTGGAAACGCTGGCTTTACCGTGGTCTTCACACCCTTGACATCAAATTTCTCGTCGAGCGCCCCGCACTATGGACCGTGGTCATTTGGACCCTTCTCCTTGGCGGTGCTGTTGTCTCCTTCACGGGAATCGTACTTTCGGTGAAATACCTCAAAAACAGGTTTATAAAGTTCGTAAAGTTTATAAGGTTCATAAAGTAGTGTCTCCCCGCAGGTACCTTTTGGGACAGCCCAAAACTCCATCCGAAGGACGCCCGGCACTTTATAAACTTTACAAACCTTATAAACTTTACAAACTAAATCGTAACTTTGCTCGAAATAACGTCTTTATTTATGAAACACGGAAAAATATATGTCGCCGGCATCGGGCCGGGTAGCGAGGAAGACATTACCCCAGCCGTACGGACAGCCATCATGCAATCGGACGTTGTGGTGGGTTACAAATATTACTTTAACTTCATCCGATCCATCGTCCGCCCTGAAACGGAGTGCATCGATACCGGGATGAAAAAAGAGAAAGACCGGGCAGCCCTTGCCTTCGAGTATGCCGAACAGGGACGCACCGTCTGTGTTGTCAGCTCCGGAGATGCCGGAATATACGGGATGGCACCCCTCGTTCTTGAAATGAAACGGGATAAAGCGAGTGATGTTGAGGTAGAAATCCTTCCCGGAATCAGCGCCTTCCAGAAAGGAGCCGCGTTACTGGGAGCCCCTATCGGGCATGACTTTTGCATCATCTCCCTCTCCGATCTCATGACCCCGTGGGAAAAGATCGAGCGTCGCATAGAAGCCGCCGCGTCTGCCGATTTCGTGACCGCCGTCTACAACCCCAAAAGCGAGGGACGCTACTGGCAACTCTATCGCCTGAAAGAACTATTTCTCAAATACCGCGAACCGGAAACCTCTGTCGGCTACATCCGCCAAGCCGGACGTGAAGAACAAGAAATTAAGATCACGACACTACATGATTTCGACCCGGAAGAGATCGATATGTTCACGATCGTAATCATTGGAAATTCTCAGTCCTACACGTGGAATGACAAAATCATCACTCCCCGCGGTTACTACCGGGAACAATGTACCGAAAACGTTGGTATCGGGCAAGAAATCATGATGCGCAGTTTCCGCACCATCGAATCCGAACTAAGGGACAAAAACATCCCCCTCGGCCGTAAATGGGCGTTGTTACACGCCATCCACACCACTGCCGACTTCGATATGGAGAACATTCTCTACACCGACAATGACGCCGTGGAAACACTCCATACTGCCCTGCACGATGGCAAGGTACGCATGATAGTAACCGACGTCACCATGGCAGCCTCCGGAATCCGCAAGGGAGCCCTCGAACGCCTCGGCATTGAGGTCAAATGCAACCTCGACGATCCTCGTGTGGTAGAAATGGCATCCCGTCTCAAAATCACCCGCACACAAGCCGGCATACGCCTTGCCGTGGAAGAACATCCCGAAGCACTCTACGTTTTCGGTAATGCCCCCACGGCTCTCATGGAACTATGCAAGCTCATGCGCCAGGATAAGGCCCATCCGATCGGTGTTATCGGTGCGCCCGTCGGTTTTGTCAACGTTCGGGAATCCAAACATATGCTGAAATCTTTCACCCGTCTACCCAAGCTCGTTATAGAGGGGCGCAAGGGAGGTAGTAACCTCGCCGCCACCCTCGTCAACGCCATCCTTTGTTTCGATGACGCCGCACAGCTACGACCGGGAAGAGACCTTTGAGGAATTGAAAATGGAGAATTGAAAATTGAAAATGAAAAAGACTACTACCCCCTCTGGCTCCCCCTTGCACAGGGGGAGCAACGAACGCAAGAAAGCGCCTCAATGTTTCAATGTAGTATGTCCTCCCCCTGTGTAAGGGGGAGTTAGAGGGGGTAGTTGGAAAGGTTAAAGATAAAAACTAAAAGATAAAAGTAAAAGAAACCTGTAACCTGTAACTCGCCAAAGGCGAATCCCGGCTAAAATCTAAAATCATTAAATCTAAAATGAATAACTTCACCATCATCGGTATAGACGACAAAGATCATCCCGAATTACCGGAACAGGCCCGGGCGGCCATCGCCACCCATCACGTTTTTTCCGGGGGGAAAAGGCACCACGAGATCATGCGTGACAACCTGCCGGAGGCCCACCTCTGGATCGACATCACCATCCCGCTGGACGACGTGTTCCGCCAGTACGAAAACCACCCGGACATCGTTGTTTTCGCCTCCGGAGACCCACTCTTTTTCGGTTTCGCCAACACCGTGCTCAAACGTCTACCCGACGCCAAGATCACCCTGATCCCCACGTTCAACTCCTTGCAGACATTGGCTCACCGCCTCCTGCTTCCCTACCACGATATGCACGTCGTTTCCCTCACCGGGAGACCGTGGCACGAGTTCGACCGGGCACTCATCGAGGGACAGGAAAAGATCGGCGTGCTTACCGACCGGGAACACACGCCGGCCACCATCGCCGAACGTATGCTCCGTTACGGGTACGACAACTACATCATGTACGTCGGCGAGGCCCTCGGCAGTGACACTGAAACCGTCCGCGTCCTCGTTCCCGATGATGCCAAGGCCCTCACCTTCCGCCACCCGAACTGCCTCATTCTCTACCGCACGTACGAGCGGCAGCGGCATTTCGGCATTCCCGAAAGCGATTTCGAACTGCTCGACGGACGTGTCAACATGATCACGAAAGCTCCGATCCGCCTGCTCACGCTGGCACAACTGGACCTTCGTCGTTATCAAACCCTGTGGGACATCGGGTTCTGCACGGGCTCCGTCTCCATCGAGGCAAAACTCCAGTTCCCTCACCTGCACGTCGTGGCTTTCGAGCAACGCCCTGAAGGCGAACGTCTCATGGAAGTCAACGCCACCCGTTTCGGAACGCCCGGCATCATCACCCGCATCGGAGACTTCCTGCAGGCTGAACTAGACGATCTCCCCGCCCCCGACGCCGTATTCATCGGCGGTCACGGCGGCCGACTGGACGCCATCGTCCAGCGCATCTCCACGCGACTTCCTCACCGTGGCGTTATCGTCTTCAACTCCGTCACCCCCGAAAGCTGCGAGCTATTCGCTAACGCCGTCACCCGTCACGGTCTCAACGTCGTTGATTCCCAACACGTGGCCATCAACGGCTTCAACCCCATATTAATCATGAAAGCACTAAAAATATAATCCCATGAAAAAAATAGCCATTATCATAGCCTCCCATCAAGGACTGGCACAGGCCCTTACCATACACCGGGAACTTCCCGAAACAGAACTATTCTACGCGGGCGAAGGACAGGAAAACCCCTGTACCTCCATCGACTCCATCCCGGCCTTCGTCGCCACCAACTTTACCCGCTATGAAGGTCTCGTCTTCATCGGCGCTCTCGGCATCTGCGTCCGGGCCATCGCCCCCTGCATCCACTCCAAGTACACGGACCCCGCCGTCGTCAACATCGACTCCACGGGCAAACATGTTATCTCCGTCCTCTCCGGTCACGTTGGGGGAGCCAACGAACTCACCCGCCGACTTTCCTCCATACTCGGCGCCGACCCCGTCATCACCACCCAAAGCGACAACAACGACCTCTGGGCCCTTGACACCATTCACGAAAGATTCGAGGGATGGATCCCGGAACCCGTCGGACCGATGAATGAAATCATCTACAAGTTCGTCAACCGTCGCCCCGTGGCCCTACTCCTAGACATCCAAGATAGCGGAACCCGGAACCTCGAACGTACCGCACCGCCTCACGTTGACATTTACAACTCCTTTCAGGACATAGACCAGAAGCGTTACGAGGCCTTGATCATCGTCAGCCCCTTCATCTACCCCGTCGTTATCCCCACCCTCTACTATCGCCCACACGTGCTTTCCCTTGGTTTTGGGTGTCGGGAAAACTGTGACCCGTCGGGTGTACGGGAATATATCACCGCACGTCTCATCGAGGCGGGAATCTCCCCGACCAGTCTCACAAACCTCGCGACGATTGACATCAAAAAGGATGAACCTGTTGTCGACCTTCTTACTCACAGTTTAATACTTTCAATGGACTCGTACTCGCCCGACGAACTCCGGGACATCACCGTTCCCAACCCCTCGGAGAAAGTACGTGAAGTAACTTCTTCCCCCAGCGTTGCCGAGGCCGCCGCCCTGAAATCTACCGGGAATACCCGTCTGCTCCTTGAAAAACAGAAAGGTAAACTCAGCGAGGGCAATGACTTCACTTTTGCCGTTGCCATGAATCGCGCTGTCGAACGCCGGGGATTCATCGAGATCGTTGGGGCCGGTCCCGGAGACCCGGAACTGATCTCCGTTAAAGGCAAACACTTCCTCGAACAAGCCGACCTCATCCTCTACGCCGGTAGTCTTGTTCCCGTGGAACTCACGTACTACGCCAAACCCGGTGCCACCGTGCGCAGTTCTGCCGACATGACCCTTGAAGAACAATTCGCTCTCATGAAAGAATTCTATGACCGGGGCCTCTTCATCGTGCGCCTACACACCGGGGACCCCTGCATCTACGGTGCAATCCAGGAACAGATGGCTTTCTTTGACGAATACGGCATGGATTACCACATCACACCGGGTATATCCTCTTTCCTTGCAGCGGCAGCGGCCTTGCAGTCACAGTTCACCATCCCCGAAAAAGTGCAGACAATCATCCTTACCCGCGGAGAAGGGCGTACCCCGATGCCGGAAAAAGAGAAACTCCACCTGCTGGCCCGTTCGCAAAGCACGATGTGCATCTTTCTCAGTGCCTCTATCGTTGATCAAGTGCAATCCGAACTGATGCAACACTACCCGCCAACCACCCCCGTCGCCGCCTGCTACCATCTCACGTGGAAAGACGAGCGGATATACCGGGGAGAATTGCAAGACTTGGCGAAGATCGTGAAAGAGAACAACCTCACCCTCACCACCATGATCGTCGTGGGTGACGCCATCGACAACCGACAAGGCCTGTCGAAACTCTATTCACACCAGTTCAAACACCTGTTTAGAAATTGAAAATGGAGAATTGAAAATTGAAAATGAAAAAACTACCCCCTTGGAAGATAAAAGTTAAAAGATAAAAACTAAAAGATAAAAGTAAAAGAAACCTGTAACTCGCCAAAGGCGAATCCCGGTTGGAATCTAAAATTTAAAATCTAAAATTAGCAAGGCCCTGTGTGGCTGGAATCTAAAATCTAAAATTAAAACGTCATGATTCTCATTTTCGGAGGGACAACAGAAGGAAGAACAGCGGTAAAAGTACTCGATGAGGCAGGTAGTCTCTACTACTACTCCACCCGTGGCAATGCCCAGCAAATCGAATGTAAACATGGGACCCGGGTAGCGGGAGGCATGGATCATGACGCCATGATGGAATTTTGCTCGACACACGACATACGCCTCATCATCGACGCCGCCCATCCCTTTGCCTCTTTGCTCCACACCACCGTGGCTGCCGTTTCCGAACAACTGGATCTGCCCGTCATACGCCTCGAACGTCGTTACCCGCCACGAGACGAATCGCTCGTGTGGTGTGACACCTTCGATGACGCCATTGATTACCTCGAATCTCACGAAATACGTGATCTGTTGGCCCTTTCCGGGGTCCAGACCATAACCAAATTACAACGTTACTGGGAAAAACATCCCTGCCATTTCCGTGTACTCGACCGGGACGACTCCCGGGAGATCGCCCGCCGGGCCGGATTTCCCGCAGAAAACCTCCTTTTCTGGCAAGAGGGACAGGACGAACTAACCCTGTTCCGCCAGCTACGTCCCGGGGCTATCCTTACCAAAGAAAGCGGTGAATCCGGGTACTACGAGGAAAAAATCACCGCAGCCCGGCAACTGGGCATCCCGGTCATCGTCATTCGCCGTCCGCCGCTCCCCGACAGTTTCTACGTCGTGAACGGTGAACACGGCTTGCGCTACCGCGTGGAACGCCTCCTTCCCGGTTTTTACCCTCTCCGTAGCGGGTTCACCACCGGAGCGTGCGCCACGGCAGCCACCCGTGCTGCCCTCGAAGGCCTTCTTTCACGAATTCCGCAACACTCCGCCACGATTACTCTTCCCGATGGAGAAACGGTAACCCTCCCCGTCAGTTCGTGCGTTCTCACCAAAGATAGTTGCACCTGCGGGGTTACCAAGGATGCCGGAGACGACCCGGATGTCACGAACGGCTACACCATTTTTTCCACCGTCTCTCTCGCAGACATTCCCGGAGTGCGATTCCTGCCCGGCGAAGGTGTCGGTACGGTCACCCTTCCCGGCATCGGCATACCCGTTGGCGATCCCGCCATCAACCCGACACCCCGCCGCATGATCACCGGTGAGATCGAACGGTTGCTCCACACTCATGGTACGTTGTCCGGCGTGTCCGTCCGCATCTCCGTACCCGGAGGTAGCGAACTCGCTCAAAAAACCTTCAATCCCAAACTCGGTATTACCGGGGGAATCTCTATTATCGGTACTTCCGGCATCGTCCGTCCCTTCTCCTCCGAGGCTTTTGTCAACTCCATACGCAAAGAGATACAAGTTGCCCGGGCCCTTGGATGCACGGAACTCGTTATCAACTCCGGAGCCAAGAGCGAAAATTACCTCCGCTCCCGCTTTCCCCACCTCCCTCCGCAAGCCTTCGTACATTACGGCAACTATATCGGAGACACCCTCCGTCTTGCCGAAGAGGAAGGTATCACCCACCTCACGATGGGCATCATGATCGGTAAAGCCGTCAAGCTCGCCGAGGGACATCTGGATACGCATAGCCGCAACGTCATCATGAACCGGGACTTCATCGCCGCCCTCGCCCGTGAAAGCCACTGCTCCCCGGAAAGCGTTGCCCGCATCTCCGGAATAACCCTTGCCCGTGAACTTTGGGAACTTTTTGCCGACACCCCGGCCTTTTTCGCCCTACTTGTTGATCGCTGTCTCGCCGTCTGCCGTCCACTACTTCCACATGCAAACTTGGATATTATACTGGTTCCCGAACATAATCAACCATAGCCCCACCCGTAAGCGTCCTCTAGCCCTCTTCCCGTTCTCCTCTCCTTTATCTACTGCTCTTCTACTGCTTTTGTACTGCTCCTATACTGTTTATATAGTATAAATATTGTTTATATGAAATTAAATGCTTATTTTTATCTTCGTGGAGAACTAGGAGAGACCAAGAGGATCGTTAAAGGATCCAGAGACTCTCCAGGAAACACTAAAAACACAATCATGCAAGTAGAAGGCACCTCGTTAACTCCCAAAAAACGCTTCCGGGTGGGAGGCATCACCTATTATTACAGGCTTGGCAAACTGCAGGCCTGCCCCAGCAAGCGCTCAACACTCAAGAAAAAGAAGAAAAAAGATGAGAACGGCAATATTATCCCTGATCGAACACCGAAACAAAGGAAAAATAACATCAAATTCACCTTTGCTCGCTATATGTTCGCCTTCATTCGTGAGAGATTTGGAGACCTGCCCGTCTGGAAAATTGCCGCAGCCCAACGAGGGATGACCGATGATAATCTGATACACGCAACTAACTATAAATACTTGGACGAAAAGGGTGAAATCCTTGACATGGAAGGTTTTCAAGTCAGTCTTGGCTCCCTCGCCCTCCCCCTCAACCTACGAGCGACACGGATCGGTACGCTTGTCACCATCACGTGGGACGATTCACGGGATGCCCCCTCCGCAGCCCCGACAGACCGGATGATGGTAGGTATATTCTATGCGGATTACCGCGACACTTTCACGCTCGAAAAAGAAACCGGAGCTACCCGTAGAGACGGGAAATGCGAAATCACCCTTCGCGATGACGACGGTGAAGTGTGTATCCACCCATTCTTTGCACGCGCAGATAACACAGCCTTTTCCGAGGATAAAGCGATCACACTTCCCGACACGGAATAATCCCGAAAAAATGCTATCTTTGTACTTGGAAAACACGTGACTGGAAACACGTTAAAACAATTGAAGTATGAAAAGCAAGTTTAAAATTACCCGGGCCGACTACCTCAAAGCCATGAGAAAAGCCCGGCGGGACGAGGAGATCCGAGAACATCTCCACCCGGTGAACATCAACCGGGTACACAAATCCAAGAAAGTGTACAACCGCAAAAGAAATAAGGCGGATCTGAATAAGGATCTGCCTTATTTTTTTGCCTTCGACAAGTTACAGGTTAGCAAGTTACAGGTTTCTTCAACTTTTATCTTTTAGCTTTTATCTTTTAGTTTTTATCTTTTAACTTTTATCTTCCAAGGGGGTAGTCTTTTTCATTTTCAATTCTCCATTTTCAATTGTTCCAGTAATTCCTCGATTGTCCCCACTTCAATCACGTTATCCCCTTCCCGGCAGATCCGGAAACCGGAAGTTGTTAAATCTCCCGTTTCTACCCACACGCTCGATTCCACGTTCCGGTTAGCCAAGATACCGTTACGCTGTAACGCCTTACGCACCATGGCGTATTTATGTCCGTGTCCCACCAGGCGTACCTGGGATGAATACTGGTTTTCCACGCGGAACAACCCGGTTTCCATGTCGAAAACAATTCCTTTGCGAGCGAAGAAACCGCTCAAATGTCCTTCGAGAGCCAAATCCTCCGGCGTACCGATCGTGATACCATGCTGGCGATCCATGAGCCAGATCTTATCGGCAATCTGCAAGGCCAGTTCCAAATCATGGGTCGAAAGGAATATTGTCTTCCCGGTCTCCCGGGTCAACTGGTGAAGTAACTGCATGATTTCCACCTTACTTGGAAAATCAAGGAATGCCGTCGGCTCGTCAAGGAAAATCACGGGCGTTTGCTGTGCCAACGCTTTGGCGATCATCACTTTTTGTCGTTCGCCATCACTTAACGTGTGAACCATACGATCCGCCAGATTTTCGATCTTCACGAGAGCAATTGATCGTTCGACAATCTCCCGATCCTCCCCGTGCAACGTACCCCAGAAACCCGTGTAGGGACTGCGCCCCATCTCGATTAATTCCCGGGCCGTCATGTTCCGGACATCGCATTTTTCCGTCAGAACCACACCAATCGTACGGGACAACTCTTTGTCTGAATACGAGCCAATTTCCCGATTCATAATGTCAATCTCCCCTTCCAACTTGGGCTGAAAAGCGGATAACGTGCGCAATAAAGTGGATTTTCCCACCCCGTTCGCCCCTAACAAACAAGTTAGTTCCCCGCCATTAATCGCCGTGCAAATATCGCTCGCCACTACCTTCGTGTCGTTCTTTCCCTTGTACCCGATCGCCAGATTCCTTAATTGAATGGTTGCCTGTTTCATACTTGTTATAACTGAAAACGTATTAACTACCCCCTCTAACTCCCCCTTACACAGGGGGAGAATGCGCTACATTGAAGCATAAAAGCGACTTCTCGCATTCGTCTCTCCCCCTGTGCAAGGGGGAGCTGGTGGGGGTAGTTGTAAATCTAAAATCATAAATCACGAAATCACTGAATCCCTAAAACTCCACCGCATCCCGCCTTTTCCTCTTCCTAAACAACACCGACGCTACCACGGGCGCCCCCACCAATGCCGTCACCGAATTCACGGGTAACGCACCCTCGAATCCCGGCAAGCGGGCAATCAAGTTGCAGAGCAACGCCAGCGATGCCCCGACAAGCATCGAGGCCGGCATCAGCACCCGGTGATCGGATGTCTGGAAAATTGCCCGGCACAAGTGAGGTACCGCCAACCCAAGGAAAATAATCGGCCCGCAATACGCCGTCACGATTGCCGTCAACACCCCGGCACAAGTAATCACCCACACCCGGGCCCGGTTGATATTCAACCCCAGATTACGGGCATAACCATCACCCAACATCAGCAAATTCAACGGCTTGATCAGCAAAAACGATAACGGGATAATCACGGCCATGATCGTCACGAACAACATCATCTGGTTACCCGAAACCCGGGCAAAGCTCCCCAATCCCCAGATCACGTAAGCCTTAATATCCTCTTCCACGCTAAAAAACTTCAACACCCCGATCACCGCGTTAGCGATATACCCGATCATAACCCCGATAATCAACAACGTCACGCTCCCCGCCACTTTCCGGGATGCCAGCACGATCAGCCCCATCACCGACAAGGCTCCCACGATAGCCGCAATCGACAGGGCTACCTCCCCGATAAAACCGAGACGACTTAATGCCACCCCACCCAGTTGACCGGAAAGCAACACCACGAAGGCCACGCCGAGACTTGCCCCCGAGCTGATACCCAACACGGACGGCCCCGCCAGCGGGTTGCGGAAAATCGTCTGCATCTGCAAACCGCTTATCGAAAGTCCCGCACCTGCCACCAATGCGGTCAACGCTTGGGGAAGACGGGATTTCAATATAATATTCTGCCATGCCACCGGATCTCCCTCGCCTCCCGTCAAGATATTCCAAACCGAACGAAACGGGATGGACACTGAACCCAGCAACAAGTTTAACAACAAGAACACGAGAATGGAAATCGTGATCGCGAAAACGAGTATCGTGTACTTACCTCTCTTCATCGGCTCACTTTTTTAAAATATCATAATACACCGGTTCATGATCGGGAAGAATTTCCGGGTGGAACACCCGTATCATATCCGCCAACACGACTTCGGGCTCGGCAGGCATACTCTCGTAGAACGGTTTTTCCCGCATATTACAATAGACCACGTGTTTCTCCTTGAACGCCTTGAAGTCCGCGTAACGCTCATCCTGCGCTTTCAGAGCATCGTAACAATACTCCCCGGCAAAGCTATTCGCTATCCGCCAGTAATCGGCACTCTCTGCCTGATTGTACACGGTCTCGAAATCAAGCGTCACACCGCCGGAACGGGGATCATCCTTCAAGAAATAATCCGCCCCCGCATCATGGAACAATTGCGCCAAAAAGCTCTTTCCTCCCACAGCATACCAAACACCCCCACGTAACTCCCCACTAAATACCACCGGACGCCGTTTCACCTCCCCTACCATCGCCTTCAAAGAATTATAACGTTGTTCGATACGGTCGAACTCCCGGTTTGCCACATCCTCCATGCCCAGTAACAGACCGACAAACTTGATCCACTCGGCCTGACCGAGAGGCGTCATCTCCTTGTAACCGAGATGAGGCACCAGCGGGATTCCAATATCTTTCACGGCATCATATCCCCCGCGCTTGAACGGGGAGATCAACATCAGGTCGGGATTAATACTCATGATCACCTCGTTATCGAAATTTCCCTCGATACCGATACGACGGGTTAGTCCCTCGTCCACCTGCCGTTGCATATCCTTGTTAAACAGGAAACGAGTACTCGTGATTCCCACCACCCGATCCATCGCCCCCAGCTTGATGAAATTGGAGAGCTGCAACGAGGTCATGCAAATGGCACTCCGCACGGGCAACGCCACCACCGGTAAATCTTTCGGGGTCTGCACCGTCGATCCACGCGGAACCAAAGCGTACTGGTAATGAGTATGACTACTCTCCTGCGGGTCCTTGATGTTCAGTACCACGTACCCCTCACGTTCCTCCAACCAAAAACCTTTAGCATACTTGATATGAATCCGGGAAACCGTATCGACCTTCCCTTTCACGGTCTGTTCTCCCGACGACTGTTTGCGTGAAGTCGACTTGCAACAAAAGAGAACACTACAAAAGCATAAAAGATAAAAAAAACGCACTACATTCATTTCTTTTCCTCCGAAAGTATTAATTAATCACGCCTCCTGGCAGGTTTTCTGGCTTGTCATCTTTTCCCCTTCCCGGTATCACCAGTGGCCTAACGAAAAGATCCGCCCTCTCGGACGGGCAATGACTTTACAGCTGCGGGGACAGCCCCGGAATTTCACCGGATTCCCTTTTCTTCCAACATGAAAGCACCAAGACGCCTGCAAATATATAAATATTATTTTGAGGCTATTCCTTTTTTAGCGACTTTTGCAACGAAGAAAAAGAGTTCATAAGGTTTGTAAGGTTCATAAAGCTTATAAAGTAACGGGGTGTCCTTCGGACGAAGCCTGTCGGCAACTTCCGTTGCCGTGAACTAAGCACCTCACAAGGGACCATAAACCTTATAAACTTTATGAACCTTATAAACTTTACAAACTAATTTAGACATGAAAGGAAAAATCGTGGGAGTATCGTTGGGACCGGGAGAACCGGAATTGATCACGTTGAAGGCATTAAAAGCCTTACAGGGGGCGGACATTATCTATTGTCCCGGCACACAGACCAAATCCCGTTCCCGGGACATCCTGCAAGCCCTGCCCGTGGCCATGGAACGAGTACGACTTTTCCACGTACCCATGTCCAAGGATCGCACGTTTGCCAATCAAGCCTATGATGCCCTTTGCACGGAAATAGCATCCCTTGTCGCCACGGGTAAAAACGTTGCCATCACGGCGGAAGGGGATTCCGGTTTCTACTCTTCCGTGAATTACATGTTCGACAAACTCGCTTCCATGAACCTTCCCGTGACCACCGTGGCCGGTATCCCTGCCTTTATCGCGGCAGGAGCCATCTCGGGCCTTCACATCGTGAAACAAGAAGAAAAACTCGTCGTTCTACCGGGAACAACCACTGCCGAAGAACTGGACGCCCTTCTTTCCAACGGTCATGTCGTGGTGATCATGAAACTCTCGCAATGCACGGAAGAAATACACTGTTTCATGCAAAAAAGTCCCTGCCACGAGTACCACTATTACGAAAATGTAGGCACGTCAGACGAGCTACACACGACTGCTTACAACGACATCACACGTAAAGACTTCCCCTATTTCTCGTTAATGATTATTCGTCCTTGCAAACAATTGGCATAGATATTGCGTACAAGAAGACCAAGATGAATGATTATAAACATTTTTACAGGTTAATTATATGATTCAACGAATAACATGTGCATTGTCGTTATGCCTTTTATTGTTTATCCCGTTCCATGACATCATGGCGGGGGAACTCGTGACAAGAGATTCGCTGAACAATACAACTGACACGTTGAAGAATGGATTCTTTCACCGTTTCTATCGCTATTTCGAGCAATCGAACAAGGTGAAAGAAGAAAAGAAATTCGACTTCTCCATCATCGGGGGACCGCACTTTTCGAGCGACACGAAACTGGGGCTCGGCGTGGTCGCATCCGGACTGTTCCGTATTGACCGTGAAGATAAAACCATCTCCCCGTCAAACATTTCCCTTTACGGGGATGTCACGACCACGGGTTTTTACCTGCTAGGTATCCGGGGCAACATGATTTTCCCGAAAGACCGTTTCCGGGCAAACATCAATATGTACTTTTTCTCATTTCCCAGTGAATACTGGGGAATCGGCTACGATGCGGGGAAAGACGAGGATCACAAGACAGAGTACAAACGATTGGAACAACAGGTGAAACTGGAACTTCTATACAAACTCGCTCCCAATTTGTACGCCGGGGCAAACCTTATGTTCCGCAACGTCACGGCAAGGAACTTCGACGACATCACGTTCCTCAACGGGGCCAAGAAAAACGTGAACACTTTCGGACCGGGACTCGTTATATCTTATGACTCGCGAGACTTTATCCCGAACCCGGCAAGAGGTTTTTTCGCCCAACTGGAACAACAATTCTTTCCCGGATGGCTGGGAAATGACGATAGTTTCAAACGCACAAGCGTGGACTTCCGATACTACCAGAAAATGTGGAAAGGTGCCATACTCGCCAGCCAGTTACAAGGGACATTCAATTACGGAGACACTCCCTGGAGCATGGTTTCCCTCATGGGAGGATCATACGCCATGCGAGGGTACTACGAGGGAAGATACCGGGACAACGACCTGATACAATTTCAGGTAGAGTATCGCCAGAAGATATACAACCGCCACGGAATCACCGCATGGGCAGGAGCCGGAAACGTGTTCCCCGACATGGACAAATTCAAGTGGAAACAAACCCTGCCGACCTACGGAATAGGTTATCGCTGGGAATTTAAAAACAGAGTAAACGTAAGATTAGATTATGGATTCGGCAAAGGCGTCAGCGCATTCTACTTCGGTATTAACGAAGCTTTCTAAAGGGATCGTGAATTTCGTGAAACAGCCAAGATTACTGTTTTGGCTCTTTATCGTGTTGAATTTAGTCCCGAATTTCTGTTTGCTTTTCACGGAACCTCTCTCCGGACTGGGCAAAACGATCTTGATCCTACTACCACTTGGTGTTTACATGGTCGTGTTCTCCCTGTTCAAACGGGCGGGTCTCATGCAATTGATACTGATTCCGGTACTGATCTTACACGCCTTCCAGCTCGTTTTGTTCTATCTCTTCGGAGAGTCGGTCATCGCTGTTGATATGTTCTTGAACCTACCCACCACGAACGCCTCCGAGGCCGGGGAATTGCTGGGAAATATATGGCCCTCCATTATCATTGTCTGCGTCCTTTATATCCCTGTTATCGTGCTGGCCTCTATTGCCGTACACCATAAAGTGAGACGTACTGCCGTGTTCCGCAAGCACATGATCACGTGGGGAATCATCTTCTTTATCATTGGTTCTGGACTGGTCGCTTTCGAGAAACACAGGGATAACACCTACGAGGTAAAAACAGATATATACCCGGCAAACGTGATGTATAACCTGTATTATGCGGGAGTGAAATGGAATCGCAGCATGAACTATCCCGTCACCTCAAAAGATTTCGTCTATCATGCTACCCGTGATTCCGTTCACCAACGCCGGGAAATATACGTGCTGGTAATCGGGGAGGCCGGAAGGGCTGAAAACTGGGAACTGTGGGGGTACCAGCGGGAAACCAACCCGTTATTAAAAAACGAGGATAATCTGGTACTATACAAAGATGCCTTAACACAATCTAACACGACACACAAAAGCGTACCACTCATCCTGTCCGCCGCCGACGCTTGCCACTACGAGTACCTCTACACGCATAAAAGCATCGTAACTGCCTTCAAAGAGGCCGGGTTTAAAACAATATTCCTGTCAAACCAGACACCGAACCGATCATTCACGGATTACTTTGCCGCGGAGGCAGACATTCATGTCAATGTACGTCCACAAGCGGACGGGGGATTAATCACGGTCAATAAATTCGACGGAGAAATGCTCCCGTTGATACAGCAATACGTGGATTCGTTAAGCGAGAACCTATTCATTGTCTTCCACACCTACGGGTCGCACTTCAACTACAAAGAGCGTTACCCGGAAGAATTTGCCAAATTCCAACCGGCCAACGCCACGGAAGTCGAGTACAAAAACAAGGACCAACTCATCAACGCTTACGACAACAGCGTCCTGTACACGGATTACTTCCTGCACAGCCTGATCGGGATATTGAAGAACTCGGGAACTGATGCTACCATGATTTACTCGCCGGACCACGGGGAGGATTTACTGGACGACAGCCGGAAAAGATTCCTGCACGCCTCACCGATCCCGACCTATTACCAGATACACATTCCATTCCTGATGTGGTTCTCGGAAAATTACATTGATGCCAGACCGGAAAAATACGAGGTTGCACGTTACAATAGTAGCGCCCCCATTTCTTCGAACGCCTCAATCTTCCATACCCTGTTGAATATGGCCGAGATTCAGACCCCTTATTTTGACTCCACTTACTCGCTCGTCAATCCCGGTTTTGTCCGGAGACCACGCATGTACCTCGGAGACCACGACCAACCCGTGAATTATTACGAGGTCGGGTTGAAGAAACAAGATAAAGAGATGATACTCAAAAGGGGAATGGACCATTCAATTGAGTGATTCTATGATTTCCGATTAAGTGATTTTATGATTAGATGATTAAAAGAGTTAAGAATTTAACATCCTGTGTGATTGTTGAAAAAATAATATTCCCCTATTGTTCAAGCAATGCTTATTCACTACTTTTGAGGCGTTAATATAACCTAACTCATAAAAAGACTCCCGCAAAGGGAATCTAATCATTAAATCAAATTATACACGATGAAAGTAGCAGTAGTAGGAGCAACAGGATTAGTCGGAAGAAAAATGTTGCAGGTTCTGGAAGAAAGAAACTTCCCGGTAACAGAGTTAATACCGGTAGCCAGCGAGCGTTCGGTAGGCAAAGAAATTACCTTCAAGGGGAAAAACTACAAAGTCATGGGTATGCGGGACGCAATCAACATGAAACCTCAACTCGCTATTTTCTCTGCCGGGGGAGACACCTCACTGGAATGGGCACCCCAATTCGCCGCAGCCGGAATTACCGTGGTCGACAACTCGTCAGCCTGGAGAATGGACCCGACGAAGAAATTGGTGATCCCCGAAATCAACGCAAACACCTTAACCAAAGAAGATAAGATTATCGCAAACCCGAACTGTTCAACAATACAGATGCTCGTTACGTTGGCACCCCTTCACAAAAAATACGGGATCAAACGAGTCGTCGTTTCCACGTACCAATCCGTGACCGGAAGCGGTTTGAAAGGAATCAACCAGCTCGAAGGCGAACGGGAAGGCCGGGAGGTGAAAAAAGCATACGCTCACCCAATCGACCGGAATTGTCTGCCGCATTGCGACTCATTCACTGACAACGGGTACACGAAAGAAGAAATGAAACTGGTCAACGAGACCTGCAAAATATTAAATGACGACACGATTAAAGTAACCGCCACGGCCGTACGGGTTCCCGTCATGGGCGGACATTCCGAAAGTGTAAACATCGAATTCAAACAAGATTACGACCTTGACGAACTTCGTGACTTGCTCGCCCATTCAGAAGGTATCATCGTGCAGGACGATCCCGCCCAAAACCTTTACCCGATGGCCATCACCGCCAACGAAAGAGATGAGGTCTTCGTGGGCCGCTTACGCCGGGATTTCTCCCAACCCAACAGCCTCAATCTGTGGGTAGTTTCCGATAACCTACGCAAAGGTGCCGCCACAAACGCCGTGCAGATAGCGGAATACCTGTACAAACACGATCTTTTGTAAGGACCTGTAAGTTCATTATAAAAAATGAAGGCCAGCAATAATTATTTGCCGGCCTTCATTTTTTTTATAAACACTGTCACCCGCAACCACCCGTTCCGGATTTAATAACGTGTTCTGTGATCGTAAAATCATTGTAAATTTAAAACTTGTAACATGAAATGTAAGTTTATTATTTTTCTAATCACACTAACCTCTTGTACTCATACTGCAAGAAGTCAAAACAACATCACGCTCTCCGTAGATGTGGAGAAAACCCCGGAAATGGGTTTTGTCATTTCCTACTTGAAAGAGTCCATGATTGGTATGGATTTCGATGCCAAAGGACATGCAGAATATCGTATCGAAGATATGGATGCGATCTACTTAACTCTCCATAACGGCTTTGCCGAGCAGAAGACGATTTATGCCGAAAAAGGAGATCATATCCAACTATCCTTTGACGGAGAAAGCATGAAGAAAACACTAAAAATGGAGGGAGTGCGAGAAAACATTGCCGATTACTTGAAGAACGTGAAAATATCATGGCCCGCAAACAAGGACTTCGCTTTAGACATAAAAGACTTTGTGAAATTGCTGAAAGAGAAAGTAAAGGAGAATCAACAATTGTTAGACAGCCTGACACCAGCCTTGACAAAGGAAAGCAGTAAATTCGTGAAACTCGAAAAGAATCGGATTAAATACATGCTGGGCTTGTCATTACTCGACTATCCCCGGATGCACCCCTATATGGCAAAGATTGAATATACCCCGGGAGATGATTATTACAACGAGCTTAAAGCTTGGTTGGAAGAAGACCTAAATTCATTGTGCCTATCACAATATCGCACTCTCATGACCGAAGTTCCCACATTCATCATGAGTCGTAAGACGCCTATTCGTACTCCCTACGAAAAAGCCATGAAACAAATGGAGTACATCAACAATAACACCAAAGATGAACAAGTTAAACAGAATTTACTCACCATTATTGCCAACAATTATATCAAGGATGCCGGAATTCAGAAAAGTACGAAACTGGATGCTTTCTACCGGAAACACGTGACAGACAAAGAATTACTTGCCCAATACCAGCAGACGTATGATAGTTGGGCCGCAGTTTCCCCCGGACAACCTACTCCGGATTTTAAAGCCGTTGATATTTCAGATAAAGAATTCTCCCTTAAAGACTTCAAGGGCAAATATGTTTGCCTTTATTTGTGGCCATGTGTCAGCCCCGCAATACAACAATTTGCCGAGTTGAAAAAACTACAACCTCTATTTAAAAAGAAAAACATCGTTTTGGTTAACTTATCTATTGAGAATAAAAAAGACAACTGGGTCCAAACCATACAAAACGAGGAAATACAAGTCGGGACTCATCTTTACGCGGGATTCGATAAACATTTTTTACAGAAATGTCATTACAGTGCTGCCAGCATGGTTCAATTTATTTTCATTGATCCCGCTGGAAAGATCATAGAATTACAAGCTCCTTTCCAGTCTTCCAACATGGAAGATTTTATCAAAGAGACCATCCAAGATTAGACTTTTGCGGCCCGTGCATGGGCCGCAACTTTTTTATTTCAATAAGTTTTTGTTTATTTGCAAAAACAATTGGAAATCACACCGTGTCAAGTCAAGAGAAATTCTTAAAAGGGATAAATCAGAAAGAATCTGATGCATGGAAAGAGCTATATCGCTATTTCTACGGGACTCTATGCAATTACACGACCAAAATTGTTGTAGATGAAACCGTGGCGGAAGACATCGTTCAAGAATGCTTTATCTCCATCTGGAATTCTTCGCTCCATTTCCAAGAGATGAAAGCCCTCTCGGTTTATCTATACCGTTCGGTACACAATAACGCTTTAAAATATCTCCGGGATAAGAATGTCGATAATCAAAGATTACAAAGATGGAGCAAAGAACAAGACGATGTTGAAGATGTTGATTTCTACCAAGCCGTCGAAGAAGAGCTTATTCGCAAATTACACGTGGTCATTGATCAATTACCGGAACAACGTAAAAACATCTTGCTATTGAGTATTGACGGGTTGACCGTGCAAGAGATTGCCGACCAACTGAATATCAGCATCAACACGGTAAAAACGCAAAAGAAAAGAGCCTACGTGTTTCTCAAAGAAAATTTAAAACAAAGTTTACTTCTCATATACATTCTGGAAATATTAAAGTAAAAAAAATTACTCTAGCTGTCACCCGCATATAGCACTTTCGGATTTATAGATAAAATAACGCATAAAAATCGAATCCGATGAAATGGAATGCATTATCAGATAAGACCGAGTGGCTATTAAAAAAGATCACAGAACACACGGAAGAACCTATCGATGACAATATGCTGAAACAACTTGCAGATAAACTGCAAGAGAAGGGTTACGTTTCCAAAAAACTTCGGGAACAACAACGCTTCAATTACCTAAAGGCCTACCAGCAAGTTGTTCAACCAAGAAAAAGATGGGTGTCACCCGGCTTATTAAAAATTGCAGCCGCCATTATTATCCTAATCGGAACAGGGACATTCCTGTATTTCCAGCAACTTCCCGAATCGACACCTACCCCAGATGAACTCTTTCTTACCGAAGTACATCCGGGAACACGTAAAGCTTTCTTGATTAAACATGATGGTCTGGAAATTGAATTGAAAGGAGACTCCGTGAAAATCGACGAACAAAACGGGATTAACATTCATATCGATTCCATGGGACTACGGTATGATACCGAACAGGCTCAACAGCAAACGGCACCCCTCTATAACACGTTGGTTGTTCCCCGGGGAGGGGAATACTCGTTAGTGTTGGCAGACGGGACAAAAGTGTGGCTGAATGCCGATTCTGAATTAAGGTATCCGATCCAATTCACGGGTGACACGAGAGAAGTTTCCGTGGCAGGAGAGGCTTTTTTTGAAGTTACAAAACAAGAAGGCAAACCTTTTATCGTGAAGACATCCCTAGGAAACATCACGGTTCTCGGTACTCAATTTAACGTGTGTAACTATCCGGGGAAAGAGAAACTCGTGACCACGTTAGTACAAGGAAAAGTATCTTGTGATCTACCGGATGGTAAAAGCATTATCCTTGCTCCCGATCAACAATTATCGGTCAACGGGAACGGAGAAAGTAAGTTAAGAACGGTGGACACCAAGTACTTCACTTGCTGGAAAGACGGTATGTTCTTGTTTGAGGAAATGAGGATGGAAGATATTCTGGAACAATTGTCCAGATGGTACGATATTCACATTTTCTACACGAATGAAGAGGTAAAAGATTTGCATTTTTCGGGAGACCTCAGTCGTTTCAAGGATATTATAACTTTCATCGAGATGTTCGAAAAAAGTGCTGATGTAAAACTAACATTAAAAGGGAATACTTTAACAGTAGGTTTATAAAAAAACAAACCGGACCAAGCGCCAACTAAAATCCGGTTTGATATGGTTTAATTTATATAACTAAACGTCTCAAAATTATGAAAAAAAAAGGAAGAATCATGCAGGTTCTTGCAAGCTTTCTGTTTTTATTTGTTTTGCTTACGTGTCATACGAACTTAAAAGCACAAGGCAAAGCGGTAAACATGAACTACAAAGAAGTTTCTTTTGTCGAAGCGATCAATTCTTTTCGGCAACAAACCGGGGTAAAATTTCTTTACAACTTGGAAAAAGTAAAAGATAAAAGATGTAAAGACCTCGTACTGAAAAATGTACCTGTAAACGAAGCTATTGAAACCGTACTGAAACACTTCGGTTTAACCTATTCGATGGTGGAAGGGGTGGTCGTCGTGAAAGAGACGGAAGAAACATCTCCCACGACTTCGACACACACGATCACCGGCAAAGTCGTCGATCAAGCCGGCAACTCGCTCCCCGGGGTAACGGTAATTATTAAAGGAACAAAATCGGGCGTGGCAACAGACGTAAACGGAAATTTCACGATCACGTTAAATGAACAAAAAGAACAAACTCTTATTTTCTCGTTCGTGGGTATGCAAACGAAAGAGGTCTCCTGCATGGCCGGGAAACCCGTGACGATAATCCTGGAGCCAGAAGAGGCCCAACTGGATGAAGTCGTGGTGACAGGTTATCAAAGCATCAATCGCCGGGACATGGTGGGTTCTTACACGACAGTAAAAGCCGCAGATATTATGATGCCGGCATACAATTCTATCGACCAAATGTTACAAGGGAAGATTCCGGGAATGGTTGTCGTCAATTCTTCTTCTCGTATAGGTAGTTCACCTAAAATCACGATCCGCGGAACTTCCACTATTTTCGGAAACACGGATCCGCTATGGGTCGTTGACGGTATCATCCAGCCAGACCCACTCCCCATTGATGCCAGCTCCGCTGTAACGGAAGATATGAAAAACTTGATCGGGAACCAGATATCATGGTTAAATCCTGCTGACATTGAAACAATCACTGTTTTAAAAGACGCATCCGCAACGGCTATTTACGGTTCAAAAGCTTCCAACGGGGTCATCGTGATTACCACGAAGAAAGGGAGCGCAGAGAGAACAAGCATTCGTTATTCAACGAATTTATCATTTAGAGCCCGTCCCAACTACGGGATGTTCAACTTCATGAACTCCAAAGAAAGGATTCAATTCAGTAAAGAAGCTTATGACGCCGGAATCAGGTACCAGAGCGATCCTCTTCCTCAAATATATACCTATGAAGGGTTAATGGCCATGTACAATAATCGCCAAATCAGCGAAGAAAATTTCATGAAACAGATGGAATACTTGGAAACGTGTAACACTGATTGGTTTGACATCCTGTGTCGAAATTCTGTCAGTCATTCTCATAACTTAAGCATTACCGGAGGTTCCCAGAAAGTGACATACAATGCTTCTTTTGGCTACTCTTCAAGCCACGGAACGCAAAAAGGTGATGACATGACACAGTTTAACGCTCGATTGAATGTCAACGCCCAACTACTGGAATCTCTTTCTGTTAATTTCAATCTAAGTAATTCATTTACTGACAGGAAAGGATATGGACCGGGAGTTAGTCCTGAAACTTACGCAAAACAAACCAGCCGGGCAATTCCTTTTGTTGATGAAAACGGAGATCGGGTATCTTATAAACAATACTACGAGTACAAACTAAATAGAACCGGGCAACTTGAATACGGTTACAACATCTTGAACGAGATGGAAAACAGTTACTCTAAAAATAAAGCAAAAAACGTAAATATGTCACTTAACGTGAATTGGAATATTGTTACCTGGCTTCAATACCAATTCGTGGGAAGTATTGCTTTCAACCTGAATAATTCGGAATCATTTGCAGGAGAGAAAACATCCTACATTGAACGCAACTATCGAGGTTATGCTTATGGCTCAGAGTCATCCGGTTCCGCCAAATTCAAAGCAGCGTTATTACCATTCGGAGGTGAACTGGCCACAAACGAGACAAACAATACCTCGTACAATATGCAACACAAAATCGTGTTCTCCAAAACCATTCACGAATTCCACCGGATCAACGCAATGGCCGGAATGGAAATCCGTTCAGAAGCAAACAAAAATAACACAAACACGGTTTGGGGATACGTTCCCGAACGAGGCGAGATATTAGTCTCTCCCTCCAAGCCGACAGAAATTGTTCCCGTTGGCGGAGTCGTCCCTATTTCCTGGGGTGCGCTGGATAAACTCTACCAAGGAGGATGGGCAAACACAAGTATTACCAATAATTTCGTGTCATTTTTTGCTACGTTAGCCTATTCTTTAAAAGATCGCTACGTATTCAATGCCAACATAAGGTCAGACGCATCTAATAGATTCGGGCAAGATGCCAACAACCAATTTGACCCGACATATTCCTTCGGTATATCTTGGAGAATTGCCGAGGAGGAATTTATAAAAAACTACCTGCCATGGCTCAACCAACTGAATTTACGCGCTACCTACGGGATTCAAGGAAATGTTGTAAATTCCGTAAGCCCTGATCTCATTGCCCAGTACCGGGGAATTATAGGAGGTTATGACGAATATTACTTGACCATATCCAGTTTGCCCAACCCCCTGTTAAAATGGGAACGCACAAAAACTTGGAACTTAGGGTTAGACATGCAATTGTTTAATGGTATCACCATGAGTTTCGAATATTATGGACGACGCTCAAATGCCATTATCAACCAGGATATTGCACAAGAATACGGTATGGCAACCATGAAATTAAACGGAGGTCGGATCCATAATCACGGGATTGAATACTCTATAAATTTAACCCCTTACAAAAGAAAAGATTTCGCATGGACCATCGGTATCAACGCATCCAAAAACTGGAATAAAGCTCAAAACGATGATGTCCGGATAAAAGCAGATAAACTGACGAAAGATAATTTCCTTACCGGCAGTAGTGACCGTTTATTAAAGAAAGGGTATCCACTAAGTGCCTTCTGGTCGTATTCTTTTGCCGGACTTGACCCGCAAACAGGTTATCCAACCTTCAACCGGATTGGTTTCGATGAAATAGATCCCGATATTGATCCTACCACGTTTCTGGTATATTCCGGTCAAAAGGACCCTTACTTCACGGGTGGAGTCAACACACGTGTACGCTACAAGAGCCTGTCATTAGGTGTCGATTTTTCCGTGTTACTTGGTGCCAAGAAACGCCTTCCGAATCCTTATGCAAATTTCAACTACGGGAAACTTCCGGCCCCTTACCATAACCTGTCGAAAGACCTGCTAAAACGGTGGCAAAAACCCGGCGATGAAAAACACACGATTTACCCGGCTTTATACACTTCCGTCGAAGACGTATATAACATACAACTTCCTGACGGAACACAATCCAATTCCATTTACTCCATGTGGGCAAATTCCGATGCAATGGTTGTTAATGCCTCTTTTTTACGATGTAACCAAATTTCAGTATCGTGGAATATGCCACCCCGGATATGCTCTAAATTCGGAGCCACCAATTGTTCGATTAGTGCAAACCTCAATAATCCATTCGTCATTGGCAGTAATCGTTTCAATGGATTCGACCCGGAGTTAGGAGATAGTGTCATGCCCAAGATCTTTTCTTGTGGTTTAAGTGTAGGATTTTAAAGATAACATTATGAAACAACGAATTATATTTCTTTGCATTGTAAGTCTAATTCTTGGAAGTTGTGGAGATTTTCTCGAACCCAAATCCAAGAGTGAATTTGTTCCCAAAGACGCCAACTCCTTAAGTGAACTTTTACTTGGAGAAGCTTATCCACGTAACGGTATTACAGAATTAAATGTATTTCTCCATCTGTTGGATGACGATATCGCTCCAGCTCCTTATCAAGGAGTGAAAGTCGGTTCAGATGCAAACAGATGGTATGCTCCTTACACTTGGCAATCCAATATGTATGACATTATGGGTACTGCCGGGGAGAAATACACAAACCTTTATAGCTCTTATTATGCCTTGATATTAGGAGCAAATGCTATTCTGGACTATGTTGATGATATAAACGATGACAAGAATGCTATCAATTCTGTAAAAGCCCAAGCTTTAGCTCTTCGCGGATTCCTTTATTTCAATTTAATCAACATATTCGGAGCCCCTTACAACTACGATAAGACAGCGCTAGGTGTTCCATTGAAGTTAAATAGTGGTATTGAGGAATCCGAACTGAAGAGAAACACCGTAGAAGAAGTGTATGTTCAAATTATAAAAGATCTTCTAGAAGCCGAACGCTTATACAAGACCTTACCGAGCGCTCAACAATGGCAACCCAACAAAAGAACCAGCCTTCCCATGGTTCATCTCCTTCTTTCCAGAGCTTATTTATACATGGAAGAATGGGAAAAAGCCGCAACCTACGCAAATCATGTCATTACAAACGGGAATTTTCATTTATTGGATTTGAACACAATCAAAACATACTCAGAAGAAGACCCTAGTATCCCCTCTTACATAAACTATCACTCTTACACGACATCGAGCGAAGTTATTTGGGTATACGGAAATATTACAGATGTAACTAAATATGTTTACAACGTAAGTGTCTCAACAAATGACCATCCGTTTTTTAGAGCCTCGAAAGAACTCATGAATTGTTTTGACGAAACAGAAAACGACCTGCGTAAAGAACGTTACGTCATTCGTAGTAAATTTCAAATTATCAATGAAGATAACGAGCTTGAAGCAATGCCCTCAGCTTTCGGGAAAATAAACGTAAGTTCTAAGGCATATTATCAACCGGTTGCAGCGAATGATGCTTTTGGTAGAAGTCTTCGATTGTCGGAAGCTTACTTGAATTTCTGCGAGGCAAAAGCCATGCTTTACAAAGCCGGAGTAGCGAATGCCGGACAAGAAGCCCTAAATACACTAAATGAATTTAGAAGATTCCGGTTTCCTTTAAATTATCAAAACGAGAATATCACGGACCCCGAGAAATTAATTACATTTATACATAACGAACGACGCCGAGAACTCTGCTTTGAGGATCATCGCTGGTTTGATTTACGCCGTTGGGGAATGCCACAAATTCAACACACATGGTACCCGGATGCGCAATCAACGCTCGTTTACACGCTCAAAGAACATGATCCCGGATACACGATTCCATTACCACCCGATGCTTTGGAATTGAATAATTTACTAGAACAAAACCCATTGGCCCCCGCACCACGCAACGGTATTAACCTTTAATTAAATAGTATGCCATGAAACAGATCATATTGTTAATAGCTATAAGCAGTATCTTCATGTTAACCTCCTGTTACAATGAAGGTGATGTTACCCCTTCCGGTAATTATTCGGTTTTACGACTTGAATTCCCTCAAGGAAACAATTCGTGGGATAAAGAAATCAAGGACATTCACGATGTTTATGGGGTATATTTACTATACAAAGGTATTACCCCCCAAGACCTTAATCGCAAATGGACATCCTTGGGTACAGGAAAATTATATTATGGGAATGATTTAACAGACGAACAAACACCGTATTACGTCGACTTTCTCAAAAATCATGTTCTCAATTATGTAACTCCGGAAATTGCTAAACTAGTGTTACCAGCTAAAATATATATGCTGGATAATTTAAGAGGATTGAACCCGGGAGAGGATCCCAATGGGACCGGAACGGGGACTGGAACAGGGACCGGAACTGGAACAGGAACCGGAACAGGGACCGGAACAGGGACCGGAACTGGAACAGGAACCGGAACAGGGACCGGAACGGGGACCGGAACGGGGACCGGAACGGGGACCGGAACGGGGACCGGAACGGGGACCGGAACGGGGACCGGAACGGGGAACCGTAATTTTGTAGGATTAAAAACAGACGGTTTTGATTATTGGGCAATTAGCTTCACTGCCGATCAAATTGCTCATCCTAATTCACAAGATTTAAAAATCAAAAGAGCAACATTACTTTATCTAATGTTTGAAGCGGCTTTACAAAACAAAGTAATAAATGAACCGGATAGTTTCAAACAAGGAATTGACTACATCACTGCAATTACGAACAGTCAAAAAGACAAGCCAGATTATTATCTAACTCGAGGTTTTATTAACATTCTTGCCAGAGATTTTAGTAAAGAAAGCTCGCCGTATAGTATATCCGAATATACAAATGCAAGTTGGGACACAAAAGCCTATCCGTATAGAGACTATCTATCCTACATAAGAGCAGCCATGTTTTACACGAAAGAAGAATTTCAAGCAAAATATTCTCCGGAAACATATCCTCTTGTCAACTCAAGATATGAAATCGTGGTAAACCATATAAAAAACAATTACAACATTGATCTCGAAGGAATAGCCAAAGGACCTAAGAAATAAGGTGCGTCAAAAGTCCTTTCGTTAATTACGAATCCCACACCACAACTCCCCTCTCCTTACACGGGAGGGGAGTTGGAGTAACTCGAAAAAAGCATAATCTCACACAAGATATGAAGATAAAAATTTTAATTTTCCTGCAACTATTATATTTTCCTCTTTTTGCACAAAACCTCAATGCATATCAGCATCTAAAGCAAGAATGGTCAAAGAATTTTGCCTCCGCCAAAGATATTATCGAGACTTATCACAATAATACCAAACGAACAAACACGGCAGCATTTACTACCATAAATAATTGCTTTATGACTCTAAAAAGCGGAGAATACATCATTTGCAGTAAAGGAGAAAAAGAAGATATTCAACTTTTACTTCAGGAAATTTCACCCATAGTGTTAAATGACTCCTCGGTTATCACATTCATGCAACAAAATTCTCCAGAAGAATTCACGAATTATTATTACATGATTCTCGCCTTAAAAGAAGGAGAGTCTTTTGATGCAGCAAGAGACGGTATCACCATCTCGACACAATTTCCCACAAGAGCCCTCAATCATAATGACTACACGAAACTAAATGAAATCTTTTCCGGTGACAATAAATTGTTACATGAGATTTATCTGAAAAAAATAAAATTCCTTCTTCAAAACAATGGCTGTACAAAAGAAATTGCCCAACTACGCCCAATCATAGAATCACATGTAGAATCCTCTCCCTTAAAACTTGAAATATTAAAACTATACACGCAATATGAACTCTTGGGC
Organism: Butyricimonas sp. BSD2780061689_150309_C8; assembly: GCF_015560935.1. Classification (NCBI taxonomy): domain Bacteria; kingdom Pseudomonadati; phylum Bacteroidota; class Bacteroidia; order Bacteroidales; family Odoribacteraceae; genus Butyricimonas; species Butyricimonas sp. BSD2780061689_150309_C8. The sequence goes on from NZ_JADMSV010000003.1 coordinate 70,446, forward strand.
CAAGGCAAACCGGCACCATTATCTTCATTACAAGATTCGGATGGGAACATCTACACATTCGGTAATTTTAAAGGCAAAGTCATCGTTGTAGACGTATGGGCCACGTGGTGTTGCAGTTGCATTGAAAAAATGCCGAAATTCATTCAACTAAAGAATGAATTTCAAGAAAATGGAAACATTATTTTCCTAACAGTTTCTATTGATCAAGAAAGAACCCGGGATAAGTGGTTAAAAGCTATCCAGGAAAACAACATGACCGGATTAATAAATCTTATTATCTCTCCCACAGGTGATTCTCATTTTGAAACAGATTATCAAATAGTAGGAGTACCTCGTTATTTCATCATAGACAAAGAAGGAAAAATCATCACCGTATTTGCCCCCAGTCCCGACAAAGAAATGAAAGACTTAATTCAAAACATCTTAAAATCATAACCATGAAATTTATTTCTATCATTAGCTTATTACTTCTTCTAGCCAGCAACAGCATTGCTCAAGAAGGTACGAACTTCGAGGATCTAACCTTTCAGGAAGCCTTGGCAAAAGCAAAAACAACCGGGAAGAAATTATTCATTGACTGTTACACGAAAACCTGTGGACCATGCAAATACATGGTCAAATTTATTTTCCCGTTAAAAGAATGCGGGGAATATTTCAACAAGAACTATATCTGCATCATGAAAGATATGCAGGAGGGAGAAGGGATTGATATTGCTCAAAAATACAACGTACAATTCTATCCGACATACTTGTTCATCAACCATGACGGAAGTCTCTATTGCCGCATGGACGGGGGAGCCGTGTCAAAGCCTGAAGATAATTTCGTACAAAAAGTCAAAAACGTAATCGAACTGACAGAATTAAACAAGGAGTACGCCGAAGGAAACCGGGAGCAGGCATTTCTAAAAAAATATATAACTATTTTGCAAAAACAGGATAAACAAAAACTACAAATCGTTCTGGGAGAAACGATGCCCCAACTGGGAGTCAAAAAACTATGCGAAGCAGAAAATTGGTCCCTCATTAAAACAGAAATAACAAATGTCGACACCCCTCTATTCCGCTATCTGGTTGACAATCGAAAAGCTTTTAGCAAACAAATCGGACAGCAAGAAGTCGAAGAGAAAATCATGTCGGCCTATTTAGAAGAATTCCGTATCTTTAAATCAATGGGAATAGACTTCGAGAAACGCATCGCTGACCTTAAACTTTTTGAAAAAGACCATTATAAAGGAGTTCTTTCACTAAGGTATTGTATGGTATTCCGCCAAATAATCGACAACAAGCAAAAAGACAGGATACTTGAAATTCTCACGGTATTACGGGATCTACCCGAACGGATTACAGATACCAAAGAACAAATGAACGTGTTGCAAGAACTCCAAGGATTCCAACAAATAGCAAATCAACAACAGAAAGAGAAAGCTTGTTCTTATTTGGAGGAGATCTGCAAAAAACTCCAACCGACTCAAACAAAACAAGTCGAAAGAATAATCACACGCATCAAGTAATAACCCCACGAAGAGATCATCTAACACCCGGTGATCTCTTCTAAAAAGATTTCATGTATCCCCGTTAATTCTTCGTACTCGCAACAGACATGACAGGCGTATCCATCATCTACCGGACAGGCATACACGTACAGCGGTAACTTATTTTCCCCTTCAAATAAAGACACATCTCCCCCGGAAAACGAAACAATAAAACTATTCAACGGGCGGGTCAATCCGGTACCTATATATTTCAAAAAACTTTCCTTCACAGACCAGTAATTAAAAAATAATTGATCTTGTTTATCCTCTTCCAACATTTTCAATTGTGCCACCTCTTCCCCGTGAAAAAAACGTCCCGCAACTTCCATACGAGCTTTTGCCCGTTTTTCAATATCAATACCGATCTCCCGGTCGGACACGGCACAAACAACGTAATCCCCCGAATGTGAAATATTAAAAAATACATTTTCTACGCCCACAATAAAAGGTTTTCCCTTCTCTCCCCGGTCAATCCGATAATCTTCCGAGGTCAGATTCCAATATTTTTTCAGAGCAAAACGAACCAATGCCTCTCCTAACAACCTGCGAAGGGCAACTTCCTTGCTTCCATACCCGAGGACTTCGGCATAACATTCTTTAGACACAACAGATCGTAACCCAGCAAACATTTTATCCCGATTAGCTCCTGCCGGAATTTGAATAAATAATACTTCAATCATAACACAAAGGTAAAAAAGTTAGAGACAACTATTTTCTTTTCTAAAACAAATAATCCAGAAAACCTAATAAACACGGGCATCTTAACGTTATTTTAAAATTACAGGGTAAAAATTTTAAGAAAATATTCACATTTCTCGGCAAAAAACTTGTTTATATCATTTTTATCTTCTATTTTTGAAACATCAAATTAACGTTTAAATAACATTTAAAGATAAACGTCATGGAAGCAAAGAAAACATCCCGTTCCGATCTTGAGAACAAGCGGTTTATTTTCCGCGAGATCGGTTTTATTGTAGCCTTGGCTACGGTGTTTTTTGCCTTTGAGACAAAATACTACCAGGAAGAGGCCAAAGAGATCACGTTTCCTGTTGAGACGAGTGATATAGAGGAAGTTCTTCCCGTTTTTGTACCACAAAGAGCTTCACAACCACTTCCCAAGATTTCCGTGAAACCTTTGGATTTCATCGAGGTCGTGGAAAACGAGATGGATCTTGAAAATGAGATGGACGTTGTTGATGATAACGCAAACACGAAAGGCTCTTTAACGGGTAAGGCGACCGACTGGCAGAGCGGGTATGATGACGAGGGTGATGATCCCGGAGAGGGAGATCTTCCGTTCTTTACAGTTGAAAAAATGCCTCGTTTTAACGGAGACTTGAACAAATGGCTTAGGAAAAATTTAAGATACCCGGCAAGATGTGCAGAAATGGGCATCGGAGGAAAAGTGTTTGTTGAATTCGTGGTTGAGAAAGACGGTAACATCAGTTCCATTAACGTGGTTCGTTCCGCTGATCCGGATTTGTCACAAGAAGCTATCCGCGTGGTTAAGGCCATGCCGAAATGGATTCCGGGAATGCAACGGGACAAAGCCGTAAGAGTTCGGTTTACCATCCCGATTACATTCCAGTTAAGGTAAGAGAAACATACAGTGATTTACATACAATACGAACATCCCGAAAAAGGACAACCAATTTAAGGTTGTCCTTTTTTACTTTTCCTCTCCCAAGCCATCATCGACATGAAATCAACCTGATATGAACAACAACCCAAACTTTTAAGAAGATTTTAATGAAGTTTAGCTATCATTTTAACATTTTCTTCAAAAAAAAGGGGAGAAATATTGCGGTTTATTATGAATTTGACTATTTTTACCCACGCAAATTGCGAGAAAAACAGAACTATAATATTAAACTAATAACATGGAAGTAAAAAAATCACCTAAAGCAGATCTTGAAGGGAAAAAGACCATTTTCCTTGAGATCGGTTTTGTTATAGCTCTAGGGATTCTACTGAGTGCTTTCAACTGGAAGACCAACACGAAAGTAGAAGAAGGGTTTGTTATTACCCAAGAAGAGCAGGTTGAGGAGGAAATTATTCCTATTACTCAACAAATGATGAAACCACCCCCACCTCCTCCTCCAGCCCCGAAATTGACGGACTTGATCGAGATCGTGGAAGATGAATTAAGTATTGACGAGGAACTTGAAATCGACGACGCTGAAGCTGACGTTGAAAACAAGAATAATTATAACTTCGATTACGACGGAGACAGCTGGGGAGAAGAAGAGAGCGACGGAGAAGCTGATATTTTCCAAGTAGTAGAAGATATGCCGCAGTTCCCCGGAGGTAGTGTACAAAAATGGATTGCGAAGAACGTAAAATACCCGATGATCGCACAGGAAAATAACATTCAGGGTAAAGTTTTCGTACAATTCGTGATCGAGAAAGACGGTAGTGTTAGCGACGTGAAAGTTGCCAGATCCGTTGACCCATCTTTGGACAAGGAGGCTATCCGCGTGGTAAAAGCCATGCCGAAATGGAAACCTGGAAAACAGAGAGGTAAACCGGTTCGAGTATCTTACACTGTACCTATCAACTTCCAGTTACAGTAAATAAGACATGTTAAATTATAACAAGGGGCTGTCGATCATCGTCAGCCCCTTCTTTTCCTATTTATGAGCGAATATTTTTACACGAAAAAAGAAGCAGAAAAAGCCATTCTTGTAGGTGTAGCGCTACAATCAGAAAACATCAGCTACGATATGATGTGTGAATACTTGGACGAACTTGCGTTCCTAGCAGAAACGGCAGGAGCGGAAACCGTGAAAATATTCACGCAAAACTTGGATAAGCCGGTAACGGCTACCTTTGTCGGTAAAGGGAAATTGGAAGAAATCAAAACATACGTCGAAGATAACGACATTGACTTGATTATTTTTGATGATGAACTAAGCCCGACACAAATCAGAAATCTGGAAAGAGAACTAAAAGGCAGAAAAGTCCTTGACCGTACTAACCTCATCTTGGATATTTTTGCCAAAAGAGCCCGTACGGCAGAAGCAAAAGCTCAAGTTGAACTGGCACAATATCAATACCTACTTCCTCGTCTGACGGGAATGTGGACTCACTTGGAAAGACAAAAAGGAGGTATTGGACTTCGCGGTCCGGGAGAAAGTGAAATCGAGACCGACAGACGTATCATCCGGGACAAAATCACCCGTTTGAAAGAGCAGTTGGCCAAGATTGACAAACAGATGGTCACACAACGGAAAAACCGCGGAAAACTCGTACGAGTAGCCTTAGTGGGCTATACGAACGTGGGAAAATCCACGCTCATGAATCTCTTGAGCAAATCGGAAGTATTCGCAGAGAACAAACTTTTCGCAACCCTGGATACCACGGTACGCAAGATAGCCATAAAGAACGTCCCGCTACTACTGGCGGACACGGTCGGTTTTATCCGTAAACTTCCCCATCACCTGGTAGAATCATTCAAATCCACGCTGGACGAGGTGAGAGAAGCAGATGTCATTTTGCATGTAGTCGACATCTCCCATCCCCAATTCGAGGATCAAATCCGGGTCGTGAACGAAACACTGGGTGAGTTAATGGATAATTCTAAACCCACGATTACTGTATTCAATAAAATAGACGCCTTCACGTACACGAAAAAAGAGGAAGATGATCTCACTCCCATCGAGCGGAAAAACTATAGCCTAGAGGACTTGAAACAAATGTGGATGTCCAAACAGGAAGGAGAAACCGTGTACATCTCGGCTAAATCTAAAGAAAATATCGAGGAATTGAAAGAAAAGATATACGAGATTGCCAAAGACATTCACTCGGCACGTTTCCCGTTCAACGATTTCTTATACCAGGATTTCGAGATGGACGAAGAAACAAAATAAGGTGCCAATCAAGACAAAAAAACAAGGAAATCAGACCCTTTCCCCTTCAGGAGCGACATTCGGATGCCGCTCCTTTTTTATACTGAAAATCAGCAATATATATAATTATACATCTTTCACCTATTTTCTGACAAAACCATTCGTTTATTTTGATTTCTGGCTAATTTTTTGTATATTAGAGGTATAAGCTTAACCATCATAAATAAACATTATGGAAGTAAAGAAATCATCAAAGGCAAACCTCGAAAACAAAAAAGGAATCTTCTTCGAGATCGGACTAATCGTAGCATTAGCCTGCATATTCCTTGCTTTCGAGTGGAAAGTCGACGTGAAGATGGAAGAAGGCTTCATAGTAATAAACACGGAAGAACAATTGGATGAAGAGATCATACCCGTCACCCAACGAATACAACAAGCTCTTCCGCCACCACCTCCTGCACCCCGGTTAACCGACTTAATAGAGATCGTAGATGAAGAAATAAATCTGGATGACAACTTGGATATCATGGACGTGGATGCCAACGTTGCCAACCACGGAGTTTACGACTTTAGCGGCACGGGTAACGGGTACGAAGGGGAATACGGGTATGGAGATGAATATTCCGGGGAATCCGAAGTATTCGCGGTTGTTGAAGAAATGCCCAAATTCCCGGGAGGCAATGTACAGAAATGGATTTCCAAGCACATCAAATACCCGATGATCGCTCAAGAAAACAACATCCAAGGTAAAGTTTTTGTACAATTTGTCATCGAGAAAGACGGTAGCGTTTCAAACGTAAAGGTCTCCAGGTCCGTGGACCCTTCACTAGACAAGGAAGCCATTCGTGTCATTCAATCCATGCCAAAATGGACTCCTGGAAAGCAAAGACAGAAACCGGTGAGAGTATCTTTCACGGTTCCTATTAATTTTCAATTACAATAAAAGGTGTGCGAAAGCACACCTTCGTTCATAAAGTCTATAAAGTTTGTAAGGTTTATAAAGTTCATGGACCCCTCGCGGGGCGCTTTATCCACTGCAGCTTAAGCTGCAGACAAACACAGTCCGAAGGACACCCGTGACCTTATAGACTTTACGGACTTTATAACTTTATGAACCTTATAAACCGATTTATTTCACCGTAATCAAGAAATAATTCTTTTTCCCGCTTTGCAAAAGGATAAACTTACCGTCGATCAAATATTCGGGAGTAACCACTAATTCTTGATCCTGCACTTTCTCCTTATTTATACTGATCGCATTTCCCTTCAATGCACGCCGAGCCTCTCCTTTTGAAGACATCATGGAAGTTTTCTCTGCCATCAAGTCCACGATATGAATTCCGGCCTCTAAATCAGTTCGTGCAACGTCAAATTGAGGCACCCCTTCAAAAACAGACAATAACGTGTCTTCATCCAAACGTTTCAACGCATCGGATGTTGCATTACCAAAAAGAATTTGGGAGGCCTCCAAAGCTGAATCATAGGCTTCTTCCCCGTGTATCAAACAAGTCACCTCCTTCGCCAGTACTTTCTGCAATTTCCTCAAATGCGGAGTTTCTTGATGCTCTGCAATCAAGGCATCAATCTCTGCCGGTGGCAATATCGTGAAAATTTTGATATACCGGGCAGCATCCTCGTCCGTACTGTTCAGCCAGAATTGATAGAACTTGTATGGAGAAGTCCGTTGTGGATCCAACCACACGTTACCCGACTCTGTTTTTCCGAATTTCTTACCGTCACTCTTGGTCATTAACGGCCAGGTCAAACCATAAGCCTCCCCACCATCTTTCCGGCGAATCAATTCGCCCCCCGTGGTGATATTTCCCCATTGATCGGAACCACCCATTTGCAACAGGCAGTTATAATTACGACGTAAATACAAAAAATCATACCCCTGCACCAATTGATAGGTAAACTCCGTGAATGACATCCCGTTAGTTGAATCGGCACTCAATCGTTTTTTCACGGAATCCTTCGACATCATGTAATTCACCGTGATATGTTTTCCCACTTCTCGTATAAAATCGAGAAAAGAGAAGTTTTTCATCCAGTCATAATTATTTACCATGATTGCCGCATTCGGCTCGCTCGAATTGAAATCAATAAACTTGGACAACTGGGCTTTAATTCCCGCCATGTTCTTTTGAATGGTATCCTCGTCCAACAAATTCCGTTCTAAGGATTTACCGCTGGGATCTCCGATCATACCCGTTGCTCCACCAATCACGAAAATCGGTTTATGCCCGGCCATCTGTAAATGTTTCATCATCATAACCGACACGAGGTGACCTATATGTAACGAATCAGCCGTCGGGTCAATTCCGACATAAGCCGTCGTTTGTTCTTTTGCTAATTGTTCTTCGGTTCCCGGCATGATATTATGAATCATCCCTCTCCATCTTAGTTCTTCAACAAAATTCATCGATTCTTAATTTTTAATTCGCATTTGCGAGTTATAAGTTAATAAGTTACGAGTTCTTCAACTCTTATCTTTTAGTTTTTAGCTTTTAGTTTTTAGCTTATTTTATCGCACTTTCGTAAACGCCATTTGCAAAGTTAACAAAAGGTTTGTACAACAAGCTATCACCTTTCGTTTTTGCCGAAATAAAATCATAACGAACGTCCAGCGCGTTCACGATGAAAAGCACCACGCATACCACGATAGCAGCTTTCAACACGCCCAGAACGATCCCGAATAACTTGTTAAACAGTCCCAATGAAACCATATCAATCAACTTGGTCAACAATTTCCCAAGCAGATGCATCACGATAATAACCAGCAGAAAAGTCACGGCGAAAGCGATGTAGTAGGCGTATGATTCCGGCAAAGCCACGAAATCTTTCAAGAAGCCCTCCACGTTCACGGCATATCTCAACGAGATAAAAACTCCTAACACCAACGCAAATAACGTTGACATCTCAACAATCAACCCCTGACTAAACCCTTTATAAGCCCCGTATACCAACGGAAGCAATATAATCACATCAATGTAATTCACCGTTAAATTATTAATCACTTTATTTTAGATTTCAAAGATAAACAATTGTCCACGTTTCATCACAAAATCGGAACAATAATATTGAAAAAACTTTCCAAAATCAAGAGGAATTACATCCGAGTTCAAACGGAGTTCGGTCCCCAAAGACGAGACAAAGCCGATTCCCCCACGAGTTAAACCCGACTAATTAGATTGTCTTTAATACCTAGGAAAAACCGTTATCAACTTCCCGTAGGCATCGATCTCCCTCTCAACTCCCGTCGATCTCCCACGGATCTCTTCATTTTCAGTATCCGCACTTCAATTTTCAATTATTTATGCCTTAAACTGACAAATTCTTACTATTTTCGCACAATGTTTATGCCAGAATTAAAATTGAGAATTTATGTATAGAACACATACTTGTGGGCAGCTAAGAATGGAGAACGTGAATGAAAGCGTTTGTCTTAGCGGATGGGTACAAAAAGTACGGAAACTTGGAGCCATGACTTTCGTGGATCTTCGTGACCGTTATGGGATTACCCAATTGGTTGTCGAGGAATCGGCTCCCGAAGAAATTAAAGCTAACGTGGCAAAGCTCGGACGTGAATTCGTGATCCAGGTAAAGGGTAGGGTGATCGAAAGAGCCAGCAAAAATAATAAAATACCGACAGGCGACATCGAGATTATCGTGAATGAATTGAATGTTCTGAGCGAATCGGAAGTACCGCCTTTCACGATCGAGGATCAAACCGACGGGGGGGATGAGATCCGGATGAAATACCGTTACTTGGATTTACGTCGTTCCTGCGTTCGCAAAAATCTGGAATTACGCCACCGTATGGCGCAATTGACCCGGAACTACTTGAGTAACTTGAACTTTATCGAGGTAGAAACCCCGGTATTAATCAAAAGTACTCCCGAGGGGGCCCGCGATTTCGTGGTACCTTCCCGTATGAACCAAGGCCAATTCTACGCCTTGCCACAAAGTCCGCAGACCTTCAAACAATTGCTGATGGTTTCCGGTTTCGACCGCTATTTCCAGATCGTGAAATGTTTCCGGGACGAGGATTTACGGGCTGACCGTCAACCCGAATTCACACAGATCGACTGCGAAATGTCATTCGTGGAACAAGAAGACGTGTTGGAAGTTTTCGAAGGTTTGATCAGTCACTTGTTCAAAGAAGTTCGTGGCGTGGATATTCCCAAACTGGAAAAAATGACCTGGATGGATGCCATGGAGCAATACGGATGTGATAAACCGGACCTTCGTTTCGGGATGAAGATCGTGGATTTGACTGCCGTTGCCAAAGGGAAAGATTTCGCCGTGTTCAACGATGCTGAATATATCGGGGCTATCTGCGCACCTAAATGTGCCGGATATACCCGTAAACAACTGGACGAGTTGACCGAATTCGTGAAACGTTCACAGATTGGAGCCAAAGGATTGGTTTACGTGAAATACAACGAGGACGGGACATTCAAATCCTCTGTTGATAAATTCTACTCGGAAAGCGACTTGAAGGTATGGGCAGAAACCTGCAAGGCAGAAGCGGGAGACCTGATTCTGATTCTAGTAGGTCCGAAATTCAAAACCCTCCCCCAATTGTGCGAGTTACGCTTAGAAATGGGTAACCGTCTGGGATTACGGGATAAGGATGTCTTCAAACCGTTGTGGGTAGTAGACTTTCCCTTACTGGAATGGGACGAGGAAACCCAACGTTTCTACGCGATGCACCACCCGTTCACTTCTCCCAAGCTGGAGGATATTCCATTAATGGATACCGACCCGGGTAAAGTACGTGCCAATGCTTACGATATGGTCATTAACGGCGTGGAAGTTGGTGGTGGTTCTATCCGTATTCACGACTCGGCATTACAATCCAAAATGTTCGATTGCTTGGGCTTCACTCACGAGGCCGCACAGGCTCAATTCGGCTTCCTTATGGGTGCATTCAAATACGGGGCGCCTCCTCATGGCGGTATCGCATTCGGTTTCGACCGGTTAGCCTCTATGTTCGCCGGGTTGGATTCTATCCGCGACGTGATTGCCTTCCCGAAGAACAACTCCGGGCGTGACGTGATGATTGACTCCCCTTCTGAAATCTCTCCGGAGCAATTCAAGGAACTGGGCATTCAATTGAAAATGGAAAATTGACAATTGAAAATGAATGAATTTATGATTCCTGTCGAAAAAAAAGCGTTGATTCGTGCGGCTGGAATCTAAAATCTAAAATTTAAAATCTAAAATTAATAAGGTGTTTTTTAAAGACGTCATAGGACATGAAGAGATAAAGCAAAGACTGATTACTTCCCTGCAAACGGGAAGAATCAGTCATGCACAACTCTTTTCCGGTGACACAGGAGCGGGATCACTTGCCCTGGCGTTAGCTTTCACGCAATACCTCTTCTGCACGGGCGACAAACATGAAGACGCTTGCGGGATCTGCCCGGAGTGCAAGAAGATGCAGAAACTGATCCATCCGGATTTACACTTTGTCTTTCCCGTGGTAAAATCTGCCAAAATAAAAACACCGATCAGTGACGAGTATATCAACGAATGGCGTAGCCTTCTGCTCAAAAGTCCATACATAGACATGGAAGAATGGCTGGGAGCCATGGGTGCCGACGAGAACGCTCAAGCCTTGATATACACGGAAGAAAGCGGGAACATCCTCCGGAAACTCAACCTGAAATCCTTCGAATCGGACTACAAGGTCATGATCATCTGGTTACCCGAAAAGATGAAAACGGAATGTTCCAACAAACTTTTAAAGATACTGGAAGAACCTTATCCAAACACGTTATTCCTGCTGGTCACCGAACATGCGGAAGAAATCATTACCACGATTCTCTCACGGACACAGCGGATCAAGGTACCCCCTCTGACCCAAGAAAACATAGCGGAACAACTGGTTCTTCAAAAACACCTGGTCCGGGACTCGGCCGATCAAGTCGCTCACGTGGCATCCGGTAGCTGGCTGAGAGCCCTCCGCATGCTGAACGAGACCGACGAATCTGTTTACAATCAAGAGAAATTCGTGCAGATGATGCGTCTCTGCTGGGAACGAAAAATGCTCCCCGTCAACGAATTTGTCAATGAACTCGCTTCTCTCGGAAGAGAAAAGCAAAAAAGTTTCCTGATGCATTGCATCCGTATGTTACGGGAAAACTTTGTCAGAAACTTTGGTATTGAAAAAATAGTATACATGACTGAACGGGAGAAAACCTTCTCCACGAGATTCTCTCCCTACGTTCATGAAGGCAATATTATTCCCCTTTTCGATGAATTTGAACGTGCATATAGCGACATCATCCGGAACGGGAACGGGAAAATAATTTTCACGGATCTCTGCATCAAGGTGATGCAAAACATCAGACCGTGAAAAACATGAAAAACTAAAAGATATAAACTAAAAATTGAACCATTGAAAACCGAAAATAAATATCACATCATTTTCAATTTTCAATTTTCAATTTTCAATTAATACAGTATGAGCGAGATAAACGAAGAAGAAGTACAGAATAACTCCGAAAACAAAAATATAAAGCAACAACCACAGGTTGTCCCCGTGATTGACCACCGCCTGCTGGCAGGAAAACTCACGGTATATAACTGGATGGAAGATACCCCGGAAGGATGCACTCCTTCTGAAATCGTGGAAGTCCGGTTTAAAAATACAAGGAAAGGTTTTTATTTAAACAACAGTAACCTGAAACTGAATATCGGGGACATCGTGGCCGTGGAGGCAGCTCTTGGACACGACATCGGGATTGTATCCCTTACGGGAGAACTCGTGCGGGAACAGATGAGACTGAAAAAAGTCGACTTGGAACGTAATCCCTTGAAAAAGATATACCGGAAGGCAAAACCCCACGACATAGAGAAATGGCAACAGGCCATTGCCTTGGAACACGACACGATGATCCGTTCACGTGTTATCGCTGCTGAACTCGGACTTGACATGAAAATCGGGGACGTGGAGTACCAAGGGGACAAGACAAAAGCCATTTTCTACTACATCGCCAATGACCGCGTGGATTTCCGGAAACTGATCAAGATTCTGGCGGAAACATTCCACATCCGGATCGAGATGAAACAGATCGGGGCCCGTCAGGAGGCAGGACGTATCGGGGGAATCGGGTCGTGTGGACGTAAATTATGCTGTTCCACGTTCATCACGAACTTTATTTCCGTTTCCACTTCTGCCGCCCGTTATCAGGACATTTCCTTGAACCCGCAAAAGCTGGCAGGACAATGTGGTAAGCTGAAATGTTGTCTGAATTACGAAGTCGATGCTTATATTGACGAGCAAAAAGATTTCCCGTCCACCAATATTTGGCTGAACACGGGCGAAGGTATGCTCTATCACCAGAAAACAGATATTTTCGGTCGCAATATGTCCTACTCTTTCGACAAAGAAGGACGCGGAACGTTGATCAAACTATCCGTTGCCCGCGTGAAAGAGATCATCGCCATGAACAAACGGGGACAAATTCCGGCAAAAGCTGTCGATGTCGAAAAAGAAGAACAAGTGAACATCGGTTACACGGACGGGGTGGGAGAAGAAAGCTTGAATCGTTTTGACGAGAAAAAACAAAATCAAGGCAAACGAAATCACTCCAGAAACCGTAATAACCGGAAAAACAACCAGAAAGAGAACAACAACACGAATAACGAGAATAAACCCAAGGAAAATCCGGGCAACAACACGGGGAACAAGCCTGAAAACAGGAACGAGAATAGAAACGAAAACAGGCAAGGCAACAGGCCCAAGCACCGCCCAGAAAACCGGAATAATAACCAACAGGGTAATCGTTCCAACGAGAAACCGGCAAATCGCCCGGACGGACCGAAAGTGTTACGTAAACAAGACAAAAACAATAAACCGGAAAACAAGGAAAATAATAAACCTGCTGAACAATGAACAATTATAGACCCTTCGCCGGGATCACCCCGGCAGTAAAGATCATCATCATTATCAACGTACTCGTTTTCTTGGCCGTTAACATGATCGGCCAGCGGTCGGACGTTGATCTTGTCAATATACTCGGAATGCACTTGCCGCAATCCCAGTATTTCCAGATCTACCAGTATATCACACATATGTTCACGCAAGAAGGGCTTACTCACCTTTTCTTCAACATGTTTGCCGTGTTCATGTTCGGCCGGATACTGGAATCGGTATGGGGTACCAAACGTTTTATTATTTACTATTTTGTTACCGGATTAGGCGCTGCCGCACTCCACTCGCTGGTAAGCTGGTACGGGCTACACAATATGCAGGAACAATTCTACGCATTCCAAAGTACTCCCGACGCGGGAGTCTTCGCCGAGTTCGTCCGCTCTCACGTGAGCAACCCCAGGCTACTTTCGCAATTGATGCAATTTGTCGATGCCTGGAATGCCGCACCTGCCAGTTCGCAGTTTGCCGGACAGGCAGAATATTACATGCAAAGTATTATTCAGGCCTATACCAACGTTCCGACTATCGGGGCATCCGGGGCTGTCTTCGGCATATTGCTGGCATTCGGTATGTTGTTCCCGAACACCGAGTTATACTTGATGTTCATTCCCATTCCCATCAAGGCGAAGTATTTCGTGCTTTTGTACGGTGCCGCTGAATTGTTCTTCGGTTTACAGAATTCGGTAGGTGACAACGTGGCTCACTTTGCACACTTGGGTGGTATGCTTTTCGGTTTCTTCCTGATTCTTTACTGGCGAAAACACAGCAAGAAGTTTTACTAGAAAAAGATAGGTTATGTACAACAGGGCGTATGGATCGAATTTTTCAGGTGGAATCTGGAATGGGATAAAGAACTCCTTCAAACAAGGAACGGCACTTACCCGCCTGATCTATATCAATATCGGTGTTTTTCTCATCATCAAGATTCTGGAAGTATTCTTCGTACTGGCCGGACAACGGGGCTTCGAACAACTCCTGTTGCCTTACGTGGGTGTTCCCGCACTGCCGGAACGCCTGCTTTACACGCCGTGGACAATAATTACCTACATGTTCACCCAGTTCGGTTTTCTACACTTGTTGTTTAACATGCTCTGGCTGTACTGGTTCGGTTCGATCTTTCAAAACACGTTCTCCAGCCAGAAACTCACGGGAGTGTATCTCCTTGGGGGAATTACCGGGGCTATCATTTACATGGCTGCCTACGCCTTATTTCCCGCTTTCGAACTTGAACGTTACCAGTCGTGGGCCATCGGTGCCTCGGCATCCGTCATGGCCATCGTGTTCGCCGTGTGTACTTATCACCCGAACTACAAGATATACGTGTTTCTGATCGGCCCGGTGAAACTTATTCACCTGGCGATCTTCACGGCAGTCATAGACCTTCTAAGTATCCCCAGCGGTAACGCGGGAGGGCATATTGCCCACCTCGGGGGAGCCTTGTTCGGTTATCTTTTCACCTTGTCTTTCCGTCGCAATCTCGACTTGACCAAAGGACTTTCATCCCTCTTCACCAAGTTAGGCAACAGCCGCCTATTCCGTAAGAAGACCATGAGAGTCAAGTACAAAAAGAAAGTCTCGGACATGAATGACATGGAATATAACGAGTACAAAAAACGAAAAGACGACCGCATCAACAGCATCTTGGACAAAATCTCCAAACATGGTTATGAAAGCCTGACAAAAGAAGAAAAGGAAATATTGTTCAAATCGAAAAACAATTGAAAATGGAGAATGGAGAATTGAAAATAAACTCCCTCCCCCCTTCGGGGTACTCCCTCTATAAACAGAGGGAGAGCTGGTACCTTTTCCCAAAGACGAAGACGATTCCAGCACCTCCTCTGTTTATAGAGGAGGTGGCAGCAAAGCTGACGGAGGAGTTCTATTTAAAATTATTAAATCTAAAATTCCTTGGGCCGGTTATTTGATATTATCATGAGGATCGTCACGATCATCGCCATGATCGGATTACTTGGGAGCTACACCGCTCCCTATATTAACCCTAACGTGTTTTATTTTTCATCCCTGCTGGGCTACACCTATCATTATTTATTGATTGTAAACATTATCCTGCTACTTTACTGGATTGCACGCTGGAAAAAGATAGCTATTCTATCCATACTGATTATCGCAGCCGGGTATCCGTTAATTACCACTTACTATGGATTGAACCCGCAAACCGTACCCAATGCCCCCCACGACCTTTCCATCATGACTTACAATATCCAGATGCTGGGGGTAGGCGAAAAGGATGCAGCTGTAAAGATCGAAAATTACATAAATAATAGCGGTAACGACATCGTTTGTATGCAGGAATTTCCTCAACGGGAAGCCCCCTTTAAAAAATTCCCTGCTTACCCGTATTATCACCGCAATCGGGATGTTGCACTTGTCTCCCGCTATCCGATTATTAACAAAGGCGTGATTAAATTCGACAAGGGACATTCGGCCGCCTGTGTTTATGGAGACATAGCCATCGGTAAAGACACGATCAGAGTATACTCTGTACATCTTGAATCCTACCGGTTAGGCAAAAATGAACAACAAATATACAAGGAACTCACCAGTGGCAACACGCAAAATGCCACGCAAGGCGTCAAGACGATATCTTCCCGTCTGGTTACCGCCAACCGGAACCGGGCAAAACAGGCGCAAATAATAAAAGATCATATGCTACAATCCCCCTACCCGGTTATCATTTGCGGGGATTTCAACGATACCCCGATCTCCTTCGCTTATCACACGTTGTCCGAAGGGATGAAAGATTGTTTCATTGAAAAAGGACGTGGTCTCGGGAACACGTATATCGGGGAATTTCCCTCGTTCCGTATAGACCACATCCTGCACGCACCAACACTCGGCACCGTATCTTATACCCGTGATACCGTTAAGTATTCCGATCATTATCCGGTGCAAAGTGATATTCGATTTTAAATTTACGATCTCAACCCACTATCCTGCACTTTTTAATCATTAATTAAATACTAAAGTCCTTGTAAACTCTGTTGTATTGTTTCTTGAATTTGTTTCATCTGCATCTTATTCGAAATCTCCGCACTTACCAGAAATGCCTGATTGTAACATTGTTTAGCCTTCTCCCGATTGTCCGTATTCTGGAAACATTGTCCCATCATGATTAACAAGCGAGTCCGTAAATCCGGTGTCATGTCCTTTTCCAGAGCTTTCGTAATCCACACGATACTTTTCACGTATGCTGGTTTTGACAATCCCCCGTTATAAGCCACGGAAAGATCCTCCAAAGGCTGGGTATAATCCTCCAACGTGGCCTGTTCTCCCAAACCTGCTAGATATTTGTCCATGTTCTCAAAGAATTTCCCTTCGTCATGTTTGTACAGGTAGTAGGTAGCATCGGACAACAAGGTAATCGCTTCCAACACGGACAACGATCCGAAAGTTATCCCGGAATACACCTCTTTCAAATCTTCACCCACCCGTTTCAAACGATCCCTGTACGCCGGGTCTCCTTTTTTACACAATTGAATAATATAACTGTTGTTTAACCCTATCAAATAAGCGCAAACTTCTTCCTTCCCGACCAGTTGCACGCCCTCGTTAAAATGAGCCACCATGAAATCAAAGATCGGGTCTTTTTCCGATGTCTGGGAGTGATACATGACCAGAAGCGTAAAATCCGTTTCATTCATCATATTCTCTATTTTCTTATTTTTCACGTAATCCGGAAACAGATTTTTCAGCCGGGCACCCCATTTCTCCCGTTCATATCCCTCTTGCCGTTGCATAAATTCCGGGGCCTCAAGCAGCAATTTCTGCTGCACGTCGTAATCTTTCTTCTTCTTTTTATATAACTCGTACAGTTGTTCAAAACTTAATTCTTCTCCCAATGCTATTTTAGCCTCTTTCACTAACCCTTTGGGGTTAACCACGCCCAATACACGCCGCAGTTCCTTACCTTCCGCATCCATAAACACCATCGAAGGCAATCCCGTGATATTATAACTTTTTGCCAGCTTCGTATTTTCCCCCGTCTCTACATTCACCTGTACACAGATGAAACGGGAGTTAAAATAATCCCCCACTTCTTTTTGGGGAAATACCTGGGTTGCCATTGCCTTACAGGGACCACACCAATCTGCATAAAAATCGACAAAAAGTGATTTCTTTTCCTCTCGTGCCTTTTTTAACGCCTCCTCGAAAGACCCTTTAAACAAATTCATTTGGGCACTCGATTCTCCCAATATTCCCATGAAGAATATAAGGATAAAAAGTATTTTCTTCATAAAATGATTCCTCGTTTATTATTCTGCATTACAGGTTCTCCACCTGTGTAATGGGGAGAGGTGACCATCCAATGGTTTCCCTCCCCCATAATGCTATTCCTTATTCTCCTTCCGTGGCATCCTCTGCCGTCTCGATTACAAAAGTGAAAATATCCTCCAATACGGCAGACTGTCCCTCGTTCTCCACCTTAATGGAAACCGTATACACACCCACCGGAGCTTTCACATCATAGGCAACATACATTCTTCCCCCGCCTACAATAGACAAACTTTCATTAAACAACGCCGCATTTTCGGCACTCTCGTTCTTCACGCTGACAATCGAATACTGCAAAGGTTCAGTCCCCAACACCCCCTGTATCGAAGAGGTAAACCAAGGAATCTGGTAAGTTATCGTGTTCTGGATTTTTTCAATCCCGTCATATATCTCGTCTTTTGTCATCCCGGCAATCTCAAGTATGGCCGCATCGAGTTCATCCAAATAATTCCAATAGGTCTTCCGGGCCTCTTTCCAAGCGGCAACCAACTCACCAAGCCGTTCCTCAGCCTCATCCAACGCCTCCGTGTTTTCCTGTGTGGGATTAGCCTCCCAAGCATCCATTGCCGGATAGTATACGTCATCTTCATAATCATAACGTTCATCACTTCTTCTTTGGGTTTCTGCCTCCCACTCCTCACACGATGCCGTAAGACTTAACACTTTTTCCGAAGATTCAACTCCATCCCGCAGGGCAACCAAGCCATCATACTGTCCCCCAATATCATAAATATACAAGGTATCAATCGGGTAACCTGCCGTACCTGTCACGAGATAACCGACTTCTATTTTCTCACACGAGGAAAAGAAAAACGCACATCCCGCAATCAATAGATATATTAATTTTTTCATAGTTTTCCCTTTTAGAAATTAGTAAACCTGAAATCGTAGTTCAACGCTTGTACCACCCCGTTGGTCGTTTGAATATCCGTGGAGACGATTTGCTCGTTTCTTATGTTATCCATATTATGACTGGCCAAATAAAACTGGACTTCTCCTGCATCCTGAACGTTATTATAAGTTCCCCGTAACGTCCACAGGAAGACTTTCCCTTTCACACAATCATACTCTACACCACCGGTTTCCACGTACTGCTGTTTCTGAAGTAACCGACTTCCCCGGGGAATGTCATTTAACATCAGCCGTTGCGGTACCACTAGTTTTTGCAGGATATCCTGACATTTCCCCTTGGGAATATCCGTAACCCGATGCATATAATGAGGATCTGTCTCTTCCAATCCATCATTATTGATCATCATGTAACGAAGAATACTTAGATTGGTCAAACCGAAAAACGTAATCTGTTCATATTCTCCCGTCCCGTCAAAAAGTGATTTTAACCCGGCATGTTCGATCATGATAATTGTAGAATCCCAATTGTAACTATCCGTGTGAAAATATTCCCACATGGTGCAATCATGTACTCCATTGGCAATTCCACCGTCAATATAATTATATTTTGTACAGGAACAGAACACCACGATCATCATGACCACCATTCCTTTTGCAATCTGATTTATTCTCTCCATAACCAATATGTATTTTGTGTCATCAATGGATTTTTCTCTAAAAGTGTATTTGAATTAACAGGCAGGTAAAGAGCCCCGTTCTTTATGTCCGTATCCGTCAACGCCCCGTACTCATCCGACAGTTCTTTTAAATAACCGTTCCGAACTGCATCATAATAACGTTGTCCTTCCCCGAATAATTCTCTTTCCCTTTCCCGGAAAATCTCTCTACGCAGTGTTTCCGGGTTCGTACTCTCGTCATATCTTTCCAGTCCGGCACGAATCCTGATCTGGTCCAGATCATCCACTGCCGTTGCCATCCCCAACCGGGCACGACATTCTGCTCTTAACAAAATCAAGTCCGCCAATCGCCAGATAACACGATTACCTTCCATTCCCAACAATGGAATACGTCCTTCTTCACCAATAATATCAGGGTTAGAAGAAACAATAGGTTCCTGCCACTTGTTCAAAAATGCATACTCGGAAATAATCGTAACCGGCACCTCTACCCAATCACCCGTTTCGGGGTCTTCTTCCCAAGTTGATCCTTCATAACTGGCTTCTCCCAATTCTTTCCAATATTCTTTTCTTCTCTGGTCTTTTTCCTCCAGAAAGATATTATAAACCGTGTTCACGAGTATACGCGGTTTATCGGTATTGGTTTCCAACGCTTCAGGAGAGGCGTGGTCATAAGGGTAATCAATCAAAGATTGCCCCGGATAAATTGCAGAAAACCATGCTGATGAATATTTATTGTCATCCTGGCTATTGACTTCTATCGTGAAAATAGTTTCATCACTTTTCCGGTTTCCTCCCAATGTATTGTTTACCACAGACTTTATATCTCCTTCCAACTTGTAAAAACCTACTTTTCCATCAATCACCTGCGAAGCATAGCTTTCGGCCTTCTCCCAATAAGAAGTTTCTCCGTACAATCCTCCCATCCACGCATAGATATTTGCCAACAGCGTGTGGACACTCCCCAAACTGGCATATTGTTTGGAAGTCACAGCCTCCCCGTTCGCATCCGTCAAGTTCTCATGTGTCGGCAAACTCAAAGCAATTTCAGCACAACGTATCGCTTCCTGCAATATATCCTCCACGGAACTCTTTCCCACGGCATCGATAGATTCCGTCGAGGGAGCCATCGGGGCTTCCCCCCATTTCTGGGCAAGGGTAAAATAGGCAAGAGCCTTTGCAAAATTAGCCTGTGCTATCCAATAATCAGTCCGTTCTTCCGAAATATTTTCAAATCGATAACGGTTCTCTTCCAACATATTAACGAGATATATCAAAGAATAATAACGGGACCATCCTTCCATATACTGGTTACTATAAAAATCAAGTACATTCAACTCCTTATACCCCTTTCTAGCCCCCGCATCATCACAAAGCAACCCGACATACCCGAATGCTTCCGGATTCGCCGGAGCATACAAAGCCTTTTCATAACCAAAAATCGAGATCAGCACTTTTTCCAGATCGCTCTCACTTTTGAAATAATTCAAATAAGTCACCGATTTCTCCGACTCGACATTCAGCCAGTCCGTACAGGAGAAACATGGCAGTAGCATTAAAATGATAAATATCTTTCTCATAAACATCTACTTTAAAAATTAACGGTTAACCCAATGGTAAACTTCCGCGGTAACGGGTAAGATCCCATAGTGTCAAGCCCATCGAAAATACTGACAATCTCAGGATCAAGCCCGGAATAATTGGTTAGCAGGAACAAATTTTCCATACTTAGGAATACACGTGCACTCGACAAGCCTATTTTTTTCGCTAACTGTTCATGTAAATTATACCCTAATGTGAGTTGCTTCAAACGCAGCATATTTACTTTCTCCAAATTAGTATCATACAGCCCGGTGGTCTGATAATTTAACACTGAATATTTTTGTAAACGAGGGAAAGTATGATTCTGTCCGTCAGCTTCGGTCCACGTATCAAATTTACGCACATCCCCCATAAGAGGGCCGGCAATTGTATTTACGGAAGAATAGGTATATTTATAGGCATTGATAATGTGACGTCCGAGAGAATACGTGAAGAAAATATTCAAATCAAACTGTCTCCATGCGATCTCGTTTATAAATCCGCCATGACCTATTGGGAGCGGACTTTCAGCATAGTACATATCAGCATTCGTAATCACCCCGTCCCCGTTCAAATCCAGAATTTTACGTGTTCCCGGAAAGAATATGCCGTTATTACCCGTATTTAACGGTTTAGGCATTCCGGTTGAACCCGTGTAATAAACCGGGACTTCCTCCATTGTATCATAGAACCCGTCCGTTTTGTATACCCGAATCCGGTACAAGGGTTTACCCAAAACATTCTTGTCATAATCATACCCGTCGGCACTCTTTTTAAAGCGATTCCAGTTACGGGAAAAATTAAACTTCATACGCCAGGTAACAGGTGTCGTCCTGAGAATATCTGCCGTCAACTCCAACTCTATACCGGAATTCGTTACCCCTAAAGCATTTTGCCATTGAAAAGTATGGAAATATACATCCCCGGGAAGTTCCGCCTGGTTCAATTGCCCTTTCGTGTACCGATAGTAATAATCCAATGTAAATTTAAATCTGTAATCGAATAGACTCATATCCAAACCGACATCATATTGGCTTGTTTCTTCCCAAGTCAACTTTCGATTTATCGTACCTCCTTGCGTATCCGGTTCAACTCCTGCCACGCCAAAAAAAGTATTTGATGAAGACTGCATCAATCCATGAGCCAAATAAGGTTGACTGAATTTCTGTCCGGATTTTCCCCAACTGGCCCTCACCTTACCAAAGCTTAACCAATAGAACTGATCCATAAATGATTCTTCGGAAAAAGCCCATCCCGCAGCAAAAGAAGGGAAAGTTGCCCAACGTACTTTTTCCCCGAAAACAGAGGAACCATCCCGCCGCAAGGTTGTCTCGAACATGTATTTTTCCTTGTAATTATAAGTCAAACGTCCGAAATAGCTATTCATCCTTTCTTCCGTAAAATCAGAGGCATACGAAAAAGCTGACTGGTAGACCGCATTTTCAGAAGTTGAACTGGCCCCATTATTCAAACCGTTGGAATCACCCCATTTCCCATCCACGTAATGCACGTAATCATTCGGGCCATTTTCAGCACCCCCGCTATTCAAATAAAATTGGTCCTTCTGAAAGGACAACCCCAACAATATATCGAAATTATGAGTCTGTTTCACGCTAAACGAGTATTTCAATAAATTCTCATTCAGCAAGGAAATATTACGTCCGATACTTCCCGTTGAAGAAGACCAATGTTTATATTTATCCAACGTACTGGGAGTAAACGTATTTTCATTCTGTTGACTGTAATCAACACCTCCGGACACCCGTAAGTGCAGGTTACGGATAATCTCGTAATCCATCACTAGATTATACCTTGCCGAATAACCATGGTCTTTTTGAGAAACACTATTAATGGACTCGCCCATTTCCGATTTAATATACATTTCCCCAGGTGTCAGTGAAGATTCTATCATCGGATTCACAGACATCGCTTCGATCTTAGCCCCTCCGCTATTCTGTCCCCGGCTCCGGTCCGTATAAGAAAGTGAGATCTGATTATCCAAAGTAAGGCGTTTTGTAGGAGTCACCGAGATATTTGTCAACACATTTATTCGCTGGTAATCACTATTATGCATGATACCTTCTTCCTTGTAGTAACCGGCACCAATCATATAATTCATTTTATCATTACCCCCACTGGCTTGTATATTGGCATTATAAACACTAGCCGTACGGTAGGCATACCGCCACCAATCCGTGGAATTATTAAAGAATGCATTCAAACTATCCTGCAAGATCAATGAAGAATTCGCCGCAGAAGCCGTTCCCCAAAACCAATCATATTCCGGTTGGTTCGTATCGGAAGTTCCAAACCTGTATACTTCCTCGTAAGAAGCCGGTATTTTCCAAGTCCCATCTTTCGCCTGATAAGGGGTTACGGTATTCCTCAATCCTTGAATATTATACAAACGTTCCAACTGTCCCCCGCTCTGTTTCGGGGTTTCAGGCAACCACGAAGCCGAATAGGATACATTTGCCGTAAAACGGGCCTGTCCGCTCCGCCCTTTTTTCGTAGTAATCAGAATAACACCATTTCCCGCACGGGAACCGTAAATAGCCGCCGAGGCAGCATCCTTCAACACTTCGATAGACTCGATCATAGAGGGATCAAGGTCTGACAATGTATTTGTTCCCGTGATCGGGGAGGTAAATGCCTGCATGGGAACCCCGTCAATCACGTACAAAGGAGTTCCATAGGCCCTGTCTTGACCTTCCGAACCACTACTCGCACCATCCCCGGCAAAAAAGGAATTATATCCCCGAATGGCAACAATGGAACCGCCACCACCCGGAGAACCGGAAATGTTATTGACTTCCACACCTGCCATGTGTCCTTGTAAAAGATTCTCCAAACTATGCGTCGGAAGCTCCTTTATATCATCCGCTTTCACAGAAGACACCGCACTAACTAACGTCCGCTTCTTTTGGGAACCGTAAGCAATCACTTGAACTTCCTCCAATCCGGTCACATCCTCTTGCAGCACCACCCGGATCGTGTCCTTCGTGTTCTCCGTAAAATTTATGGTTTGAGATTTAAAACCAACAAACGAGAATTCGAGGCTCCCCTTCGTGATCGGCAAACGCAACACGAATTGTCCGGCATTATTCGTCGCCGTACCCACAGTGGTATTTGCCACTTTCACCGTCACCCCCGGCAAAAGTTGTTTCTTCACATCCGTCACCACTCCCGTCACGACAAAACCACTTCGCTGCCCGTCACCTGTCACGGCAACGAACGGACGAACAATCACCACATTTTCCTCGATCTCGAAACGGTAATCTTTACCAAAGACCAAAGGCAAGACTTCTTTTAACGTCATGTTGGAAATGCTCACCGAGACATTACGACTCACGTTTACCTCTCGGTTACTGAAAAGGAAATCCTTCCCTGTTTGCTTTTTCAACTCTTTCACCACCTCCCCCAGAGGTACCTCTTTCACGTGAAGGGTCACTTTCCTATCCTGCGCAAACAATGGATTCCAAGCCACGGATAAGCCACAGAACAACAAAATCAGTAACACTCTTGCACTTACCAAAATGGACGGACATAGTAGCCGATACGCATTTTGTTGCATCGTTCGATTTTTTTCCATAATTTTGTATTAATAGTTTAACATGACTAACCTTGAATCCAACTCTAGGCTAGTCGAATTATCAAGACGGTATCTGTGCGAACAGATGCCGTTTTTTATAACAAGACATTCACTGTTACCGTCCGGCCGGAAACCGTAAAGCAAACATCCGTAGTTTTTTCAATCATATCCAATGTCTGCCGAATAGTATTATCTCGCCAGATGGCTCCCGTAAATTCATAGGATTTCAGCTCTTCGTTTACCCAAAACACTTGCAAATCGTACCAACGTCCCAGTTGAATCAAAATTTCTTCCAAAGGCATCTTCTCGAAATAAAATCGACCGTTAATCCAGCTAATGAAATCTTCCGGGTTTACCTCTTTCACGTTAATCCCCGCACCGGAAAGAGCTGCCTGTTGATTCGGTAGCAACACGACCGTCGAATCCGTCTGTAAATCAGCCACCCTAACTTTCCCCAGTACCAACGTCGCAAAGATTTCAGCATTCTCCGGATAAGCATTAACATTAAATTCTGTTCCCAAGACTTCGATTATCGCATCACCATGCACATCCACCCGGAAAGGTCTTGATGTGTCACGTTCCACCTCAAAATAGGCTTCACCTTTCAAAAATACTTTTCGCTCATTCCCAACAAATTTCACCGGGAATCTTAATTCTGAATCCGCATTCAACCGCACCCGGGTCCCGTCATTCAACTCCACCGTGTACTCCCCACCCCGAGGAACGACTATTTTATGATAGGATAATTCCTCCACCTCTTCTTGCACAGTATTATATACCAATTTTCCCAATGTATCCACGGCTAAAGGCTGCCCGTCATCTTGTCGGATCGTATCCACATGTGGAGTTGATAAATCCACTTTCGTCCCTCCTTCCAGCACCAGATAAACCTTGTGCATATCCGTGGAATCCATCACCCCGACAACTGCAACATTCATTGGAGGCAATTCCTTTTCTTGATGTAACCAAAATAACAGGAGTACTGATAATGGTAATACTAATATCGCTGCATACCGGATAATCTGAAACAAATGCAGCCTTTTTACTTTCTGTTGCAGACTTTCCTGTACCTTATCCCAAATTCTTCCCCGGTTCACCCCGACATGCATAGTCCTCATCCTTAACAGTTCTTCCTTCACGTGAGCATACTCGTCCTTCCCTAGCTCTACCCGCAACTCATCCCAATTCACAGTTTCGCCTCTCGTCAGAAAACGTCTCAAGATTTTTCCTATATGATCTATTCTCTCTGTTTCCATTTTTCTCGTTTTACACTTTACTAACAAGATTGGAAACAAATCGAGTGAAAGAAAAAAATTATTTTTTCAAATAAAATGAATTTTATTTTTTAAATAGATATAAAAGTCCTTATTTCAGCAATATACTCAATAATACAAATAACGTATTCTTCGGAAGATTCAAGTCTGACCTTACCTTTTTATAACCAAAACGTACCTGCGTTTTCACCGTGTTTACCGTAACCCCTAATTTATCTGCCACTTCCTGGTACTTTAATCCTTCCACGCAACTCAACACGAAAATCTCCCGGCATTTTTCCGGTAAACGATCTATCGCACCCAATAACTGGCATCTCAATTCTTCCAACGCATCATCATTCTCCCAATCAAACACTTCCGTCTCTCCATTCAGCATTTCCCGCCTGTAACGGTCCTCAACCCGTTCCCGAATTTTTTGATTGATACAAGAATTTCTCACCGTCCGTTGTAAATAACCGTAAATTGATTCCGAATAAGTGATTTTTTTCCGCATGGTCCAAAAACGCACGAACGCCTCCTGTACCAAATCCTCGGCCGAATCCGAATCCCGACAATATCCCAAGGCATAAGCGTATAGCATATCCACGTACGTCTTGAAAAAATATTCAAACGCCCGCCGATTCCCCTGCTGCATTTGCAAAAAGAATTTCGATTCGTTATCAAAATTGGTCATGTTACGCCGATTTACCTGGCAAATATAAGAATAATCAACAAAATCACACCTTAACCATTTCCTATTTTCAAATATTTATCTATATTTGCAATCGCAAATGGGGAATTAGCTCAGTTGGCTAGAGCGTTTGAATGGCATTCAAAAGGTCGTCGGTTCGATTCCGATATTCTCCACGAATACCACCTAAAGCATTGAATTTCAATGCTTTAAATTTTAAAGAGTGTTTTCGGTTTTTTCGGGGCTTTTTTTAGGTTTTGGAACGGCTTAAAAAAACAAGGAAAAGTGGAGTGCAAATACTCAAATTTTTATTTCAAAACTATTTCTCTACCCCTCCATCCCCAAACCAACACTTACATCTGTCTCTTTATGTTGTCGTCAACTCTCCGTGTTCCCTTCGTTCCTATAGAAACTGACTTCATCGAAAGGATAACGAAGAGATAACGACAAGACGCAAGAGTAGCCATACCGAGGGTAAGACTTCACCCGGAAGATTACAAATCCTAGAAACGGGTAGGAACAATTTTAGCATTTCAGCAAAAAAATCCAATTTGGCATAAATTATGTTGCATAAATCATCACTAAACCTAAAAATACAACATAATGGAAGTTATTGCAGCACGTACGATGAACGCACTTTACATGTACCTTGATGTCGCGTTCCTACTTTTCTTAGGTGCAACCTTAGTTTACACGAAAAGATATTTGGCAATCATTGTCGGATTACTGGCCGGAATCCTGTATTTCATTGTTGACTATGGTTATTTTTACCTGTATTTAGGCACGAGAAGTGTGGAAGGAGCCGATCCGTTCTGTTTTCTCCTGTGGTTAAGCATGAGTTATGGTTTCACGAATTTCGTATGGATATGGCTCTGGCTCGACCGGGACAAACGGGCATTGGAATGGTCCATCTTGATTATCGCCTCTTGGTTTACCACCTCGTTACTAAGCCAAAGTTTCGGGGGTAATTTCGCCCCGATCGCCATTTCAAGGGGTACGGGAGCCTACCATGGTATCATGGCCCTCATTCTCTTCGTCGGATATGCTATTCTTTGTATTCATAACATCAGAACAACGGACGAAACCCGAAAGATTAACATACCGTGGATTCTTGCCATCGGGATTCTAGTACAATTCGCATGGGAATTCGTACTACTGGTCACGGGAATCCGTAACCCGAGTTTCATGACCATCGTGGTTAACTCCCTTCTCGAAACCAACTTGGGACTACCTTACATGTACTTCATTCACTGGGCTGTAAGTAAACGATACCACGAAAATCTCTCCCGTCGTGAAAAAATCATCGTAGCCTAATTAACCACTCTTTCCTGAAAAAAAGGACGACGAGTTTAACACGTTGTCCTTTTTTTCGTAAATTAGCCACAAATAAAAACCGGAGTTTATGGAACAGGAGCGCCAAGAAGAGAACCAGAAACTGACAAAAAAAATCAGCCCGTATAAAATCATATACCCCATCATTATCGGGTTGGCCGTGGTCTCTTACATGTTATATAAAGAATTCGATCCCAAAGCATTTGACATGATCACCTTTACATGGAACACCGTGTTCTGGTTATTCGTTGCCGTCCTGTGTATGGCCATCCGGGATTTCGGGTATATTATCCGGATCAAAATACTGTCCGGCGGGAAACTAAACTGGATTCAGTCCATCCGGGTCATATTCCTCTGGGAATTCACCTCGGCCGTAACTCCCTCCGCCATCGGGGGAACCAGCCTGGCGATCCTTTTCGTGCATAAAGAAGGAATCGGAGTCGGGAAAAGTTCCGCCATGGTCATGGCAACCTCCTTTCTTGACGAATTGTACTTCATCATCATGTTTCCACTCATACTGCTGTTCGTCAACCATCAGGCACTGTGGGAAATGCCGGATACCACGAAAGCAGTGGCCGACGGGTTAATTCTCGTGGCCGTTATCGGGTATAGCGTGAAACTTGCCTACCTTCTCGTGTTAAGCTACGGGTTATTCAAGAATCCTCGGGGCTTGAAATGGCTGATCATGAAATTATTCCGGTGGCGCATTCTCCGCAAATGGCGTCATGATGCCAACGAGGCCGGAACCGATATTATCCGGAATTCCCACGAATTAAGAAGTATGCCGTTCTCCTTCTGGCTAAAAACATTCGGAGCGACTTTCTTCTCGTGGACAGCACGTTACTGGGTGGTAAACGCCATCCTCGTGGCTTTTTGGTTCGGACGTTATGATTGGGCGCAACATTTTCTTATCTTTGCACGACAACTCGTCATGTGGATCATGATGCTGGTAAGCCCGACACCAGGTGGTAGCGGTTTTGCGGAATTTGTCTTCTCCAAGTACCTCGGAGAATTTCTTCCGAGCGCCGGGGTTGCCATAGCGATGGCCATTTTATGGAGGCTCATCAGCTACTACCCTTACCTGTTTATCGGGGCATTTATCGTACCGAAATGGATTGCCCGTAGTTTTGGCAAGACATCGAAGAAAACGAAAACGAACAATTAAAGATTTAACGTGCTAAGGAATAAAAACCATGAGACTATTTAAACAACCGGAACACCGTCGTTTCAACTTAAAACCCCGCTACTGGGACCCGGAAGCAGAAGCCAGAAAAGAACGGGAAAAACGTATTCGTGCAGAATTAGGGTTAGCGGAAGATGGGGATGAATATATTCCCGATGTCAAGGCCAGTCTTCAAAAAGAATACGCCAAACGTAAAAATGAACGTCTCGGAGGAGGTCTTGGTTACTCGACCCGTATCTTCATGATTCTTATTATCATACTGATCGGGATCTTCTATTTGGCAACGTACAAGATCGATCTCATCATGAAATTATTCTAAGGATTCCGGTATGGCAGACGTAATTCAATTATTACCTGACTCGGTAGCGAACCAGATTGCGGCAGGAGAGGTCGTGCAACGTCCGGCCTCCGTGGTGAAGGAATTAATGGAAAATTCCCTTGATGCCGGGGCAACAAAAGTACAAGTTATCCTAAAGAACGCAGGCAAAGGATTCATCCAGGTCATTGACGACGGGAAAGGAATGTCCCCGAGAGATTCCCGCATGGCTTTTGAACGTCATGCCACATCCAAAATATCCTGTGCGCAGGACTTGTTCAACATCCGCACGATGGGATTCCGCGGAGAGGCCCTTGCATCGATTGCATCCGTGGCAGAGGTGGAATTACGTACAAAACGGGAAGAGGACGAGCTAGGAACCTATCTCTTCGTGGCCGATTCTGAATTAAAAAACCAAGAAAATATCAATTGTTCCCGGGGAACAAATATGCTGGTTAAAAACCTGTTCTACACGATTCCCGCTCGGCGAAAATTTCTGAAATCGGACACCACGGAACTCCGTAATATTACCACGGAATTCTTACGGGTAGCCCTCACTGCCCCGGATATCGCATTCACGCTCGTCAACAACGGGAATGAAATATACAACCTGCCCGCATCCGGCTTGCGCCAGCGCATTGTAAATGCCTTCGGGAAAACGATTAATACAAAACTACTCCCGGTTAATTGCGAAACGGGAATCGTCACCATCAATGGTTTCGTGTGCATCCCCCAGCACGCCCGGAAAACTTACGGGGAACAGTATTTTTTCGTGAACAACCGGTTCATGAAACATAACTTTTTCCATAAAGCAATCACGGAAGCCTATGCCGGACTGATTAGCGGGGACATGATCCCCTCGTATTTCCTTTATTTCACGGTGGACCCTTCCATCATAGATGTGAACATCCACCCGACAAAGACGGAGATCAAATTTCAAGACGAGAGTGCTATATTCCAAATTATACTGGCCAGCGTGAAAGAGGCCTTGGGCAAATTCAACGTAACCCCGACAATCGACTTTGACACGGAAGACAAGGTTGACTTCACGGTTCCCGACTCTCCGATTCTCCCGAAGGTTCCCAAGGTCAGTTATAACCCCCATTACAACCCGTTCAACTATTCCACCTCGATCTCGAAAGAAGATTCAAACTTCGAACAGTCAGGCGGTAATAGTTCACGCCAGAGCTTCGAACCCCGGCACAAGGAACAAGTTCCCGCAAACTGGGATGCACTCTTCGCCGGATTGGAAGATAAAACCGAAGAAGTACAAACTGAAATCCCCGAAATGGCAGAGAAACAGGAGGACCACGAAGGAATCATCTCTTTCGTGCAAATGAAAGGCAGATTCATTGTCACGCCCGTTCATTCCGGGTTGATGTTCATTGATCAGAAACGGGCGCACGAACGGGTGCTATACGAACGTTACCTGGAAACCTTGTCACACCAACAAATCTGCGGACAAAAAAGCCTGTTCCCCGAAACTCTGGAACTCTCGGCTGAAGATTTTCTACTCGTAAAAGAAATCATGGACGATCTGGCCATGTTAGGCTTTGAACTCGGAGAATTCGGAAAGAATTGCTACGCCATCTACGCCACCCCGTCCGACTTGTCGACTTCTCGCGGAAAAGAAGTGCTTATCAGCCTGATTGAACATTACAAGAACACGGAAGGTTCAATCAGGGATAAAATGAGGGAACGCATAGCCCTGTCGCTCGCTAAGGCGGCATCGCTGGATTACAATACCCCACTGGACAGACAGGAAATGAGCAATCTGTTCGACAACTTGTTCGCCTGCCAGCATCCCAATTACACGGCTGACGGCAAGACAATCATCCACATTCTAAAAAATGAGGACGTGACCCAGTGGTTTAAATAAAAAACTATTTTTCTTTCAGATAAGCCCGCAACGTTTTCGCTGTTTCGGGATCAGAAGGTCGTGACATATCCGAGTTGATAATACGTCCATCCGGAGCGATCAAAATAAAACGAGGGATTCCGCGAATCATGTAAAAATCCATGAAAGAACGGTCACTCCCCATGTATAATTGTACTTCTCCCTTGGGATTCTCTCGCACCCGCTTTTCCCAGACTGCACGGTCATTATCACAAGAAACAGCCACGAACACGATATTTTCATCTTCAAACTCTTTCTCCAGTTTCTCCCAAGCCAGATTTTCATAGCGACAAGGAACACCCCAAGTAGTCCACACGTTGATGAACAAGTATTTTCCCCTGAAATCTTCCAATTCGACGGCTTGCCCGGCAATATCCGTAAACATAAAATCAAAAGCAGGACTACCGGGGACAATTTTCGCACAACGATCATAAATCTCTTGAAACCGTTTCCGCAATGCCGGGTCCTTCACGTAAAAATCATACACCCGCAAGACATCATCAATATGCTCGTCAATTCCCACACCAAGCAAATAAGCATAAGCGTAATGATCGATCAGGAACTCCACCAGCGTCTCGTTCGTCAAATGGTGGATCACGTAATCAAACTGTGCCATCACTTGCTTGTAGGCATCCAGCTCCTTCATGTGGTACGTACTGATCAACGAAACCAAGGAGGCCATTCCTTCCTGGTACTCCTTCAGAACCAACAACTTCTCATCTTCCTTGATCAATTTTTTGATACAGGAAAGATAAGCGGTATCCGGCTGATAATCCGTGTTTCCCGTACTCCAAGCATGATACAAAGGGTAATTTTCCAACGCTTTATAAGTGGAAAACTTGATCCGGTTCCGTTCCATCTCAGTAAAAGCGGCATCGAAACCCATGGTATCCAGATAATGAAACTGCTCTTGAATCAAGTCTTTCAACTGGCCTAAAAACTCCGGGGCATTCAGTTCATAATCGACAGACAGATTCTTCATGACCTGACTATTCAAATAATTATTCTTGGGAGAGCCGTCTCCTTCAAAACGGATATTCCCTTTAGCATGGTCCCCGTAAATATATATTTGCAATGTCGTTCCGTCTTCAATAAACAAAGGAAGACGATCCTTTCCATATTTTAACGTTGCGTATCCGCGTTCGCCCCCTGTCAGCATCAATTTGGCATAGCCGGAGTCATCCACTTCAATTTCCCGTTCCTCCCCGTTAACCATCAGCTCCGGCTGTATCCCTGAAGACCCGATAAGATTAAACTCCACAACCGTTTTCCGGGTATTACAACACCACATCAATAATATCAAGATCAATATTATGCCTCCAAATTTTCCCATTATCTAACGCACCAATGTTACAATTTGCTAAATTAATTATAAATTCTTTTAACCCGAGTTAATGTCCTGACTTTAACTTTTTATTAACGTATCATACCTTGTTATTTAAATCAAGTCCAAATAGCTTTACACACGCTTAAAATGACTAAAAATATGAACAACATGGATAAAAAACAGGCCCTGCATTACCACGCAATGGGACGTCCCGGAAAGATTGAAGTCGTTCCGACAAAACCACATAGTACACAATATGATCTTTCACTGGCCTATTCTCCAGGGGTAGCGGAACCCTGCCTGGAAATCCAGAAAAATCAAATTGATGCCTACAAATATACAGCCAAGAGCAACCTGGTAGCCGTGATTTCAAACGGGACAGCCGTACTCGGACTAGGAGATATTGGTGCCTTGTCCGGCAAACCCGTCATGGAAGGGAAAGGATTATTGTTTAAAATATTCGCGGACATCGACGTGTTTGACATCGAACTCGACACGAAAGACGTGGATAAATTCATCGAAACGGTTAAAATGATCTCCCCGACTTTCGGGGGAATAAACCTGGAAGATATTAAAGCACCCGAATGTTTCGAAATCGAACGCCGGCTCAAAGAAGAACTGGATATTCCCGTGATGCACGATGACCAACACGGGACAGCCATTATTTCAGCTGCCGGGTTATTAAATGCCCTCGAACTCAACGGGAAAAAAATTGATACCATTCGTGTCGTGGTCAACGGGGCCGGAGCCGCGGCCATTTCCTGCGCCCGCCTTTATAAAGCATTGGGTGTGAAGAAAGAAAACATGACCATGTGCGACAGCAAAGGAGTTATCTACACGGGAAGAGCCGGCCTCAACACAGAGAAAGAAGAATTTGCCGTTGAGACCTCTGCCCGTACACTAACCGAAGCTCTCGTTGGAGCTGATATGTTTTTAGGTCTTTCTGTCGCTGATATATTGAGCGAAGAAATGATTCAAAGCATGGCCAAAGACCCGATCGTATTCGCCCTTGCTAACCCGAATCCGGAAATCGGCTATGAAAAAGCCATTCACAGCCGCCCGGACATTATTTTCGCCACGGGACGTTCGGACTACCCGAACCAGATCAACAATGTACTCGGATTCCCGTATATCTTCCGGGGAGCATTGGATGTGCAAGCCCGGAGCATAAACGAGGAGATGAAACTTGCCGCCACTTACGCGCTGGCTGAATTGACGAAAGAACCCGTTCCCGAAAACGTGAAAATGGCATACAATGACCCGTCCATCGCTTTCGGCAGGAATTATATCATTCCCAAACCTTTGGACACCCGTCTGATCAGTCGCATCGCCCCTGCCGTGGCAAAAGCCGCCATCGAATCGGGAGTTGCCCGCACGGAGATCGAAAACTGGGATGCCTACCGGGATCAATTGGAAAAACGTATGGGCCAAGACGAAAGACTCATGCGCCGAATGACCCGCAAAGCCAAAACTAATCCCAAACGAATCGTGTTTGCGGAAGGAGCTGACATCAAAACCCTGATGGCTGTACAGGAGATTCTTTCCGAAAAGATCGCTTATCCCGTACTCATCGGCAACAAAACCGAAATCGAAACTCTCCAAAAACAATATAAATTAGAGTTACCCGAACTAACCATTTTCGACCCGGCAAAAGAGATCAATAAAATAGATCAATACACTCAGGCTTATTACGAAAAAAGACAAAGAAAAGGGGTTATTCTGGAACAAGCCAAAGAATTAATGAAAAACCCGAATTTCATCGGTTTAATGATGGTTGAATCAGGAGAGGCAGACGGTTTTATTTCCGGGATTCACTCTAATTACCACGATGTACTCCGGGCTGCCAAAGACATCATCGGCCTAAGAGCTTGTTGCAAATATGCCGTAGGTATGCACATCGTGACCAATAAAAAAGGTACTTATTTCCTAGCCGACACGACAGTCAACAGTCATCCGTCAGCCGACACACTGGAATGCGTGACCGTCCTGACCTACGAGGCTGTAAAACAATTCAACGTGGAACCAATTGTCGCCCTCACCTCATACTCCAATTTCGGGGAATACCGCTTGGGTAGCCCGGCACAGATACAAGAGGCTGTTGACACGCTTCATCGTAAATACCCCGAAATCCTGGTTGACGGCGAAATGTCTGCATCCATCGCATTCAATACCGAATTGCGACAAGCACGTTTCCCGTTCTCCCCACTGGCAGACAAGGACGTGAACACGATTATCTTCCCAAACCTTAGTTCCGGAAGTATAGCCTTGGGTGTGTTGCAAGAACTAGGAAACAACGAAATCATCGGACCCGTTTTACTTGGTTTGAATAAACCCGTACATATTTTACAAATGGGATGTAGCGTGAGAGACATTGTTTACATGACCACCTTGGCCGTGACGGACGCACAGAAAGAAATGCCGGTGGATATGTGCCGAATCTGACGTTCGGAGTTCATAAAGTTATAAGGTTTATAAGGTCTATAAAGTAACGGGTGTCCTTCGGACAATGATTTAACGGCAGCTCAAGCTGTCATAGACAAAGCGCCCCTCGGGGGACCAAGAACTTTATAGACCTTATAAACTTTATGAACCTTCCAACCCTTTTATTTTACCGGAATCTTCTCCACCCTTCTTTGGTGGCGACCACCTTCAAAATCTGTTGACAAAAAAACGTCTACCACATTTTGAGCTTCCTCGTAAGCAATAAAACGAGCAGGCAATCCAACCACGTTCGCATTATTATGCTGACGAGCCAAAGCTGCAAGTTCCATGTTCCAGCACAAAGCACAACGAATACCCTGATGCTTATTGGCGGTCATGGAAATGCCGTTACCACTTCCGCAAATGGCAATTCCTCTTTCATATTCACCAGCCTCCACGGCCGCAGCCATCGGATGAGCTGTATCCGGATAGTCCATACTCTCGGCAGAATAAGCACCGAAATCCTTTACTTCATGACCTTTTTCCCGAAGGTATTTTACCAACCGTTCCTTGTACTCGTAACCGGCATGGTCACATGCTATCGCTATTTTCATCTCTTTAAAATTATTGTCCTTAACTATAAAACAAAAGTTGACTTGTTATCGTTTGCAAGTTTACATAGAAACTTTTTAACTTGCAACTTGAAACCTGTCAACTTCCAACAAAAAAGGGACTCTTCCGAATCCCCTTTTTATCATCAAAGAATCAATTTATATCCTTTTCCGTGAACATTGATAATTTCCACCGACGGATCTTTCTTCAAATGTTTACGTAACTTCGTGATATAAACATCCATACTTCTGGCATTAAAGTAATTGTCGTCAGCCCAGATATTCTTCAAAGCGTAGTTTCTCTCCAATACCTTGTTTACATTCAAGCACAACAGACGAAGTAACTCAGACTCTTTCGTGGTCAATTTTTGTTCTTCTTCCCCGTCAAACAAGGTTTGTTTCTTAGAATTGAATGTTAACTTACCAATCTTGAAGATCTCTTGTTCGTCTTCCGGTTTCAACCCGGTTGATCTTCTCAAGACAGCCTCGATACGAAGCAACAACTCTTCCATACTGAAAGGTTTGCTCATATAATCATCGGCTCCTAACTTGAATCCTTCCAACACATCTTCTTTCATCGACTTAGCCGTCAAGAAAATAATCGGAATTTCGCTATTGATCTGTCTAACTTCTTTCGCAAGCGTAAAACCATCTTTTTTAGGCATCATCACGTCGAAAATGCAAATGTCAAACGGTTCGTTCAAAAACCTTTCATATGCAATCTCTCCATCCTCACATAAAACGGTCTCAAAACCTTTAGCTCTCAAATATTCTTTAAGAAGCATACCCAAGTTGGTATCATCCTCTGCCAATAAAATTTTAATTTTCTCATCCATAGCTATGTTGTTTTAAATAATTCTCATTTTTTAATTCTCTGTAAAAATATACGAATTTAGAAAAATAAGGTTCTCTTTATTTTTTGCTTTTTTACGGTTAAAGGTAAAATGATGTCAAAACAACTACCTTTTTCAAGGGAGCTTTCCACGTCTATCCTTCCACCATGAGCCTCAACGATTTTCTTCACATATGATAGTCCCAAGCCGAATCCCTTCACGTCATGCAAATTCCCCGTGGACACACGATAGAATCTTTCGAAGATCAACTTCTGATCTTTCTTAGCAATTCCTATGCCATTATCAATGACACTTATTATAATTTCTTTATCTTTATTACGAGTATAAATGGTAATTTCTGGTGGTTTTACACAATATTTTATCGCGTTATCCACGAGATTGGAAATCACGTTTGTCACATGCACCTCATCCGCAAGCACTTCATCTTGATCCGCCTCAAGATAAGCGGAGAACTTACCCCCTTTATCCTCCACACGTAAGCTAAATTTAGGCAATAAATCTTCAATCAACTGATTAATATTTATATTCTTTAGCTTTAGTTTCATCCGGGTTTCCGTGAACAAGGCCGTTTGCAACACCCGTTCCACCTGGAAAGTTAAACGTTTACTCTCATCCCGGATAATCGTGGCCACCCGGTCAATGGTCTCCGGGGTATTCGTCACCGCCCCGTCCTTCAACATCTGGGATGCCAAAGAAATTGTCGCAATCGGGGTTTTGAACTCGTGCGTCATATTATTAATAAAGTCATTCTTGATAACCGACAACTTTTTTTGCCGGACGATAACGATCAAACAGAACACGGCACAAAACACGATAGCAATCGTGATCAGCACCCCGGGCAGAACCATCCACACGGAACCTGCCGTATCGGACGATGCATCCGGGAACTTCAGATACAGGATAGCCGATGAGCTTTCACCCGGGAATATCTTCCGGCTAAGCGTCACATCATCCGAGACATGACTTAAAAAATTCTTGGAGGTCAAAATAAATTTACCATTTTCCTTGATACCGAATTCAAAACGGGAACGGATTCCAGCGTCTGTCAGCGTGTTACCGATAAAACCGTATAGATTATTCAAATCCACCCGCCCCTCGATCACGTGTTTATCCTCTTTCCCTTCCGGTACAAACCTGTAGTTTTCCCCGGTCCGTTCCTTCATGGCTTGTTGCAACTTGGAGATAGAAGTGGCCAAATTATCCTCCTTGAACTTACTTCCCACAAATTCACTGACATCCTTCACCTCCGAATCATCATCAATCAAATTAAGCATAGAATTGGCAACTGCCGACGGGTCATTTTTCACGGCAATCGGACGTTTCGGATCAATATAGATCGGGGCATCAATCTCCACTCCCCGACGTCTGACCTCAGACAGATTCCTATTTTCAGAAAGCCTACCCGCCTCTTCCTGCTTACGGATATAATCGACCATATCATCCATAGCCCGGTTAGCCGAGTAGAAGAATTGCTCCTTCTTCACCTCGTAAGCCGTTTGGAAATAACTGGTCTGGAGAATAATCAATCCCAGCAAGGATATACCAAACACAATTCCTAATATGATTATCTGTTGCTTTCTCATACACGCAAATTTAACAAATCCATTTTAACAATTGACAGGCTTAATACTATTTAACACAAATATAACTCATTGATCCTCTTCAAAATTTTATCCGTTCCGCAAATTAAACAAGTCAAAACCCCGCTTTCACCCATTTTTAACATTAATAAAACTTTTGAATTTATCATTTTATCCAACACTTCCCGCTTTCCCAATCCTCCGGAATTAGCTAGAATAACGTGGCTTGCCAGTCATCCGTTCGCCGATTCTTCTGTAGATGCTTGTAAGCCAAATCTGTCACTTCACGTCCCCGGGGGGTTCTTTTCAGAAAACCTTCCTTGATCAAGAACGGCTCGTAAACCTCTTCCAAGGTTCCCGGGTCCTCGCTGACCGCAGTTGCAATCGTGGTCAAACCGACAGGCCCCCCCTTGAACTTATCAATAATCGTCAACAGAATTTTATTATCCATATCATCCAGCCCGAACTTATCAATATTCAAAGCCTCCAGCGCGAAGGTCGTGATCTCAAGATCAACCACCCCGTTTCCCTTCACCATGGCAAAATCCCGTACCCGACGCAACAAGGCATTAGCGATACGAGGAGTCCCGCGACTTCTGGACGCGATCTCTTTCGAGGCCTGACTCGTGATCTTTGTTCTTAAAATAGCCGCCGAGCGCTCCACGATCCCCGTCAGCACGTCGAGATCATAATATTCCAAGTGACTATTGATACCGAAACGCGCCCTCAACGGGGCTGTCAGTAAGCCGCTACGCGTGGTCGCCCCAATCAGCGTGAAAGGACTCAATTGGATCTGCACGGATCGGGCAGCCGGCCCTTTATCTATCATAATATCAATCTTGAAATCCTCCATCGCCGAGTAAAGATACTCTTCCACGATCGGGCTTAACCGGTGAATCTCGTCAATAAACAACACATCATTCGGCTCCAGATTAGTTAACAACCCCGCTAAATCACCCGGTTTATCCAACACCGGACCGGAAGTAATCTTAATCCCGACTCCCAACTCGTTAGCAATAATAGCCGACAACGTTGTCTTTCCCAATCCGGGAGGGCCGTGCAACAGAACGTGATCCAGAGATTCACCCCGCATCTTCGCCGCCTCCACGAAGACTTCCAGATTATCCACGATCTTCTTTTGCCCTTGAAAATCACTAAAACTCAACGGACGCAAAGCCTTCTCCAGCTCTTTCTCACTATCTGGCACATTCCCGGTCCTTATATCAAAATTACCCATGTACTATTTTATTAATAACAATCTATTCAATTCGTAAATGTACAACAAAACAATTGAAAATTGAAAATGAAAAGATAAAAGTTTAAAGTCTAACGTGAGATCAAGAGTATGGATTTTGTGGGTGGAAATCACATAATCACAAATCATAAATCAACAAATTAATCACCTTTTTCTGGCAAAGAAATTTTTTACCAATTCTCCACATTCATCCTCTAAAACTCCGGTAACCACGTTTGTCTTCGGGTGTAACACGGACGGAGAAAGCCGGGCATACCCCCGATGCGGGTCGGCAGCCCCGTACACCAATTCTCCCAATTGAGCCCAAGCAAGCGCACCACCACACATGACGCATGGTTCTAACGTGACATACAGGGTACAATCATTTAAATATTTTCCTCCCAATAAAGAAGTCGCGGACGTGATGGCAAGCATCTCCGCATGTGCCGTCACATCATTCAAACGCTCGGTTTGATTATGGGCCCGGGCGATTACCCGACCTTTACAAACGACTACTGCCCCAACCGGGATTTCCCCTTCTTCTTCAGCCAAGCGGGCTTCTTCCAACGCTTTCCGCATGAATATCTCGTGCTTATCCATAAATACTATTTTCTCTTTTTATACTCTCTTTCTTTTCCCCACGAAACCCAGGTATATATCAAGGCCGAAACGATCAGTCCCACGGTCACAAGTAATGCCAGCACCAACCACCAATTGGCAGACTCCTGTTTCCGGTTCATCTCTTCGATCTCCCGTAGAAATTTTTGATTCTTGTATTTTTTCAACACCTGACGATAACGCCCGTTATCATAAAAGGAATCGTACAACTCCAAAACCGAATCCCGTCGATGCAAGACGTCACAAAACGCCTGCCGATTCTCCATATCCTCGTGATATTCGCTCAGCAATTCCAACACCCGGGCCTGAGCTAATTGACTCTCTGGGGATTCTGCTTTTTTATAACTAATACCTTCCAGATACGCAACAGCCTCATCCTTTTCCCCCATCTCCCACAAACAACGCCCATACCTTAAATAATTCATGAACATCACACCGGGAACCTTCAATTGATTTTCCCGAGCATATATCTCGTAAAAGTCAATCGCACTTTTTAACGCTATCAAAGCCGAGTCCCGAAGTCCCTCCTGGATAAAAGATTCGGCAACACGAGTAAGCAACACGTTACGCATTCCACCTCGTTTTTCATTCACCAACCCGCCCCTCAATATCTCCCGAGCCTTTTCGTGATACCCCAACCCGGAATAAGCCTCGGCTACCTGAATTCCGTAACGTCCAAGCCTACTTGAATCCGGCAATTCCTTTAAAACCTCTTCATACCAAAGTAACGCCTCCTCATGCCTTCCCAACTTTTTCAGGCTTGCCGCCATCTGCTCGTAAAAAGGTTTCACCTTATCCCGGAATCTTGATCGTCGTAAAAGGCGATAGGCCTCCTCGTAACAAGCATATTGTTCTTCATATTCTTGCAAGACCCCGTATAAAGTTGCTTTCAAGCGATAAGCCTCGATCTCCCCCTCCGTATCTGAAAGTCCCCGATACAACGACAATGCCTGATCCACGGCTTTAAAAGCCCGGTCTATATCGATCGATTTAAAAAAACAAGCTCCCAAGTAATAGAATTTAGCCTCTTCCTCCCGGGTAAATACCACCTTAGAAGGCACCCGGCTGATAAAACGAATGGCCTCTTCCACACAACTATCCCGCAAAATCAAAGAACCGTAAAGCCGGGTTAATTCCAGCGCCACTAAATTCTTCACGTCCCGCGGGGCAATCCGGTAGGCCTCCCGTAAGTAAATCCGAGCCTGTTGCATCTGCTCCACCCTAGTGGAATAACAACTTCCCGCAGTCAACAATACTTTCGAACGAAAAAAATTAGGTAACCCCATAGACACCTTTACCAAAGAATCAAACGCAGGCGATAACATCACAGAGTTCTCCAACTCCCTGCACAATTCTGCTGTTTTCGCTTTCTCATTTTTCCGACAAGAAGACAACAAAAACAAAATTGTTATCCCCATGCATATTATGATTACAACTCGTCTCATTCCTGCTAATTTCGTTCTGCCACACCTATATTAATAACTTACATCTTATCGGGTACGTTTTTACAAGAGGTAAAAATCCATATTTTCCATGAAGGTTACAAATTTTCTCCCACATTTTTTCTTTTCACATACACGATAATAAACCCGATCAACACTTGAGAACAGGTTTTATATCCCACCTATCGAACAGATACCCCCCCCACACAAGGCATATCCACCACACTCAATTGGATAAAGACGATTCAACTCGTCTATATCTCAGCTTTATGTCGGCTATATCCCATAAACTGGAGATTATAACAATTAATCAAAGATTAAAACACGTGAATATCTGCAAACTTGTTCTTGCTAGTTGGTTTTACACGCGAAATTCCTTTCTGCATATTTTTTGGTTTAAATAATTTTATCCTTACCTTTATCTTTTGATTAAGTAATTTACTCATTAAAATAACAATTGCTATGCAGACAATTGATAATTACAACTTTAAAAACAAGAAGGCGCTTATCCGCGTAGACTTCAACGTACCTTTAAATGAAAAGTTCGAGATCACGGACGACACCCGTATGCGGGCAGCCGTTCCCACGATCAAGAAAGTGTTGGCGGGAGGAGGTTCCGTAATATTGATGTCTCATCTCGGACGCCCGAAAAACGGACCGGAAGACAAATTCTCATTAAAACATATCCAGAAACACCTGGAAGAACTGTTAGGTGTACCCGTGAAGTTCGCCGATGACTGCATCGGGGAAAGTGCAGTAAAAGCTGCAGCAGACCTGAAACCGGGAGAAGTTCTCCTGTTGGAAAACCTTCGATTCTACAAAGAAGAAGAAAAAGGAGACGAGAATTTCGCTCAAAAACTGGCATCTTTAGCCGACGTTTGGATCAACGATGCCTTCGGGACAGCCCACCGGGCTCACGCATCCACCGCTGTTATCGCCAAATTTTTCCCGAATGACAAACTATTCGGATACGTCATGCAAGGAGAATTGGAAAGCGTGGATAAAGTAATGCACAACCCCACCCGCCCGTTCATGGCCATCATGGGAGGCTCCAAAGTTTCATCCAAAATCGATATTATCATGAACCTCATGGACAAGGTGGATAACCTCATCTTGGGGGGTGGAATGACTTACACGTTCAAAAAAGCACTGGGCGGTCATGTCGGCAATTCCATCTGCGAGGAAGACAAACTCGACCTGGCTCTTGAAATCATGAAACTAGCCAAAGAAAAAGGTGTAAATCTTGTATTGGCAACCGACACTGTCGCTGCCGACGCTTTCGACAATAACGCCAACACCCAGATCGTTCCATCCATGGAAATTCCCGATGGATGGGAAGGCTTGGACGTCGGCCCGGAAAGTATCGCGGCCTTCACCAAAGTCATCGAACAATCCAAAACAATCCTTTGGAATGGCCCCGTGGGAGTATTCGAAATGCCTAAATTTGCCGTGGGAACCAAAGCCATCGCTGATGCCATCGTGAAAGCCACTGCAAACGGCGCCTTCTCCTTAATCGGGGGTGGCGACTCTGTTGCCGCCATCAACCAATTCGGCTTGGCCGACAAGGTTAGCTACGTATCCACCGGAGGTGGTGCCCTGCTCGAATACATCGAGGGGAAAGAGTTACCGGGAATCACGGCTATTCGAGGAAAATAAACTTCACCAAACATCATAATCGTGACCGGAGCAAATTCCGGTCACTTTTCTTATATAGAAAATTTCTTCTTTGAGACTTTACCACCATTAAATCATTATTACCTATTCTCTCGAATTTCTACACGTCTCCATCAAGACCTCATTAACAAATTAACGGACTAAGCTTTTTTACATCCATTAAAAAATTACAGAAAAAAAGTAGGAATACAATTATATTTATATACCTTTGTGACGTCATGGTGATCTCTTCCCCCTGCAAGGGAAAAGATTGAATAGGGAATCCGGTGAAAATCCGGGACTGTGCCCTCAGCTGTAAGTTCTTAAAAAGGTTTTCGCATTCTAATGGTCACTTTTTCAACAAGAAAAGGGAAGGCCGCGAATTCCGGAACAAGTCAGAAGACCTGCCTGACAAAATATAAATCCGTTACTCTGGGGATTTGGGGTAAAGGAGATGTGCGAAGTTATTCATAAAAATAAAATTGTGTTGACGTCCCCCGGGATGGAACATTATGAACAAAGGAGCATTACAGCGTGAGTATATTTATACTGACGTAATTAATTCTTTTTCAACGAGAAAAAGAAAATGTTTCTCTATGATGGCAACGAGAGACAGCGAATGTTACCCCTTCAACGGCAAACATACGCCTCGATCCTCTGTATCCTTTCCCTTCTCACTTTCTTCCCTTCAAATTCTCCCTTGTAACAGACAGCAAACGGCTTTTATTTACTGCAATTTTTCTTTATTCAAAATATTACAACTAATAAAATATCAAAGATCATGATGACAAAAGAACAGTACATTGAGAGTCTCAGGAAACTAAACCTGAAGGTCTATTTCATGGGAGAACTAATCAGCAACCCCGTAGATCACCCGATGATCCGCCCGTCCATGAATTCAGTGGCCATGACTTATGAATTGGCTGAAAAAGATGAGTACAAGACGCTCATGACGGCAAAATCCAATCTTACCGGAAAAACAGTTAATCGTTTCTGCCACCTGCATCAAAGCACCGAAGACTTGATCAACAAGGTAAAGATGCAACGTTTAGTCGGACAGAAAACCGGGGCTTGTTTCCAACGCTGCGTTGGAATGGACGCCTTCAACGCCATTTACTCCACCACTTACGAAATTGACCAAGCTCATGGAACGGAATACCACAAACGTTTCATAGAGTACTTGAAATATGTACAAGACAACGATCTCACTGTCGACGGGGCTATGACCGATCCGAAAGGAGACCGGGGTCTTTCTCCATCACAACAAGAAGATCCGGACCTATATCTTCGCATC
This sequence comes from Butyricimonas sp. BSD2780061689_150309_C8, assembly GCF_015560935.1. Classification (NCBI taxonomy): domain Bacteria; kingdom Pseudomonadati; phylum Bacteroidota; class Bacteroidia; order Bacteroidales; family Odoribacteraceae; genus Butyricimonas; species Butyricimonas sp. BSD2780061689_150309_C8. Next base: position 114,472 of record NZ_JADMSV010000003.1, read on the forward strand.
AAGGAAGTACGCCCGGACGGGATTATCGTTCGCGGGGCCAAAGCTCACCAAACCGGGGCAGTCAATTCCCACGAACACTTGATTATGCCGACCGTAGCCATGAAAGAATCCGATAAAGACTACGCTGTTTCATTTGCCGTGCCTTCTGACGCGGAAGGCGTACTCATGATCTACGGACGCCAGTCCTGCGATACCCGCAAAATGGAAAAAGATGCGGATCTCGACTTGGGAAATTCACAATTCGGTGGACATGAAGCTCTCGTGATATTTGACGATGTATTCGTCCCCAACGAGCGAATTTTCATGTGCAAAGAATACGAATTTGCAGGCATGATGGTAGAGCGTTTTGCCGGTTATCACAGACAATCCTACGGGGGATGTAAAGTCGGTGTAGGGGATGTACTTATCGGTGCTGCCGCTCTCGCCGCAGACTACAATGGAGTACCTAAAGCCAACCATATCAAGGACAAGCTCATCGAAATGATGCACCTCAACGAAACCCTTTACTCGTGCGGAATCGCCTGCTCGGCAGAAGGAGAACCCACGTTGGCGGGCAACTACCAGATCAATTTGCTACTTGCCAATGTCTGCAAACAGAACGTGACTCGTTTCCCGTATGAAATTGCCAGACTCGCGGAAGATATTGCCGGGGGATTAATGGTAACCATGCCTTCAGCCCAAGATTTAAGAGACCCGTATATCGGTGGATATGTAAAAAAATACCTGCAAGGAGCCACGGGGACTGACACTGAAAACCGGATGCGTATTCTTCGCCTGATCGAGAACATCACGCTCGGGACCGCGGCGGTAGGCTACCGCACGGAATCCATGCACGGAGCCGGCTCCCCACAAGCACAACGAATCATGATTGCCCGGCAAGGAAACCTCGAAAACAAGAAAGAATTAGCAAAACAAATTGCCCGGATCGATGAAAGTAAGAACCGGAAATAATCAAGACCCCACGACTCTGTGGAAGCACCTGGAGGAGATCATAAAAACACACATTCGCCCTCTCCTCCAGGACCACGGGGGGGATATTGTTATTCGGGAAATCCGCAAGAAAGACGTGCGGGTTGCTCTACTCGGCAACTGCAAGGGATGCCCTGCCGCACAAATCACGATTGAACAGACCGTGCAACGCATTCTCTCGGAACAAATGGGAAACAAGATCGGGAAAGTCATTCTGGTGAACGAAATAGATCCCGGTATATTAGACTTTGCTCGTCAGATTCTCAACCGCAATAAAATAGATAGATGATGAACTGGAAAGAACTTTATACACAAAAACTAACCACAGCCGAGAAAGCAATCAAGGCCATCCGGAACAACGACCGGGTTGTCTTTGCCCATGCAGCAGGTGTTCCTCAGGAAATCACCAAAGCTCTCGTGGCACACAAAGACGATTTCCATAACGTGGAAATATACCATATGCTATGCCTTGGCGATGGAGCTTATACTCAACAGGAAATGTTATCCCACTTCCGGCATAATACCAATTTCGTGGGAGGAAACACCCGACAAGCCGTGAATGAAGACCGTGCAGACTTCATTCCTTGTTTCTTTCACGAATTACCACACTTTTTCCGCAACGGGACTCTACCTATTGACGTGGCAATCGTTCATCTCAGCACACCGGACGAAGAAGGTTATTGTAGTTTCGGAGTTTCTTCCGACTACACGAAACCCGCGGCTCATGCCGCACGCATGGTAATTGCCGAAGTGAACGACCGGATGCCTCATGTCGGAGGTGATAACCACATACACGTTTCCGAACTGGAATATATCGTGGAAACCTCCAACCCCTTGTTTGAAATACCCCTGCCTAAAATCGGGGAAACGGAACAAGCTATCGGTCGGTACTGTGCAGAACTCATCGAGGATGGCTCCACCCTGCAGCTGGGAATAGGAGCTATCCCCGATGCCGTCCTGCAATGCCTGCAAGACAAAAAAGATCTGGGTATTCACACGGAAATGTTCTCTGACGGGGTAATCGATCTGGTCCAAAAAGGAGTCATCAACGGAAAATGTAAAACCCTCCATCCGGGGAAACTGGTTGCCACCTTCCTCATGGGAAGCCAACGCCTATACGATTTTGTTGATAACAATCCCGATGTAGCCCTCTTTCCCGTGGACTATGTAAACGATCCTTACATCATTTGCCAGAATCGTCAATTAATATCCATCAACTCTTGTATCGAGATCGATCTTTCCGGACAAGTTTGTTCCGAAACCATCGGCCCGAAACAATTCAGCGGAACGGGAGGCCAAGTCGATTACATCCGGGGAGCAGCCCTCTCCGAAGGCGGTAAATCCATCCTGGCCATGCCTTCCACGGCAGCCCGGGGGAAGGTTTCCCGTATAGTTCCGTATCTAGCAGCAGGAGCAGCCGTCACGACCTCACGAAACGAGGTGGATTATATTGTCACGGAGTACGGAATCGCTCACCTCAAAGGAAAAACTTTACGCCAACGAGCCGAGAACCTAATCCGGATAGCTCATCCCGATTTCAGAGAATCGCTCACGGAAGAATTCTTTCGTCGTTTCCCGTTAGCACTAAAAACAATATAAAATGAAATAATCATGCAATTATTCAAATTAAAAACCCGTTTAAGTGAATTCGACTCTTTTGCAGACTTTGCCAAAGAATTCAATCTCGCGAAAGAAGATTTAATCATCACGAACGAATTCCTATACAATCCATACATGCGTGGTCTTAACCTTCCTTGCCGTTTCATCATGCAAGAACAATACGGAATGGGAGAGCCGTCCGACGAGATGATCAACCATATTCTCGCAGATATTCAACTAGAAAATTATACCCGTGTGATAGCCGTAGGGGGAGGAACCGTCATTGACATCTCTAAACTATTTACTCTGCGTGGCATCGTTAATGCAACGGATGCTTTCGAACGCAAAATACCCATTGAAAAAGCCCGTCAATTGGTGATCCTCCCCACTACCTGCGGCACCGGTAGCGAAGTAACCAATATTTCGATCGCCGAGATTAAATCCCGCCACACGAAAATGGGTTTGGCCGACGACGCCCTACTAGCAGATGATGCCGTGTTAATCCCGGAACTGGTACGGGGACTTCCCTACAAGTTTTTCGTGTGCAGTTCCATCGATGCCCTCATCCATGCCGTTGAATCATACGTTTCCCCGAAATCAAATCCCTACACCCAGATATTCTGTCGAGCAGCCATTGAAAGCATCATTGACGTTTTCAAACACATTGCCGCACAAGGACCGGAATATCGCCTAGAGCGCCTGAGAGAAATGCTGATTGCTAGCAATTATGCCGGTATTGCATTCGGAAACACCGGAGTGGGTGCCGTACACGCACTATCTTACCCGCTCGGGGGAAACTATCACGTACCCCACGGGGAAGCTAATTACCAGTTCTTCACGGAAGTATTCAAATTCTATTACAAGAAAAAACCTTTCGGGAACATCACGGAAGTTAACGCGTTACTCGCACACCTCCTGGGAACCGACACGGAACACGTGTATGAAGAACTCGATTACCTATTGGGTAAATTGTTATCCAAAAACCCACTCCACACCTATGGTATGAAACCCGAAGAAATTGATGGGTTCACCGACAACGTACTTCAAACACAACAACGCCTGCTGGCTAACAACCACGTGGAATTAACAAGAGAAGAAATAAAAGAAATCTATTCAACCCTATATTAAAAATATCATGGAAATAAAAGAAATGGTAGAAAGAGCCCGCAAAGCTCAAGTTATTTATGATGAACGATTCGACCAAGAAAGAGTCGATCAAGTCATTAAAGCTGCCGCCCGCACAATTTTTGACCATGCAGAAGAACTGGCACGACTTACGATTGATGAAACCCAAATGGGTGTTTACGAAGACAAAGTAGCCAAAAACAGGAATAAATCCAAGGGAGTATGGTACAACCTGAAAGGAAAAAAATCCATGGGAATCCTAAGTATTGACGAGAGAACGAATCTTATCGAAATAGCTAAACCTATTGGCGTGGTAGCCGGAATTACTCCGATGACAAATCCCGTAGTTACCCCGATGTCTAAAATTATCTTTGCATTAAAAACAAAGAATGCTATCATCATAGCCCCTCACCCGAAAGCAAAACAATGTTCTAGTGCAGCCGTGAAACTTATTATCGAGGCTATTGCCCCGTTTGAAGTTCCGGAAGGTCTAGTTCAGGTGATCGAGGAACCCACGATCGAAAAGACTTGCGAACTTATGGAAGCTTGTGATGTCGTGGTTGCCACGGGAGGAATGCCCATGGTAAAATCAGCTTACTCATCGGGCAAACCCTCTTTCGGTGTCGGTGCAGGTAACGTACAGGTTATCCTAGATCGATTTATTGATTTCGATGTAGCGGCAGAAAAAGTCATCACCGGTCGCTCCTTTGACAACGGCATCATCTGTTCCGGGGAACAGAGTTTCATTTATCACAAAGATGACAAACAGGAAGTTATGGACGCTTTCCGCCGTCATGGGGCATACATCGTGTCTGAAGAAGATCGAGACAAAGTAGTTAATGCACTTTTTGAAGACGGGCATATTTGCAGGGATATTGTCGGACAATCCGTTCAGACAATCGCAAGCAAAGCCGGCATCTTCGTACCGGGTAACACCCGAGTCCTCGTGGTAGAAGCTCACGGAATAGGACGTGACGACCTCATCTGCAAAGAAAAAATGTGTCCCGTCATGGCTGCATTCGCTTATGACAACTTTGATGAAGCGATAAAAATCGCCAAAACAAATCTGTTCATGGAAGGAAACGGACACACGGCCGGAATCCACTCCAACAATCAGGCAAACATCATCAAGGCTGGAACAGAACTCTCCGTATCACGCCTGATCGTGAATGCCCCGTGTGCTACCACGGCCGGAGGTTCCATACAAAACGGGCTCCCCGTGACCAACACCCTCGGGTGCGGAAGTTGGGGGAACAACTCGATTTCCGAAAACTTCACCTATAAACACCTATTAAATATCACACGCATCGCCCCGTTATCCGCACGGATACACGTACCCTCCGATGCCGAAATATGGGAATTATAAAAAATAATCGTAAATTTGCGGGACTACAAGTGACAGTACACCTCTTTAACGTTGGTTTCATAAATACGTACAGCACTTGTAACCCGCAAATTTCATGTTATACGAATATGGACTTCAGTATCAATATAAAAGAAATATTCACCGCCTTTATGGTACTTTTCGCCGTGATCGACATCACGGGATCAACTCCTATTATTATCGGGTTGAATGATGCAGGAAAAAAAGTCAGTGCCGAAAAAGCCGCAGGAATATCTCTCGTTATATTTATAGCATTTCTTTTCGCAGGAGACGGATTATTGAAATTATTCAACATCGACATTTCCTCTTTTGCCCTTGCCGGGGCATTAGTGCTTTTCGTACTCGCCATAGAAATGACCTTTAGTATCGAGATTTTCAGAAATGATGGCCCGGAAGGTTCGGCAACAATCGTACCTGTTATCTTTCCGCTTATCGCGGGAGCCGGGGCATTAGCAACCACGCTGACACTTAAAGCTGAATGTAGCGTTTTTAGTATTATCATTGCCATTCTTCTTAACATGACGGTCGTCTATATTGTTCTACGCAATGTCTATTTAGTAGAACGGGTTCTCGGGAAAGGCGGCGTTTACATTCTACGAAAATTCTTTGGCATCATTCTACTTGCCATGTCTGTAAAAATTTTCGCATCCAATTTAAACACTCTGCTGGCATCACTATCTTAGATCAAAAAATTCTTTTTGGAAAACTTTTTGAAAAAATCAAACAAGAAAGTTTTCCAAAAAAGATATTTTTTCTCTCACCAATAGAAAAATTATTTATACATTTGTCTAGATTTTGGTTCCTTCAACAAGGATTAAAAGGGAATCAGGTGAAAATCCTGAACAGTCCCGCTGCTGTAAGTTTCACTGAATCGTTCAAGCATCACATTGCCACTGTTTTCCAACGGGAAGGCGCTTGACCGGGAACAAGTCAGAAGACCTGCCAAGACCAGAGGTTTCAAAGGCTTTCGAGGAAAAAGCCGGGAACGCAGGTATTTCAAACATACTTACATCCCGTTTTTAATCATAAAGTCATCTCAAACCAAAACAAAATTAAAATTCATGTAATTGTAACTAAACTAAAGGAATAAGAAAGACATGATTCAGACAGTTGTAAAAAGGGATGGCCGGGTTGTCGGCTTTAATGAAGAAAAAATTATCGCGGCCATTCGTCGGGCAATGCTCCACACGGCACAGGGAGAGGATATGGAATTGGCATCCACCATTGCCGACCGGGTCGCTTACCGCGGGGCAGAACAGATGACCGTGGAAGAAATACAAGACAATGTAGAGATCGAACTCATGAAAAGCCGCAGAAAAGATGTGGCACAACTATATATCGCTTATCGAAACCAGCGGAGCGTTGCACGTAAAGCAAAAACGAGAGATATTTTTCTGGAAATTATCGAAACAAAATCCAACGACATTACCCGGGAAAACGCGAATATGAACGCGGACACCCCGGCAGGGATGATGATGAAATTTTCCAGTGAAACTACCAAGCCTTTTGTTGACGACTACTTGTTAACCGAAGAAGTGAAAACCGCAGTTCGCCAAGGCTACTTGCATATTCACGACAAAGACTATTACCCCACGAAAAGCCTTACCTGTGTGCAACACCCGTTGGATAAGATTCTGAGAAACGGATTCTTTGCCGGACACGGGGAATCACGTCCTGCCAAACGTATCGAAACAGCCAGCATCCTAGGGTGTATCTCTCTGGAAACCGCCCAAAACGAGATGCACGGGGGACAGGCGATTCCCGCTTTTGACTTTTACCTGGCTCCCTATGTACGTTCCAGTTTCGTGGAAGAAGTCAAAGTATTGGAAGAATTAAACGGAGAAAACTATAACCATCTTTATCACATCGAAATTCAAGACTATATTCCCCGGGAATTATCAGGTTTGACCGGAGAACAACGAGTTTTACAACACGCCATCAACCGCACGGTAAACCGGGTACATCAATCCATGGAGGCTTTTATCCACAACATGAATACCATCCACAGCCGAGGAGGTAATCAGGTTGTTTTCAGCTCCATCAACTACGGTACAGACACTTCTGCCGAAGGACGTTGTGTCATCCGTGAATTATTGCGTTCCACCTACCGGGGAGTGGGTAACGAAGCCACGGCTATTTTCCCGATTCAAATCTGGAAAAAGAAAAAAGGAGTAAACTACCTTCCGGAAGACCCGAATTATGATCTATACGAGTTCGCATGCAAGGTTTCCGCGCGTCGTTTTTTCCCGAATTTCATAAACTTGGATGCCACTTTCAACCAGCATGAACAATGGAGAGCTGATGATCCCGAACGATTCCGCTACGAAACAGCCACTATGGGATGTCGTACCCGCGTATTCGAAAATCGCTTCGGAGAAAAAACCTCTATCGGACGTGGTAACCTTTCTTTCTCCACGGTAAACATCGTACGACTTGCCATCGAATGTATGGAAATAAAGGACAAGACCACCCGGGTGGAAACATTCTTCTCAAAACTGGATGAAATACTCGACTTAACAGCTTTACAACTGCACCGACGTCTCGAATTCCAGAAAACAGCCCGGGTAAAGCAATTCCCGTTACTTATGTCTTCTCTCTGGCTGGGTAGTGAAAAACTGGGACCGGACGACACTATCGAGAACGTCATTAACCAAGGAACTCTCGGAATCGGCTTTATTGGCTTGGCCGAATGTCTAGTTGCTCTAACCGGTAAACATCATGGAGAAGACGACGATGCACAGAAACTCGGCCTACGCATCGTATCACACATCAGGGACAAGGCAAACGAGTACTCGGATAAATATCAACACAATTACAGCGTACTCGCCACTCCTGCCGAAGGACTCTCCGGAAAATTTACCGCAAAAGACAAGAAAAGTTTCGGCATCTTACCAGGAATCACGGATCGGGAATATTACACGAATTCCAATCACGTACCCGTGTATTATAAATGCAGCGCCCGCCATAAAGCCGAGGTTGAAGCACCTTATCACGACTTGACCCGGGGCGGCCATATCTTTTATGTCGAGATAGACGGGGATGCTACCCACAATCCAAGCACGATTATGTCAGTTGTCGATATGATGGACCGGTACAACATGGGGTATTGCTCCGTGAACCACAACCGGAATCGTTGCATGGACTGCGGTTTCGAGGATGCCTCCGCACATTTGGAAACCTGTCCGAAATGCGGAAGTACGAACATTGACCGCTTACAAAGAATTACCGGTTATCTGGTAGGTACCACTGACCGCTGGAATCACGCAAAACTAGCAGAACTAAACGACCGGGTAAGACATGACTAACACTATTACATTATTGGACATTATTGAAGACACCGTTGTTGACGGACCCGGATTCCGGGTGTCCGTCTATGCGGCGGGTTGTACTCATCATTGCCCGGGTTGCCATAACCCACAATCCTGGAACTTACGAAACGGCCATCCTGTTTCTTTGGATTATATTGTAGCGAAAATCACAAACAATCCTTTCTCCGACGTAACATTCAGTGGGGGAGATCCGCTATTTCAAGTAGAAGGATTCACACAATTGGCCAAACGACTGAAAATCATTACATCCAAAAATATCTGGTGCTACACGGGTTTCCGCTACGAGGAAATTATTAATTCCAGACGACTTTCCCAAATTCTACCTTACATAGATGTTTTAGTCGACGGACGATTTGATCCGGCCAAACGAAAGGAAGGTCTGCTCTTTCGAGGAAGTTCCAACCAAAGATTGATAAACGTTCCAGCCTCTCTTCATTCGGAAAAAGTAATTCTCTGGGAATATAACCCGTATCCCCAATACGTTTAATAAACCAGATAAAAAATGTATGAACTCACGCACCATATCGTCTCGCTCCCGACCTCGCAATACATTCAGGAGTATCGCAATCCGGAAAAATTTATTTCTTTCTGTCAGCAATGCGAACGCTATAACCGTTGCTGGGCCTGCCCTCCTTTCGAGTTTAACACGGACGAATACCTCTCCGGTTATCAACAAACGTACATTATCGGAACTAAAATAACATTCGAAACGGCAACCCGCAATTCCTGCACGACACTTGAACGGCACAAAACAATTTCCCTCCAAGCCATAGAATCTGCCCGGAAGATCATTGATCCTCGACTACTGACTCTTGAACATGAATATCCTGACAGCCGGGCCTTTTATGCAGGGACCTGTCACTTATGCCCCCTAAACTCGTGTACCCGGATAAACGGTTTTCCCTGTCTCCATCCTCAAGAAATACGCCCATCGCTTGAATCCGTGGGATTCGACATCGGCAAAACAGCCTCCGAACTTCTCCACATCGAATTACAATGGAGCAACGATGCCCGTTTACCGGAATACCTTACCCTTGTAAGTGGTCTTTTCACGAAAGAGAGTATCTACGCCCCGATTTCCACCAGAATCTCGTCTTTACTCACAGTTTGACCGGCAACCACGCATACCCGACGAACTCGTCCTTTTTGAGAAGCGATGATAACATTTTGCATCTTCATTGCCTCAAGCACGACTAGCGTATCTCCCTTATTAATCTCCTGCCCGACTTCTATCGATACATCCAAAATTTTTCCCGGCATAGGAGATTTAATAGTCATGTCGAAGACTTCACCCTGCCGACCTGCCAACAATCTTTTCCGTTTCAAAGAAAAAGGAGTTTCCACCGAAAACGTATAGGCCACCCCGTTAAGTAAAATCTCGTATTCATTCTGCCTGCGAGACACAATTTCCACCGGATAGCGAATCCCCTTGTACAGCAGGATCAAAAAACCATCAGCCTCTTCGACTAAATCAATACGCATATTTTGCCGTTTCAGACTAAACTCGTAATTATTTTTCACGGAGAACTCGTATGCCGTGTTACTGCCACTAAGGGCTATATATTTTGTTACGTCCTTGTTATCCATATCCGATCATTATAAATTTCTAATTCGTTTATTAAGCACCCAAGGATCAATACGGGTGTCGGGACCGACCTCCGGTGTATTCTCGTGAGTATATGTATATACCGCAAACAAAGCACCCAGCAACTCCTCGTGAGGCTCTCGCCAAACCGGAGAACTCAATCGACTCTCTATAAATGAAGTATCAAAATCACCATTACGGTAAGTCTCGTTATGAAGAACCGCTTTACAAAAAGGAATTGTCGTCCGGATTCCCTTTACATGGAATCTCTCCAAAGCAGAAAGCATTCGCTCGATAGCTTGTTCCCGAGTCTCCCCCGTAACGATCAATTTCGCCACCATTGAATCGAAAAAAGGAGTAATTTCCGAGCCGGGAGCAATTCCTGTTTCAATACGGATATGATTTCCCTGCGGCAAACGCAATCGCCGGATAACACCCATACTAGGAGCAAACCCAGCCTGTACATCCTCAGCATTAATCCGACATTCGATAGACCAGCCCGTGAGCCGAATTTGAGACTGACGGAGCGGTAACTTACGCCCTGCGGCAATATTAAATTGTAACTCCACCAGATCAAATCCAGTAATCTCCTCGGTAACCGGATGTTCCACCTGAATACGAGTATTCATCTCCATAAAATAAAAACGCTTTTGACGATCCAGCAAAAATTCCACGGTTCCCAGATTCTGATACCTCGCAGCTTTAGCCAAAGCAACAGCAGCCGTGGCCATCTTCTTCCGCAAACGATCATCAAGAGCCGGAGATGGGGCCTCTTCCATTAATTTTTGATGTTTCCGCTGAATGGAACACTCACGTTCACCCAGATGAACCACGTTCCCATAATTATCGGCAACAATCTGGAACTCGATATGTTTCGGACTTTCAAGATATTTTTCAATGAAAACAGAAGGATCATTAAAAGCTACTTGAGCCTCTGCCGCAGCTAACTTGTATAATTGAGCCAGTTCACTCTTCTTGCGTACAATACGCATCCCCCTTCCTCCTCCTCCAGAAACAGCCTTTATAATAACCGGATACCCTAGCCTATCCGCCGTCTCCCGAGCATCATCAACATCCCGAACGGCACCCTTGCTAGCACCCAGCATAGGCACGCCACGACGTTCTGCAATCTCCTTTGCCGCCACCTTATCACTCATCAGACGAATCACCTCCGGCGAGGGACCAATAAAAATAATCCCGTTCTCTCGACACCGTTCCGCCAATTCCGCATTCTCTGACAAATAACCATACCCCGGATGAAGAGACTCGATCTCATGTTCCCGGGCCAAATAAATCAAACGATCAATATCCAAAAATTCAGGCACATTCCCATCCGTTTCCGGGAAGTCAAGAACAATATCAACAGACGATAAATACACGGTCTCCGGCTCCTTCCGGGTACGAATGGCGTACGTCACGATTCCCATGCGTCTGGCAGTACGTGCAATCCGGATGGCAATCTCTCCCCGGTTTGCTATTAAAACTGATTTTATCATACTTTACATTTTACGTTTAAAGAGGAATATTTCCATGTTTGCGTCGTGGTAGACTTACTGATTTCTTTTCCAGAGATTTCAAAACTCGTATAACCTTTTGTCGGGTAACCGCCGGGTCTATCACCTCATCAATAAATCCCTTCTCGTTAGCGATATAAGGATTAGCCACCTCATCCCTATACTGCGCCAACAAATCTTTTTTCAAAGCTACCGGATCATCAGCAGCGGCAAATTCCTTATGATAAAGAATAGCAATAGCCCCTTCCGGTCCCATAACAGCAATCTCGGCTGTCGGCCATGCAAAATTATAATCTCCGCCAATTCCCTTACTGTTCATCACGATATAAGCACCCCCGTATGATTTACGCAAGACCACGGTAATCTTGGGAACCGTCGCCCGCGTGTAAGCATATAGGAGCTTGGCTCCGTGCCGGATAATTCCGGCATGTTCCTGATCGGCCCCCGGAAGGAAACCGGGAACGTCCTCCAAAGTAACAACCGGAATATTAAAACTATCACAGAAATTAATAAAACGAGCAGCTTTCACCGATGAATTCATATCCAAAGTACCCGCCATAACTTTGGGTTGATTCGCAATAATCCCGGTCACGAATCCCCCGAATCGGGCCAACCCAATAATGATATTGGGAGCGTAACTCTCCGCAATCTCCAAAAATTTTCCTTTATCTGTAATCAAACGGATAACATCCCTCACATCATAAGGCTTATCCGGATCTTCAGGAACAATATCCCGCAAACTCTCTTCTATCCGGTCAACCGGATCATCCGTCACCAGAAAAGGAGCGTTCTCGATATTATTGGAAGGCAGGTAAGATAATAACATCTTTACCCCCAATAACGTATTTTCATCATCATTAAAAACAAAATCCGCCACACCTGATTTCACGGCATGTACAGATGCACCTCCAAGTTCTTCGGGAGATATTGTTTCATTCAGTACCTGTTTCACCACGTTAGGTCCGGTCACGAACATATAACTGGTTGCTGCCGTCATAAAAATAAAATCAGTCAAGGCTGGAGAATAAACAGCCCCTCCGGCAGCCGGCCCCATAATAACTGAAATCTGAGGGATTACTCCGGAAGAGAGTACATTCCGTCGGAATATTCCCGCATACCCGGCCAAACTAGCCACCCCCTCTTGAATCCGGGCTCCTCCCGAATCAATCAATCCCACGACAGGCGATCCCGTTTTCAGAGCCATATCCTGTACTTTTATAATCTTGGCCGCATGCACGGAACCCAACGAACCACCCTGCACGTTAAAATCTTGCGAATAAGCAAAAACCTGACGCCCGTTCACCGTGCCGAATCCGGCAATCACCCCATCCCCGTATGAACGTACTGCTTTACCAAAAGAAGTCGCCGCAGAAGGTGAGTAAGCATCCACCTCTTCAAATGTCCCCTCATCGAAAAGAAATGTAATCCGTTCCCGAGCGGTAAGTTTTCCCCGGTTGTGTTGTTTGTCCTCATACTCCTTACCGTATTGCCGGGCTAAGGCATCTTGTCTTTCCAGAAATTTTTCAAACGATTTTCTCATACTAAATTAGTTTATACACTATTTAGCTCCACACGAAATAAAGGAAAGAAATAAGAAAAATACGCCCCAAGTATCTCAACCGGGTTGATAAGTCTGACCTTAGCTTCATTCCGCGAAAGCATTGTCAATCCGCAAAGGCAGGTATCCTGACTTTCACCATTTTGCCGTCCTTCCCATCCCCTGGACAGTGGACATTAGTGGCAAAACCCTTCTGGTGATTACAGTTGCGCGACAGTCCGTGATTCTCACACGGTTCCCTATTCTCCTCGTCAAAACGAGGCACCTGAGCAGTCTGATTACGTGTTGTAAAGAACTTTAATGGGAACAAATGTATAAAATATAATTGGTTTGATTCAATTTATCATCAGAAAAGTTCTTTCCATGCTTCTCCTCATTCTCCCTTTTTTTAGAAAATAACACCCATACCTGTAACTTTTCATTACCTTTAAGCGTCCCATCATAAAAACAGATTATTATGAAAAAAATATTGTTTGTCATTTTCGTTCTCTGCCTCTCGATAGTCGGAGCTTTCGCACAAGAGCAAATCACCGTTTCCCGATTCCAGGGACAAAAAATCACCGGAATCGAGGCTCACGGAATCTTCAGTATCACAACGAAACAAGGTAGCACCACCGGAGTCACCGTAAACATTCCGGCCCGACTCGAAAAACAACTCGTTCTGAAACTGGATTCCGATGGAAAATTACAAATCTATATCGAAGGAAAAATTACCACTAAAAATAAAAGAAATAATGACGACGACCATTTCACGGCAGAAGTTACCGTTACCAGCCTTGATAACGTGGAGTTAACCGGAGTCTGCAAATTGGAAACAATCGGGGATTTCACGACAGCCAAGCTAAAGGTGGACCTCTCCGGTGCCAGCAAAATGCTTGTAGGTGGAGACTTCCTAGCAAAAGAAAAACTTGACATAGAACTAAGTGGTGCCTCAAACCTCAAAGGACAAATGACCAGCCCCGAATCAACCTTCGACATTAGCGGGGCATCAAACCTCTCCCTTAAAGGTAACACCATACACTGCAAAATGGAAGTATCGGGAGCCTCAAAAGCAAACTTGGAAGACTTTCCGATAAACGAACTGAAAGCAGAAGTATCGGGAGCTGCAAAAGCTCATTTTCAAGTCAAAGAAAAAATCAGTCTACACACCTCCGGTGCCGCAAAAGCTACATACTCCGGCGATCCGATCATCCTCTCCCTGCACTCATCAGGAGCTTCGAACATTAACAAGATCTCCTCAAAACTCTTGGAGAACAAGAAAGAATACGAGAAATAGTTATTAGTCTAATATAAAATGGGGAAAACGAAAAATTGTTTTCCCCATTTGTATCAACAAAATACCTTTACTAATTGTTTGGCGCAGCCTTTAACAAACGAGGTATTGGTAATATATTTTTCTCTGCATTATTAATCGGAGAGAATGTCCAAGTATGCCATTCCTCATTTTCCAGCAAGCGATTACCTGCATAAAGACCAGAATATTCATATTCTTTCGATTCTAATACAGCCTCTCCACTCCCTAGCCAATAAGAAGGATAAACTACATACCATCCACCAATCCAATAATCTCCTCCTGAAATTACGTTAAAACCATCCATATTGACATCAGCCTCTTTCTGTTCATAAATACCATCCTTGAAATCTGCCTCTGTCAAATGTATTCCTTTCAACGTTCTATCCCCATATTCAAGATCTTCACTTTGAATTTCAATTCCATCACCATCAATATCGTAACCGAAACCCCTTATTGTCATTCCAAGATTACCATCAGATGCCACGATAATAAACAAACGCGGATCTTTTTTAGCAATATCCACGATCATATCATGTCCCGTAGGGGGATTTGCTTTTTCCCATCTATATCCCCAAGCACGAAAGAAAACATCACGATCTTCAGGATTTGACCAATTCTCCACTTCTCCGGTAATCCATTGTATGGCCAACATCGATTGATTCTCACCACTCCCAGTCCAGTTCGTAATATCCGATATTTTGAACCCATCCATCACCTGAATGTCCAAACTATCGGATGCAGTACCAAGTCTATTAAAAGCAGTCACCTTGATCCGAAAGGCCCCTTCCTTCACTGATGAGAACTCGAAAATAGTATCAGTAGATACTTCTTTCCCATCCACGAACCACTGCAAGCCTGCCTCTGTTGTATTAATGATATTCGCTCTCAATCTCACAGTTCTTCCCGGAAGGATAGCATCCTTCAAACTCAAATTCTGAACAGACACTTCCGGAGCCGTAAGCGGCTCTTCCCCATCATTCCCTCCATCATCACTACAGGAAATCCACATTCCCGCAAAACACAGAATAGTTAAAATGTATAATAGTTCTCTTCTCATGAATATTTTCATTCAAAATTATACGTAAAGAACGTTCCGGCAGGGAATGCCGTGTAATTCTCATAATTTACACTCACTTTAGGCTCATCACCACTAAAGTCAAACACAGTGATATTATTAGTTTTATAATCACTATACCCTTTTATAGAATTGAGATATACTTCTCCCGTAATCGGATGAACAGCACAAGTATTATAAATAATACCTACATTATCCACCATATCTTTTGCATCAACCATCAACTCTGTTTTATCAGAACCAAAAACATGACGATATATTTTTGAAGAAAGTCCGCTCATATACAATGTATCCCCCTTAGCCGTAATACTTGGAGCAGCCGCAAATGATGCAGATAAAACACTTTTTGCTTCATCCGAAACCTTACTACTTCCTAACTTTGTATATGTTTTTACATCAACTTTAGTAATATTACCAGATCCATCAGAAACTAAAATATTCCCATCAGATGCCTTGATAACTCCGGAAACCCTATCTTCAAATTCTATCGTATTCGCAATTTCATCCTTTCCAGCTTCAATCACAACAACACTTGTACCTACCGTAGCAAACACCTTACCATCTGCAACAACCATCGTATTCTTCCGTGCACCCTCTGTTCCTTCAATCAAAGTTACCTTACCTGTTGACGGTTGGAATCTCTTCACACCATTATTATCACGCAAATAAATATCGTCCTCTCCCAACGCTACAACATGAGTTGGCATACTCACCTCACCATCAAGCTCTTCTTGAAATTTGCGTTCTCTTTTTAATGTCTCTGCATTAAGAATCGTCAAGAAACCACCATCATATCCACCATTCTGAGAAACAATATACATTTTATTATCCTTAATAAACAAATCCTGAGTCGCTCCTCCTAACTCACCCCCATTTTCAACATAATAAGCATTATCAATCACCTCTCCTTTAGGACTAATAAAAACAATCGTCCCAGGAGAACGGCTTCCTTCACTAATCACAAAAGTACCATACTTATATGTCCCATGAACCTCAATCATGGTTGAAGCATACGCCTCTCCATTCGTATTTGAAGCCAAGATAGCGACATTATAATCTCCAAGTTTTTCTGCCTTGAAAGTATAGACGGAATCAGTCCCCACCTTCTCTCCATTCACAAACCAAACCCAATCTGTAACCTGCGAGCTACTAACCTTTGCTTTTAAAACAATAGATTCTGTCGGAAGCATTGAAAAGCAACCATCTTCACTTTCAATTGTTACAACAGGCAGTTCCGGAGTATCATTATCATCATCATCACAAGAACTCAGAAATCCCACAAACATTCCTAAAACCAAAAGCACTAAATAAAACTTTTTCATAATCTTAATCTTCATTGTATAATATAACTATTTATTCATTTTCCTAAAATTCCCACATCAACGACACGAGGCAATTCCTCAAGGGCATCGGGTAATACTGCGTGGACTCGTAATACGTGTCTAATAGGTTATCTACCCGTACTTGCGGTGTCAGACTCATCCCGTTACGGAACGTGTAGCGGTATCCCGCCAAAATATTATGTACCGAATAGGGATCCGTAGCATACTCTTGATCCGTCGTGATAAAACGTCGCCCGATATAAGTCACCTGCCACGAGAAAAAGGCACCCCGGTAATCGGCAGCTACCCGTACATTCCACTTGAACCGAGGCACGTAAGGGATTTGTTTCATGTAGGAACCATCATCCACGTGCTGTTTTTTACGAGTACGGGACTGCGACCAACTATAATTACCCGACACATTTGCCCTCAAATCACCAATCGCGTATGTCAATTTCCCGTACAACTCCACACCCTCCGATCTCACATTACGATGATTCTGTGGTGTCCAAACCCATTGATTCCCGTCTTTCGGCAACCATAAAATCCAATTATCTATATACATCAAATAACCGGAAACCTCCGCATCTAAAAATAAACCACGATACAACTGCTTCCGATAAGCTACAGACGCATCATACGAATACCCGTCTTCCGGCTTCACGTCCGGATTTCCTCCCGGTCTCCAGTAGAGATCATTCATACTCGGGAACCGGTAATTATAAGCCACATTTCCTTTCACCTGCAACTCCTTCTCCCACAAATTAAACACCATACCGGCAGACCATGTAGATACCCCCCGACTATCATTTTGTTCAAACATATACTGCCCATTCAACATCATCCACGCCACAGGAGTCCATAATGCCGAAGCCTGCCAGGAGAACACGTCACGGTTATGCCGGAACGGTGGTTCCACCTCCGGAATATCATAATCCACGTCTCCTAACGTATACTTCGAAGAATCGACATCTATATAACTACTCACCCGAATCAAATCATGCGAATAAGTCAAGCTCGTACCCAGTACAAGATTCTCTCTCGGGGTAAACGTATAATCGGCAATTCCTTGCCACGTGTGCGATTGATTCTTATTTCCTTCGGGATCGAATAATCCTCCGGCATACCACTTATCATACTCCTGTCGATAATAAAGCCATGCCGCTTTTGCCCGTAAAGCATGCAACCCTTTCGTAAAATCCAATCCCGTGTACGCCCGCACATTCACTTCTCTTTGTTGCTCGTGTGACTGGTTCACCACTCCAAGTGCGGGTGGTAACATCCGTTTCCCTTCCTGATACCAAGCAACCGCTGTCAACCGGGTATAAGGAGACAAACGAAAATATCCCTCCTGCATCGCTGCCCATTGCGTGTAATCAGCATCCTGCCGTTTCTCTCGGAAAGGCTCGTTCGTCAAGATTTTATTCAAATAAGTATAATTGTTATCAGAATGTTGATAATACAACCGAGTCTTAAAACTTGACTTCTGTCCACCAGTATTTACCTGAGCCCCCGTAGTGTAAGTCCCGTAAGAACCATATTCTCCTAAGACCTTTCCACTAACACCAGTGTTCCAATCTGGATCTGTAAATAAGTTCACGCTCCCCCCGATAGCCCCGGTCCCGTTCTTCACATGACTACTCCCGTAATACAGGCTAACATTATCCGTGAAGAATACCGGTATCTGTGAAAAATCAAACGTTCCCGACATCGGTGGGGTAATATTAATCCCGTTCCAATTCACCCGGGTCTGTGAAGGACTGGCTCCCCGGAAAGATGCCGTTGACAAGGCTCCCATTCCCAAACTTTTGATATAAATAGCCGTGTAGTCAGTTAATAACTCCGCCAACGAACGGGTTTTATTTGCCCGCATAATCTCCGGGTCTATACGGCTTACTTTTGCCCCCGCATTTGCCTCGTTAGCATGACGAACACGCTGACTGACTACCTGTACCGTATCTATCACACCATACATCGCCACGGGATCTTTCTTCTGTGCCTCCGCCCCCATTCCACACAAGATGAAACAAACACACCATCCTATTGCTATCCTTTTAAACATCATTTACTCTTTAACGTTGATTTCCCGGAAAATAAACCTGACCGGGATAAATCCCAACCTTATGACTAATCTTCGTCCCATCTTTCAAATAATGTCGGACATAACCTCTTTGCGCCGTGTAATCCAAACAATCACACAAGTAAATATCTCCCTCCGGACTGACGGCAAAACCATACATCATTCCCACTTCCAGCAAGTCATAATAATGACTGAATTCTCCCGTTTCCACGTTCATCCGGTACACGCTTTGCTGTTCCTTCACTCCCTCCTTATTTTCTTCAGCCGAACGAGTTTTCACGCTGAAATAAATCCAAGTACCCGTGGGATCAATATCCGTACGGTTATAATTAATATAACCGATAATCTCGCCTGGAGTCTGTGAATTCGAATCTCCGAAAGATAACGTGTACGATTTCACCACCTTCTCCCGCTTGGGATCCACACATTTCAACGTAACACCTGTTACCTGTCCACCTTCCTGCTCGTTCATCAATCCCCAAATCATCCCCTCCTTATCCACAAGTAACTGACAAGTTTTCGTATCCTCCTCATTATATACATCCTTAACAACTCGAGCTTGTTCCTTCTTTATATTATCAGCATCAAATACATATAAACCACCCTGAGTTATTCCAAACACTTTATTTTCCACCACAGTCAGATACTCTACGGCCCGAGGGATAGAAATATATTCCAATGGTTTCCCGTAAGGTTCAACCGTCCGGATACGTACTAATTGTCGGTCAAGATCGGACACAATTGCCTCCGTGGAAGAAATTGGCACCACTTGCCGAGGATACCCCGCCTGCGTGTAAAGAATTGTTCCCACGGATTTAAAAGTTACCGGATCAACAATCTCTATCTTTTTTGAATTATTCATCGCCACGAAATACTTCCCATTTACCAACGTGATAGATTGCGCCACGTCTCCCATAGGACGGTGATTTACATCTTGAAAAGCATCTGCCACAACACGACCGTCCTTATAAATCACCGAAATCGTTCCGGTATTCGTGTTAAGTTTTCCCTCATTCAATACAAGAGCTTCAATATCCCCACCTCCTATTATTCCTCCAGGATAAGGTACTCCCGGCTTATCACACGATGTAAACGTTATACCTATCCATATAATAGTAACAATATAAAATAACCTCTTCGCAAACATAAATCCCCTTTTAATCAAAAAAAGATTTGGCGTATCCAGTCGACAATTATTAAACTATCGGTGTCCACGTTCTTCCTTCCCTTGAACGTTAAACAATATGATTGATTGGCAGGTCTTCTGACTTACCCCATCCTCGGACGTCCTTCCCATTTCAAATTGAAACAGTGGAGAGAGTTATGTCCATGGACTTTAGTGGAGCTTACAGCAGCGGGTCTGTTCAGGATTCGCACCTGATTCCCTTTTCACCACCTATCTGAAACAGAGAGTGGCACCAAAATCGTTGCAAAAATATATAAAAAACGAATACCATTTGGATTTAAGAACCATCATTTGGATTATTCACAATATTTATTATTCACAAACAAATAACACCGTAATTCAATATCATCTAAAATTCGTCATTTTACACCGAATTCATTCCAGATATATTAAGGTTTCGTTCAAAAACACATGAATAAAGAGAGGTTGCCCTATAATTGAAATGAACCCTAAAAGTTTTCGGTCTAACTTTTAGGGTTTATTTTATATGATCAAGTACACATTTGCAAGGAAGCTCTTTATAGGATCACTTTAATACTTATCCTTCCTTCCCGTCTTTCTCCTGTAAAGGCCTTGTCGTAAACACAATGTGAGCAGGAATATCTCCCGTTTGCACATCCCATTTCTTCTTCCCGTCAGGCCCGAAACAGTACAACCTCCCCGGGGTAACATAATCCCCGGCATCGCCCACAAATATCTCGCCTGTTTCCGGATTTACCGCCAAAGCGTAAGGAGTCACGATAGACTTCTCGGTTCCGTCCTTGATAAAATTCCGAGAGACAATACGTTTCGCCTTCGTGTCATAAATCGTGTAATTGACCGTCCACTTACTCGTAATCTTACTATACTCCGTGCTGTAAGAATAAAGCGAATCGCCACACAAATAAAGTTCGCTCGCCGGAAAATTCAAAGATCCTTCCACGAGATCATTCTTCGCATTTATCACGTAAGTATTTGAATGTACGTTATAATAATCCCCGCGGGAAGTCACGTAAATCAGTCCATTTTGGTCAACACGCATACGATGTAGATTAATCGCCACCGTGATTTTCTTCGTCTCCTTAAATGTTTCCAAATCTATCACGGACACCGTATTATCGTAATTCGGCACACGGTATCCCCCGGAGTTTGCAACATACAACTTATTCCCGACAATCACCATCTCTTCCGGTTGGTACCCCACGGTACAACTCCCCACGACTTTCAGCGTGGCCGTGTCAATCTTCACCACCTCACCCAAACGGGCATTCGGATCTATCTGTACCGGTCCGGCATACGAACTGACATAAGCGAATCCCTCATGAAAAACAATATAACGACAATTCGTTACCGTGATTTTCGTAATTTCCTTAGCCGTGTTCACATCCATCACCTCGAGCAAGTGAGAACAATTAATCACCGCATACAACTTATTCCCGTAAATCTGAATATCATTCCCCACGTCTCCCAGCTCCTTCACCACGTTCGGATTACGCTCCGCGAATATATTCTTATGATACTCGCCAGAAGCATAATCAAAATAATCCAACGTGGCCTTATTACTTCCCATATTCCCCTCGTTCAACAGGAAAAAACCTTTTACAGGCCCCGGCACCGAATCGCTCGGAGTAACCTTCGTTATTACGGACGGAATAATTTCATCATCATCATTCCGGCAAGAAAAAAACAATAACATTCCCAACGCAAGGAACATTAACATACCCAATTTCATTCGATTTTCACAATACATCATTCGATCTTTATCTAAATTTCTATGTTGATAATAAACTTCACGTTCGTCCCCGGCATCGGGTAACACTGTACCACCTCGTACTGCTGGTTAAAAATATTATTCACCTCCGCCGTCAGTCTAATTGCAGTCTTTCGCCACGAGAAATTCTTCGATAACGAGAAATCACTCGTGTACCACTCTTTAGCCCTGTTCTCCGGGATATTCGCGCTCGCCTCGTAACGCTTCCCCGTGTATATAAAACTATAATTCAAAAACCAGCTCTTGTACGTCCCGTTCAAAATCAGCGAACCACTATGCCAAGGGATATAAGGAATCTGGTCCCCGTAATACGTACTCTCTTTCTTTGTAAAATCCTGGGCTTTCTGGTACGTGTAATTCACCCGGGCATCCAACAACCAATGTTGACAGAACCTCCAATTACTCTGCAAGGCAACATCAATACCTCGAATTTCTACCTCTCCCAGATTCACCATCGTCCAGCGAAACTGATTGGAAGTCGGCATGGCAATAATCTTATCCGACACCTCGTTATAGTAGGCATCCACCTGTACGTCCAGCTCCTGCAACACCCCTTTATCAAAGTTGCGATTATAAGTCACTCCCACGTTATACTGGTTCGTGTACTCCGGTTCCAGATTTATATTCCCGATAAAAGTATAATACAAATCATTCAACGTCGGCATTCGGAACACTCGCTTATAAAAAGCCCTCACGTTAAAATCCGCCACACGGAACGGTTGCCACGCCATCACGACCGTGGGTGTATATTCCTGCATATCATCCGCTGCCCCATTCGCCACCTTCGTCCGCTCATGCACGAAAGTCCCCAACACGCTTGCCTGAAATTTAAAACGGTCAAAATGCAAGGCCGTCGCCACAGCCCCTAACGTCGTGTAACGGGTCGGGTAAACAAAATCCACCAAGTCCGCATTCAACTTATTCCACTGAAAATCCACGGACACATCCACGTTCCAAAAAGGCAAAATGGCAAACATATTGGCTGACGAAACATAAATTTCGTGTTGCCGGAAATGATTATTCACGTACATCGTACTCACGTCCAACCGGGGATCGGAAAGATAATGCAAATAATCATAGGCATACTTCGCGTTCATCTGTAAACTATAACCACTAAAATGCCTCAAAAAAGAACCTTGAAGGAAAAAATTAGAATCCCATTGACGATCCTGATGCTTGAACTTTCCCGGCTCTTCCCGTACCGATGCGCCGGGATAACCTCTTTCGGAATCATAAAAATATGCCTTAGCCTTCCACTCCCCGTCATTCATCCGGCCAAACACACCATACTCTGCCCGCAAAGCACGAACATCCCCGTTCTTACGAACCTCAGTCGTATCGTAACCATTCTTTTTTTTGTAGCTAAACTTATACTTTCCTGTCGTGTACATATACTCCGAACTAAAAGCCCCGCTCACGTGTTCCCCCAACCGATGTTCAAACAACACCGATGGATTCGCCACCCCGAAAGATCCCGTTTTAAAAGTAACCTTTGCGTTATATTTCTTCCCGTCTGTAAATCTAGGTGTACGGCTTGTCATATAAATAGACCCGGCCGAGCCAAAATCTTTGGCAGACTGGAATATGGCACTCCGCTGCCCGTTATACAAAGAGATCGCCTCCATGTTATCCAGTGAAAAACGTCCCAGATCCACGGTCCCATTCTGTGCGTTTCCCAACTCGATACCATCATAAAACACCCCCACGTGTTGGGTCCCCATCGCCCGGATATTCACGGTCTTCAAGCCCCCGATTCCCCCGTAATCCTTGATCTGCACCCCCGAAAAATAACGCAAAGCATCCGCAACGGAATGTACTGTCAACCTTTGCAACACCGGACCTTCCATCGTTTGAACCGGAATCACCTCCTTCTGAACCCGCTTGGCGGAAACAACAACCTCATCAATATTGTACACCTTTGTCGTGTCCACTTTTTGTGCCCACAAATAATTCCCAAACAAGGAACACCATAAAATTACACCAAAAACGATTAATTTCATTTACTCTGCCATTAAACGATAACAAATCCGATCATTCCATTTCCGGCGATCGCCTTCATTTGCAATCACCTTGGACCCAATCATTAATTCAAGAAAGATTTATTTTTCTTGCACCTCGCGAACTCTAGTCCCAGAGAGTTACGAACTCATGATCTTGGCAGGTCTTCTGACTTGCTCCGTCCTTGAACGCCCTTCCCATTTCGTGTCGAAACAGTGGATGTGAGTCTTGTTCACGGACTTTGGCGGAGCTTACAGCAGCGGGTCTGTTCAGGATTCGCACCTGATTCCCTTTTCACCACACGCCCGAAACGAGGTGTGACACCAAAATCGTTGCAAAAATATATAAAATATAAAGACAGTAGAAGTTTATGACACTATTTTTCACTCTTTATTTCACAAAACAAAATACTGATAATCTACTACATAAACATACAACTAGGTCTGCAAAGCACATATTTTGACTTGCAGACCCAGCACGTTTACCATCTCACGGAAATAAACTACTCCTTTTTCCAGTTTCCATCCACCATATCTTGATACTGGGGATTATACCCGTTACCCGACACGATCCACTTGTCAGAAGTCAGTACCGGGATCACGCTTTTCAAGCCGGAGAAGTCGAATAACCCCACATTCGTCTTAATCTCCACAGCAGACGCCGACACGAGTACCGGAAAATTGACGTATTCCAAAGAGGCTGTTCTCGTCGTCCATGCGTTCAACGTCAACTTTCCCCCGATAGACATCAATGCCGGCGCATAGACACCATCCAAATGACCTCCATAAGAGTCATTCGTCCTAATATTGAAATCACCTTTCACCGTTTCCAACGCAGGCAGTGATAGTAACTCTATGTTACAGCAATGTCCGGCATTTAACGAACCGATTTTTGTCAGTTTCGGTAGATTTACCCGGGAACGTCCTTGAATGTAAAAACCGAACTCCCCGTCAACTTCTTTCAAATTGGGTAAATCCAAATCATCCACGGCAGCCACAACCGTGAGGCTGAATTTCCCGGTCACTTTTTCCACATTCAACTGAACCGTCTCCGTACGACTACCAGATATCCAGAATTCAAAGAAATCTGTCGTCGTGACTTCCTTGATACCCTTGATGACAATATTCGGGGCATAAAGAGATAAACGTTGCATGGAGATAGCTTCGTCTCCGATCAAGGTGAGAGGCACATTGTTATTACGAACCTCAAGATAAGTCAAGCCGTCAATCTCCCGGATATCCAATTCCGAAACATTTGATTGGCTAAAAGAGAGCGAACCGACAGATAGGGAATGCTCTAAGAAAGAGTAATCCTCGGCAAGGATTTCCGAGAAATAAAGGCTGGAAACCTTCGTAAGAGAACCAAGAGCAGATAAATCTGCAAGGGAACTCATGCTGCGGAAGTTTGCACTCTCACCCACGGTAGTTAAAGCTTCCAACCCGTCGAGGCTCGTCAGGTTACTCAGATCTTGTATTTCAAGAGTTGAACCGATAGTTGCCAGAGATTTAAACCCTTCTAAATTTTCAAACACACCTTTGGACAAGGTAAATCTCCCGGTCACGGTCTGCAAAGAGGTGAAATCAATCGCCTGCAGGACGTTGTTGTTCGTGACCGTCAATGTCGTAACCTCTTCCAAAACTGGGACAGAGATACTTTCCAAGGACGTGCAATAATTGATCGTTAAAGAAGATACACTCTGCAATTTAGGCAGTTTCACGGAAATCAACGCGAACATGGAAGACACGTCCATTCCCCCTTCAATAGATTCCAATTCCGGGAAATCAATCTCCTCCAACTGACCGATTCCGGAAAATTTGAAATCCAAATATATCCGTTTCAACTTTGGCAAGCAAAGTTTTTTCAACGGGGTATTCGCATCCACGACGATAGCGCTCACCTCCTCAAGATTCTCCAATCCGATGATTTCCTCGCCCGCATACGTCGGGTTAATCGTAAGATTGTGCTTGATTTTCCGCAAATGATTCAGGGGCTCCAACGTCTCGATAACATCTTCCCCATCGGTCTGACCGATCGTCAAATTACCATCAATCTCGCTAATCATAGCCTCCCCGAAGGCATCCACGTCCGCTTGCGTGAGTAAAGTAACATTACCCACCCGGACAACAGCAGATTTTTCTACCGAATAAACGTATTCCCGGTCATGTTTCCCCGCATAGGAGGTCACCGTGAAACGGTGTTCCCCGTCCCAATCCGTGATCGTCGAGGGATCGGGAGAGATCGTGGCGTTCTCGCTCACGCTGAACTCCGGTCGCATACCGTCGAACGAAAAATCCTCCGGCACAACAATCTTCAAAGAATCATCGAGGATGGAAGCAGTCAAGGTTGTCTCCCCCTTAACCAAGCAAAATGAAGTGATGTAATTGTCTCTCCCCTTGAAGTCGCTGTCATCATCGTCACAGCCCACCGCAAACACCAACCCGCAGAGAAGAAAAAGGGCCGCTTTTATATTTATTAATCGCATATTCTATATTTTTCAAGTGTAACTATTCTTTTGTCCATTTACCCGCTTTCAAGTCATCCAAAGTCACCGTGTAACCGTTACTCCTCGTGGTAAACTTCTCGATCGTGTCGATCGCTTTCTTAAACCCGGCATACGAAGTCAAAGCCGATTGGAAATTTATCACCACCTCCTTCACGCTTTCCAAAGTGGCAAAACCATCCATATCCGTGATGTCATTATTAGCGTACATGGGTAGAGGAGGGGTAACCATGATCGTCAAGGTACTCCCGATACTCTTGATAGACCCAAAGGAAAGTTCGGTAAAAGGAACATAACTCGCCCAAGAATAAATGGTCATCTTTCCACCCACGCTTTCCAAAGCGGGAACATCCAAGACCGTGCAAGTGGTAGAAAAAGGAAAAATCTCCACGTTACCCCCAACTTTCTGCAATTTCGGTATATTCACCTCCTCCACCACAGGCATCTTTGACAGCGTGAAATTCCCGATCACCTCTTCCAAATCCGCCAAGACAAATTTCTTACAACTGTTTAAATAAGCCATACTCGTTCCCGTGGTAAAATCACCATTCACCTTGCGGATACTTGTAATCTCACATTCTGCGAGAGTTTTCGCTCCCGACAAGTCGATTCCACCCACTTCCTTAATCCCGAACACGGGAGGGAAACGAGTCACCACCTTGGTGGAAGAACAGACAAGTTTCAAAATTCCGGGGAAGACCTCTCCCCCAACAAGCGACACTTTCGTCAATGTAGAACCTTCGAGAGTCAATGTTTGTGCCTTGACGGCAGAGACATCCAACGTCTCCAATCCTTCTAAATCAGTCAATTTCAATTCAGAAAACTCTCCTAAAGTAGCCGGGAGCCTCACGTTTTTCAATGTGGCCAAATTAGTTATGGTAAAAGAACCACCCACCGTAGTCAACACCTCGAATCCGTCCAAGTTATTAACGTATTGCAATTTATTCAAGGTACAATTACCTGCAATTGTTTTCAGTGCCGGAAAACGAATAACACGTATGTCCGATCCATCAAGAGCAAGACTTCCCACGGATTCCAAAACCGGAAAATTCGTCTCTACCAATTTGCAGCTACCAATACTCAAGGCTCCGGGAATCTCTTTCAACAACGGCATATTCAAGGCATTCATCACGGAGAACACGGCGCTCCCGGTCGTCGGTTTCACGTTAAGTGCATTACACTTTTCGAGAGCCGGAAAATCAACCGTGTACGAATCAGCAAGCCCCACGGTAAGGGTTCCTCCCACACGGGTAATACGCGGAAAACTCACTCGATCCATCGTGAAACCGGAAATAGCCATATCACCATCCACCGTTTTCAAGGAACCGACATCCAATTTCCTGACCGTACCCGCCAACGTGAAGTTACGCCCCACTTCTTCCAACAAGGGACAAACAAATTCCTGTGCCAGATTGTTCTGCACGGTCAAGTCCAGACCGACTTTCTTCAAGGCGGGCAGATAAATTTGGTCAATATCCCCCTTGGCCGTAATCAACAAAGAACCAACCTCTTCCAAGTTCTCCAATCCCATCAAATCTATTCCCGTGTAAGCCTCGGTGATTTTCAAGTCATGCCCCACACGCACCAATTTATTCAACGGCAAAAGGGAAGTAATCACCTCCTCGGAACCGGAACGTCCGATAATCAGATTACCACCTACCTCGGTAACCCCACTCTCCCCAAAAGCATCAACTTCCTCCTGTGTCGCCAAGGTCACGCTGCCCTCCACGGGAACACTTTCCCGGACTACAAAATAATGGTACACTCTCCCTACTCCACTTGCCGAAGTCACTTCAAAAAGTGCCTCCTCGTTCCAGTTGGCAATGGAGTCAGGGGAAGGCATGATACGAGCATTCTCGCTCAATATCACTTCCGCCGAGGCCCCGGCAAGAGAAACACCCACGGGAGCTTGCAGAATAATACTATCACCCGTCAAAGCGGCTTTCAAAACCTCCCCGTTCTGTGTCAACCGAAAAGACACCACGTAGTTGTCCGTACCCGTAAACGGATCATTATCATCGTCACAGCCCCACACTCCTAAAAAACAAGCTAAAAGGAGGGCATAGATGGTCAATATATTTTGTTTCTTCATTTCGTTTTCTCCTTAAATTATTTATTCTTCAAATGATAATCATACCCGTCAAGGAACTCCGTGGAGGACTCTCCCAACACGCCCGCCTTCTGGTTAACGCTGGTCTGGATCATCACGAAATCAATGTATTCCAGTTTGACCGGGGAACCATCAATTTGAATCGCGTTGTCAATCTTGAAACAACTTTTATCCGTTCCATAATTATCAACATATCCCCAATCGTATTCTCCGTTGTACCACAATCCACCCCGTATTTCCACCTTAGAGGCCAAGCGGGTTCCGAAATGCATAAAATCTTCCTCGATAAACATGGGGAAAAAGAACGTCTGCCCGTGATAACCGTTAGCATCCACGCTACCGGCATTCCCGTAATTATCGGACCAAATAGAGTTCCCTCTCTCTTGCGTGGGACGATAATAAGTGATCACGTATTTTCGTGACATCTCTTCCGCGGAGGCACTTCCTTTCAGCTCGTACCAAGTGTCATCGGGCAAACCATTTCCATTCTCGTCCTGCATCACCCAAACGATACCCGGCTCAGAACTTCCGGCAAAAGCGTTCCCCTCCAAAATCAGATCGTATTCACCCGGCACGTTCTCCACGCTATGGTCAAAACCAATAACCACATACCCGCCATAAGCTCCCAACGAGAGATAAGGGGTAGAGGGATCAAGAATAGTTTTTCCTTTTGCCAAAGCATCGGCTTCCGTGGACCCGACCGGAAAGTTCACGAATTGTCCCGGAGCCGGAATGTACTCAAAGACTTCCGTGAAACGGGCAGAACTACCATCCGTCTGCCAATTACGGTGAGTACCCTCCGGATCAACACATTCCACGTAAGTCTCCGTGGAGGCGGTTTGTCCTCCTTCTGTCGCGGTCACGGTGATATAGTAACGTCCTTGCACGGTGGGAGCAAATTTGAAGTAAGAGGTCGTCTCGCTTTGCTTTACCCCATCCACCTGCCATTCATACACGGCTTTTTCCGTGATGTCAATAGGATAAGGAGAGAGTACAAGCTCCCGTCCCAAAGGTACACTGAAATTCGTAATCCGATTGTCAGAAACCGTACGATAGCGTCCATCATTAAAGATCAATCTCGGGGGAGCCAACGGTACAACCGTCACCGTCATGGATTTAGCCGTCGCGCCATCCTCGTTCTTAACCACGAGAGAAAGATCATACATCCGTACATCCTCCCGGTTGAAAACGAAAAGACTATCTTGACAGACAATCTCACCGTTCAATACCCACATATAAGTAGCTCCCTCGGGATTCGACACTTCGGCCCCAAAACTCCGATCTCGACCGGACATCACCACGGCAGCATCATCCAAAGTAACCTCTGGAGGTAATTTATCGAGAACCGACACCTTTACCTGTTTTTCAACCGAACCGTTCTCCGCATCAATCTTAAAATTCACGAAATAATCACCCACCTGCTCCCCCCGGAACAAATAGGTGGTATCCGTAGAAACTATTTTCCCGTTCAATTTCCAAGAACACAGGGGATTCATGGCATCCGACACCGTTGCCTGCAACAACACCTCTTTTCCGATCTTCACCCTGTACTCCCCCGTTTCTGTGTTGAAAGCGACATCGGGATTACCAACTTTGACCTTCTCATCGTCGTCACAGGCCGTGAACATACCGATAAAAAGTATCACCAGTAATACTAATTTCAATAGAACATCCTTTCTCATAACATCATCTGTTTAATTTATAATTATCGAGTTCAACGACCGTTTACAAAACGACCATTTTCTCCAAGAAAACACTTCCAACAACGAGAAATTGCACACATACACCCCTCCCAGCTTGCTAACTCATAGCAACACTCGTCATTACAACAATAGTCGGATAAATACAACATGGCACCCAAGCTCCAATCCCAGAAAGCTTTAGATACATGATACTGGCAGGTCTTCTGACTTACCCCGTCCTTGAACGCCCTTCCCATTTCGTGTCGAAACAGTGGATGTGAGTCTTGTTCACGGACTTTAGTGGAGCTTACAGCAGCGGGTCTGTTCAGGATTCGCACCTGATTCCCTTTTCACCACACGCCTGAAACAGGGTGTGACACCAAAATCGTTACGAAAATATATAAAAAACAAATACTATTTGGATTTTGAAACGAAAAATTCAATTATTCACAAATAATAATACATTTATTTTACATCACTTACTAGCCATATACACGCAGAAAAGTTCGCTTCAGGATAAAACAAGAGAGAGGAATCCGGCACAACACCAAGCTCCTCTCCCTAAAAAACTTAAATTACTCTTATTTCACAAGTTCTCCCGCCTTTACCTGCTCGAAGGTCGGATTATAAGCATTCTCAGATACCGTCCAAGAATCATTTCCCTCAAGCTTTTTAATCACTTTCTCCAATCCCTCGAAAGAGACCAAACCCGCTTGTTTCTGAATATTGACATAGCCTGCATTTTCCAATGCACTAAAACAACTTAAATCAGTAATCAGATTGTTATAATTATCTGCATTATAGGCATTCGATGTCAAAACAAGTCCCCCTACACTTTTCAAATTAGGTACGCGAATTTCCTCCAACATCTCAACCGGACCATTCTGATAGCTCGTACTAACACGGAATTCGCCATTCACGATTTCCAACGCAGGCAACTCCAGTACCGGAATAACACCCGTGTAAATCAGAGCCCCAACCTTTCGCAAAACCGGCAGTTGAACAGGCTCTAACCGTTTGATCCCGCAAGAAGAACCTTCCGACAAAGTCAACAACCCCGTTACCTCTTCCAAATCAGGGAAACACAAGGCTGCAGCATTCTCCGTCACATATCCCAAATTAACCGTCAATTTATCAACTTGTTTCAATCCCGTAAAATTAAATACGGCAGATTCCTTTTGTGTAAAGCCTGTAACAGTAAGTGTTTGCACTTTTTCGATGCCGTCAAAACGAACACCGCGACTGGAATTCAACGTAACTTCTCCATCAAGTTCCGAGTTCCCCCGCAAAACAAAATCAGCCCCAACATTATCAATCGTCAATTTAGAAGTAGAAAAAACCGAAATATCCAATCCTTGTAATGCCGGAAGTCGAGAAAACGAGCATTGTGCGAACTGCGCTCCCTGCAAATTAGCCAAGAAAGGGAATTCTTCCACTTTTTCCATGTTTGATATGGATAAACCGGAACCTATCGACCTCAGAGCATCAAATCCTTTCACGCATGTCACATTGTTCATATTATTCAATGTCATTGCCCCCTTGATGGTTGTCAAAGCCTTGAAACCATTCACCTCTTTTGCCGTTCCGCTCAAAGCGAAATTTCCCCCTACCGAAGTCAAACTATTAAACCCATCAAAATTTTCCGTATTCGCCGAAAAGGTTAAATTTCCTCCAACCTCTTTCAAAGCGTTCAGATCCACGGGGGCAGATAACACAAAATTTCCCCGAACTTCTGTTAAGGCAGCAAGATCTACATCATTCAATTTATTACAAACCTCTATACTAAATCCCTGTGTCCCAACTCGGCTCAACTGGTGCAAATTAATCTTTTCCAAATCTTCAATATAATATACCCGGAAGCCTCCTACCGATTGAAGTTGTGAAAAGTCATATTCTTTCACCCGATGGGTCCATTGCAATGTCAACGTCTCCGCCACCTCTCTCAACTGACTGAAATCCACTTTCTCCAGCACCCCGGTTTGTTGCAAAGTAATACCCGCGGCTGAAGTCAAAGCGGGAAACAAAAGCTCCTTCATTCGAATGGGATTATTTATTTCCACTTTATCCCCGACCATACCCAACTTGGGCAATTCCAACCGTTCGGGAAAAAGCATATTGCCATTACGCCCGGAAAAAGAGAATTTTCCAGCAATAACCTGTAAAGCGGATAAATCCATGCTCCTGACATCACGCGTTTCAATCGTGAAACTTCCGCCAACGCTCTCCAATGCTCTCAAATCTACCGAATAAAGCGTATCGGCAGAAATGACAAGATCAGAACCAACCTTCCTCAAGTTAGGTAAAACCATCTCTTTCAAATCCCGTAGCCCGTAAGCCCCGTACTCGCTAGCACGAGCGAGCATCGTAAAACCACCCACACTTTCCAAGTTTTGCAACCCATCAAGTGAAACTCCTGCAAAAGTGGGATTAATCGTAACTCTCCCGGCTACCTCTTTCAAAGAAGAAAGCGGAGCAAGAGAAACCAAAGAATCCTCCTTTACCGTTCCAAGCGGTTTTCCGATAACCAAGTTCCCCTCGATCTTATTAATACCGCGAGCGGCAAACGTTTCAATCTCCTCGGGCGTCGTCAACACAACATCTCCGGCCTGAGCAACAAGCGTCCGAATCACAATATATTTATACGAACGTGAAGCCTGATTATAAGAAGTCACCGTAAATGTCCGTTCCTTCCCCCAATCATCAATCGAAGCCGGATCCGGACTCAACGTGGCATTCTCGCTCGCAGTAAACTCCACCTCAACATTTTCAAGCGACACGCTTTCAGGAATGGAAAGAACCAATGAATCACCAACGATACAACCGGCATAAACATGTTCTCCTTCTATCAGGCGGAAGGAAGTAATATAATTCTCATCTCCCGAGAACAAACTGTCATCATCCTCGCAACCGGTAATAAAACATACGAGGGCGAACAACAACACATATATTAAATTATTTATTTTCATATCCTTTATTTTTATTCATGAATTATTCCGGCTTGGTCCATTGTTGTTCTTTCGTCAATTGCTCGTAAGTCGGGTTATATCCATTATTCTCCACTGCCCATTTCGACGAGGGACAAGTTGAGATAGCTTTCTTCAACCCCTCGTAAGAAACCAAAGCCTCGTGATTCTCGATCCGGAATCCTCCAATACTTTCAACTTCTGAAAGGAAATCCAAATTCGTCAATGTATTATTCAACTCCGAAGGATCTGACGACCAAGGGTCCGGAGTCCTAGGACGTATATCCAACACCCCACCCACGATTCGCAACGACGGATAAAGAATCTTGTCCGGTCCATAAAAATTATTCCAGCTAACATAACCGGTCTGGAACGTCATATCGCCTCCCACGGACTCCAACAAGGGGAACGTCTCATCATCGTAATTATTAATAGACATCATGGCACTTCCCCCGACCGTTTTTAATTTTGGGAAGTGAAACTCTTTAATATTGGAATAAAGTTCAAAATTTCCGCTAACTTCTTCCAAATCGGGGAATGATATTCCCGTTACGTTTGAATTTGCCCAATAAGAAAAATTCCCGTTAACCTTACGCACACTCGCTATTTCAACCGCATCGCCACTCATTCCCAGGTAACCGATCGTGAGAGCGTTAATTTCTTTAAAGCCCTCTAACTTCGGGAAATACCCGCCAAGATTTCGTAGATTAAAATTCCCGTTAAAAACGTCATTCCCGACTACAGTCGTGTTCTCTAAACCGGTACCGTTAAATTGAATCTCGTCAATCTCAATTCCTCGCACATCCAATCTTTTGATCCCGGAAGAAATTACTAAAGTTCCCAGATTCTCCAATTTAGCCGGAAATTTAAAGTTTTCACTAACGAAATTCAACGCCAAAGTTCCCCCGACACGCTCCAATTCTCCCAACTGTTCAGGATTCAACCCGGCAAGCGTAAGACTAAGATTACCGTCCACGTTTTTCAAAAGAGGAGCATTAAACTGGTTTACCTGAGAACAATCCAACGTAATAACCCCGGCATGAGTCAACACGGGAAAGGAAACCTCGTACAAGGGATTAGACGCAATCGACAATTCCGTGGCAACCTCCTCTAGTTGCGGCATATAAAGCAATAATAAAGCTCCCCTACCCACGGTTAATTTATCACAGTGCCGCAACACCGGAAATTCCAGTTTCTTGAGAGAAGTCATGCTCGTCGCAATAGTGCCACCCACTTGTTCCAATCTCTGGAACACGATACCTGTCATTCCCGATTTCCCGTTCAAATTCAAATCCCCGCTTATTTGCCTCAAAGAAGAGAAATCCAATGTTACAAAAGATGCTGCCAATGTCACGGCTCCCCCCACGGTCTCCAAGCGAGGACAAAGAATCTCGCTGACCGCATTACTGGTAATGTTCAAATCTCCCCCGACACGAGTCAACTTGTTGAACGTCACCCCCCACAGGCTATCCGCAGAATTTACATACAATTTTCCACCAACCTCTTCCAAATTATCCAGCCCGGTCAATTCATATCCCGCAAACAAACGATTAATCGTCACGTCATTAGTCACACTCTTCAAAGAAACTAAAGCGGCCAAAGAACGAATGGTGTCCGTCCCTCCCTGCCGGCCAATGACCAAAGAACCATCAAGATGGCTCACGCCCTTGGCCCCGAAAGCATCCACCTCTTCCTGCGTGTTCAAAACGACAACCCCTTCAAATGCTATTCCCTTCTTTTCCGGTATATAAATATATTTCCGTTCCTTCCCGCTATGCGAAGTTACCACGAAATAAATCTGCTCCTCCCAATTGGTTATCGCGGAGGGTTCCGGTTTTATCGTACTATTCTCACTGCACACGATATTCGGGGTAACCTCGCCCAAGGCAACATTCTCGGGAGTCTCCATCAGTATGGTATCCCCCCGGAACGAGGCCACGTAAGACGTCTCTCCCGATTGCAAAATAAAAGACGTGATGAAATTATCACTCCCGACAAAAGGATCATCATCATCTTCACAGCCGGCAATAAAAGCCAAGGTGAAAAGAAGAACTCCCCAAAGTATATTTTTATTCATAACCTATAATTTTTAGATACTATTTTTTCGCTTTTAAACGCAAATCGATCGCGGCAGAAGATTCCGTTGAAACCTCTCCGACAGCCGCACCTTGTCCCATCTGTGCCGTGTGTACTTTCACGAAGTCGATATACTTCAATTTAGCCGGGGTCCCATCCTGCTGGATGGCGTTGTCTATGCGGAATCCCACAGGATCATTAATATTATCCACGTATCCCCAGTCAAATCCCCAGTTCGTTTCAATTCCTTCCGTCAAGAACTGATTACCGAGACAAGTTCCCGTCAAAATATAATACTCCTCTTCCATAAACCAAGGGAAGTAACCCGAGTTCGGGTGATAAGCGTTCCTTCTCAGGAAAGATAGATTCCCGTCATTATCTATGGACAACACATCCTGCTTGGTTGCCGTCGGGCGATAGTATTTTAACGCATACCGTTGCGTGATTCCCGGCTTACCCGTCTCGCTACCTTTCAACTCGTACCAAGTATCATTAGGCACCCCGTCACCATTCTCGTCCTGGCTCACCCACACGACACCACACTCACACCAGTACTTGCCTAAAGGATTACCCGTCATATCAAAATCAGGTTCCCCGTCACCACCATTCTCCACGCTATGGTCAAATTTCAAAATAAAATATCCTCCCCACGCACCCAAAGATGCAAGATACCCCCCTTCACCTCCTCCGTTGTCTAACGTTTTCTGTATTGTCATCCGGGCATCTTCCGCCGTCTTACCTTCCGGGAAATTAATAAATTGCCCGGGTGCGGGAATAAATTCATAACAATAATTGGAAATATAGCTACTCTTTGGAGTCACATCCCGAAAATACGTTCCCTCTTTCGGGGTACATTCCACGTAAACTTTCGCGGAAGCCGTCTTGCCGTTATCTGTCGCTGTCACATCGATTTCGTACGTTTTCCCCTCCACGGAAGGCTTAAAATCAAAACAAACGGAAGTTTGCCCGCTCTGTACCGCCCCGTCAACTTTCCACTCGTAAATAGCCTGATCACTAATAGCAAATTTTATAGGAGCCAACACCACATTTTTACCGATCGGACAAGTCATCGTGATCGCCTTGTCTAACATGGAAGGCAACACGTAGCGAGCGTTGTCGAAAAACAAAAGTGGTTTCTCCTCGGGAATAACTGACACGTTGATATTCTTCACATCAACTCCATCCGCATTCGTCACCTTCAAGGCAAGAGTGTACACGTTTATATCCTCCTCTTCAAACGACATGATCGAATCATGCGACACGACCTGCCCTCCATAACTCCACTCAAACGTGGTTGTCTCATCCGTGTACTCCGTTTCCGCGGCAAACTCTTTCTTGATCCCGCAATAAGCCACCGCGGCTGATTCCAGCTTAATTTGCGGGGCTAAACGATCAACGACCGTCACCTTCACCTGTTTTTCCACACTACCATTGTCTGCATCCAAGCGAAAATTCACGAAACTCTCACCCAAAATCTCCCCCTTGAAATAATACACCGTATCGTCCGCCACGATTTTTCCCTCCCGTTTCCAGGTATATACTGGATTCACGGCATCTTTCACACGAGCGCAAAGAGCGACCTCTTTCCCGATTCTCACGTTATACTCTCCCGTTTCAGAATTGAACGTGAAATCAGGACTACCCGCATCGATCTTTTCGTCATCATCATCGCAAGCCGCAAAACTCGCGACAAAAAGCATCAGCAATAACGCAAACTTCAATTGAACATCTTTTTTCATAATCATATATTTAAACAATTTTCCAATATTGCTATTCCCGCTTCAAGCTGTAGCTAAAAACGACAAAACCGCTGTATCCAAAACAGATACAGTCAGTACTCGCCTATCATTAACAATAGTGAATATAATTACCTCATCCAAGCTCTAGTCCCAGAAAGCTTTAGATTCGTGACTTTGGCAGGTCTTCTGACTTGCTCCGTCCTTGAACGCCCTTCCCATTTCGTGTCGAAACAGTGGATGTGAGTCGTGTTCACGGACTTTGGCGGAGCTTACAGCAGCGGGTCTGTTCAGGATTCGCACCTGATTCCCTTTTCACCACACGCCTGAAACAGGGTGTGACACCAAAATCGTCGCAAAAATATATAAAAAACAAATATTATTCGGATTTTAAAGTTATAATTCTAGATTTTTACAAAATTTATCATTCATAGAGACCTAACATGACTGTGAATGATTATAACACAACCCGTTATGACTTATCGTTTTCATAAAACGAAATTCCACCATATTTCGTATCTCCTATCGCTCATTTACGATTCAGCCTCCCACAGGCACACCGAATCGGAAACATCCTTCCCGTCGGCATTTTTAGCAAAGGCATAAATGACAAGGCCTCCCCCGGCTATTTTTTCTGAAAAGTTCACGCTTTTTTCTATCGTCTCTCCCCGAAGTCCCAACTCCTCGACACGACAAATATATTTTGTCTTACAAAGAAGCACGGCATAAATTTTATCATCCAGAAAGCAATCAACGGACTCGATTTCTTCCTTCTCGTGAGTGAAAAAGATTCTCCGATTTTCCATATCAACCTCGGCACGAATTTCTGGGATCACCAACGACCCCGCTGCCACGCGTAATTTCTCGTAGTTGATCACCCCGTTAAATTCCTTGACTGCCTTCTTACGGCTATTGAAAGGTTTTTCCGGATTTGCTTTCTCCACGGTCACCGCATCCATCACGTTCGCACTGGTAAATCCCCGAAAACCTTTCGGGTAACCGTTCCCTCCGGGAAATCCCAACTGGACGGCATTTCTCATCCATACTTTCCGTTCCGTTATCGCCCCGAAAGCCGCGGACTGTCGTTTTTGCGGTTCCTGGCTCGGTTTATGCGAGATGCTTGTCCCCCGGCAATAATTTTTCCCGTTTGGTCCCCCGTAAGTGATCACGTTACCGAACTTACCCCGAATCTTTCCAAGTGGATTTACAAATTCCGCCATATCCTGTTATTTTTATGTTCCTCGCCAGCAAAGATACACAAATAAACCAATGTAGTTACATTTTCAAGCTAAATAAATCAATTATTACATGTATTATTCATGAGATATAAGTGATCACTTTCATGTAAAGCGCTATTAGAACGCTATTAAATCCCTATTAAATCGCTATATATAATAGCGTTTTAAAAGAGTTTTATTTGCGTATTAAAAATATTCTATCTACTTTTGCTCATGAATTAATACACGAGTGATTATCAAATAATTATTATCATGGAAAACACATTATCTATTCCTGTAGCTTTTCTGGCACAAGGCTCTATCCGGATTGACGGGATAACCTATTACCGACACGGCAATAAAGTTCGGGCCTGCAAATCACGACGGAGTCCTAAAAAAACAAGAACCGAGGGGGAAGAGGAATCCTCCAGCCGTTTCACGGAAGCCCGTAAAATGTGGAGAATCTACCGTCGTGCCATCGGGGATTTGCCGATATGGAAACTCATGGCCAAGGAGATGGGAATAAATAAAAGCGATTCCTTATTCCATTCTCAAAACGGGGGATGTTTTCGCCCGGGAGAAGGGGTATGGGCTTTCCCGACATTCCGATTCTCGACAGGCACGCTGGACGCACCGGTGATCACGAGTGTCACAAGGGAAGGATGGTCCGTGACCCTAAACTGGGAAAATGACATTGACTGCCCGAAAGCGAGCGTGTCAGATCAAGTGTACGTGGGATATTTTTACGGGACCTTACCCCGCGCCCCGCAAATGATCACGTGCCTTAACTCGTTCCGGGGCGACGGCAAAGTGACCGTGGACATCCCGGCAGCGAAACAACCGGAAGGGACACCCCTACATCTCTACTTGTTTTTCGGCAATAAAGATACCACCCGTTTCTCTCCAAGCGTGTACACGGGAGTGTAATGTTCATGCAGCTCTCCTACCCCCCAAAAAATTTAAAACCAAAAGGACATGACACTTAGAGGATACATCCATATCTACACGGGAAACGGGAAAGGGAAAACAACCGCGGCCTTCGGACTGGCCGTCCGGGCTTTATGTGCCGGGAAAAGTGTTTTCATCGGGCAATTCGTCAAGAGCATGAAATATAACGAAACAGCCATAGAACCCTTGTTCGACCACCTTGTTATCCAGCAATTCGGAGAAGGCTGCTTCATTGAAAGAGAACCCACCCCGGCAGATATACAAGCAGCTCACGAAGGGCTGGAAATATGTCGCCAACATCTTATGGAAGGTAAATTCGATATGGTTATCTTGGACGAACTGACAATTGCCTTGTATTACTCCATGCTTTCCCTGGAAGAAGTGTTAAATGTTCTCCGCCAACGCTCCCCTCACACCGAAGTCGTAATTACCGGACGTTACGCACCCCAGGAATTAATCGATATAGCAGACCTCGTAACAAATATGCAAGAAGTGAAACACTATTATTCGCTTGGCGTCCTGTCCCGTAACGGGATTGATCATTGAAAACCTCGCCTAACAGCGGTTCATTCCAATGAAATAAAAATCTTTTATACAATTTATTGCCTAATTAAAAATTACAACCTATTTTCGCATCGTCATAGTTTCATACACCACTTCGTGTTGTGTTGAATGAAAAAGGGAATCCGGTGGAAATCCGGAACAATACCCGTTGCTGTATTTCCCCCTTTTAAAGGAAAAGTTTATCGTACGTTTGCCACTGGTCAGAATGCTGGGAAGGCACGATAAAAGGGATAAGTCAGAAGACCTGCTATGATCGAGATAGATTTGCATCTGCGGGATTCAGATGGTAATCAGGTATAGATGGCAAGGTCATTCTGTTTTTGATTTACCGTTTCAGGTTTTTCCCGCTCGCATAAATATCTCTCTCGAAGTTTTATAAAAACTATTACATATGAAACAAGTACTATTATTATTCACGTTTATCGTTTTTCTGATGCTATCCGGTTGTCAGACGAAAACAAAGTCCACAAGCGCCTTCACGAAGGAAGTTTACACACCGGAATACGCCACGGGATTCGACATCATGGGAGCTGATAACACGGAAAGCACGATTATTCACGTGCGTAACCCCTGGCAGGGAGCGGAAGGCGTTGAAATGTCCTACTTCGTGGCTCGGAACGGGGAGCAGGCACCGAAAGATTTTGACGGTGTGATTATTCCCGCAGGAGCGAAACGAATTGTATGTATGTCATCCACTTACATCGCCATGCTGGATGCCATTAACCAAGTGGATCGGGTAGTAGGAGTTTCCGGAATGAATTATGTTTCCAACCCGTATGTCCTTGCACACAAAGAAACCATAAAAGACATGGGGGCGGAAATAAATTATGAACTTCTTGTCGGGTTGGCCCCGGATCTTGTATTACTATACGGCATCGGGGACGCACAATCAACCGTGACGGACAAACTAAAAGAATTGAATGTTCCTTATATGTACGTGGGAGAATACCTGGAAGAATCTCCGCTGGGCAAGGCCGAATGGCTGGTTGCCATTTCCGAATTGACGGATAGCCGGGAAACAGGTACAAAAGTATTTAGAGAGATTCCCGAACGTTATAACAACATGAAACAGTTAACGGCAAACGTGGAAAAACGTCCTACCGTCATGCTGAACACACCGTGGAATGACAGTTGGGCCATGCCTTCCATGAAAAGCTACGTGGCACAATTAATCACGGACGCGGGGGGAGATTATATTTACAAAAAAAACACCTCTAACGGGGCCGAACCCATCGGACTGGAAACAGCCTACGGGTTGATTCGCGAGGCTGACGTGTGGTTGAATGTAGGTATGGCGACGACTCTCGACGAGTTGAAGATCATGAATCCGAAATTCAAGGATGCAAAAGCCATCCAGGAAAACGAGGTCTATAATAATAACCTGCGCTTAACTCCCGAAGGGGGAAATGATTACTGGGAATCGGCTGTTGTACGCCCGGACATCGTACTCCGTGACCTGATCAAAATCTTACACCCGGAACTGGTGACGGAGGATTTGTATTATTACAGGCACTTGGAATAGTTTAAAATTTAGAGTTTAGAATGAAAAAAGCATCTACCCCCACCAGCTCCCCCTTACACAGGGGGAGAGACGAATGCGAGAAGGCGCTAAGATATTACAATGTAGCGTATCCTACCCCTCGTGTAAGGGGGAGGTAGAGGGGGTTGTTAAAGCGTCGGCCTTGTACGGCTGGAATCTAAAATCATAACTCAAGAAATTAACAACAGTGATGTCATTTTCAATTGTCCATTTTCAATTTTCAATTTTATCGTGAAACGCAATTCGATCATATTCCTTTTCCTGGGTCTGCTGACTTTCGTGTTGTTCGTACTCGACTTGTTGTCGGGGGATTCGGCACTTTCCGTCGGGCAGGTTTGGAACGTGTTCACGGGTAACGAGACGGATATGACAACCCGGAATATCGTGCTGTCGATTCGATTGGTGAGAGTGATCGTCGCCATTTTGATCGGTGTGGCTCTTTCGATAAGCGGCTTGCAGATGCAGACCGTTTTCCGGAACCCGTTGGCAGATCCTTACTTGTTGGGAGTAAGTTCCGGATCGGGATTAGGCGTTGCTTTCTTTATCTTGGGAGCTCCCCTGCTGGGACTGGCACATTCCGGTTTTTGGCAGTCGGTAGGTATTGTCGGGGCCGGATGGGGCGGGGCCGTCATGGTTCTGTTACTGATTGCCATCATCAGCCGTTACGTGAAAAATATTCTTGGAGTGTTGATCATGGGAGTGATGATCGGTTACATCGCGGGAGCCATCATACAAATTTTACAGTACTTGAGTTCTGCCGAGCAATTGAAAATGTTTTTCCTGTGGTCGATGGGCTCCCTGGGACACGTCACGACCACGAAACTATTTATCATGATTCCCGTGATTTGCGTGGGCGTCATTCTCTCGATTTATTGTATCAAGGCATTAAATCTTCTTCTACTCGGGGAGAATTACGCCCAGACGATGGGACTCAATATACGGCGCGCCAGAACGCTTATTTTCGTATCGACAACATTGTTGACCGGAACCGTGACGGCATTTTGCGGCCCGGTAGGCTTTCTCGGACTTGCCGTGCCTCACGTGGCCCGTATGTTGTTTAACGATGCGGATCACCGGACGCTTTTGCCGGGAAGTATATTGCTGGGAGTCGTGGCCATGTTACTATGTGATATTATTGCTAAAACACTCGTGCTACCCATAAATTGTATTACCGCCCTGCTGGGAATTCCGGTAATTATTTGGGTGGTATATAAAAACCTTCGACCGGCATGATACAACTGGAATCTTTAACACTAGGATACGGGCAAGAGGTTCTGCTTGACCGGGTATCGGCCAACTTGGACGGGGGTGGACTGATCGCCCTGCTGGGACGTAATGGTAGCGGGAAAAGTACCTTACTACGGGCCACGGCGGGATTAGGGAAAATCAAGTCCGGGCGAATATTGCTGACCGGGAAAGACCTTACCGGGTTGCGACCGGAGGAACTGGCTCGTACCGTCAGTTTCGTGACGACCGAAAAGGTACGGATTCCTAACCTGAAATGCCGGGATGTAGTTGCCCTCGGGCGGGCTCCCTACACGAACTGGGTAGGACGACTGCAACCACGCGACCGGGAAATCGTTGATAAATCCCTAGCATTACTCGATATGTCCACCTATGCCGAACGAACAATGGACCAAATGTCGGACGGGGAATGCCAGCGAATCATGATCGCCCGGGCTCTCGCGCAAGACACCCCCATCATCCTGCTTGATGAACCCACCTCTTTTCTGGACCTACCGAACCGTTACGAACTGGGGGTTCTACTACAAAGACTGGCTCACGAACAAAACAAATGCATTCTTTTTTCAACCCACGAACTGGATATTGCCCTCACGCTCTGCGATTCCATCGCCTTGATTGACCGTCCGCATTTGCATTACCTGCCCACGCGACAGATGATCAACAGCGGTCATATCGAACGCTTGTTCCGGAACGAAACCATCACGTTCGACCCGAAAGAATTGCGTATCCGTGTCCGATGAAAGACTGCTTAAGAGAGGCGTTAAACTTGTCGTTCATTTTCGATAATCATAGAAAATTGAGTATCTTTGTTTTATTATTATCCATAAACGAACGCATATGAGTGAGAAAATTTATCCCATAGGTATCCAGAATTTCGAGAAAATCCGAAAAGAAGGTTATTTCTATATTGACAAGACTGCCTTGATTTACCGACTGGTAAAAACGGGTAGTTATTACTTTCTCAGTCGCCCGCGTCGTTTTGGAAAGAGCTTGTTAATTTCCACGCTCGATGCCTATTTCCGGGGAGAAAAAGAATTGTTTAAAGGATTGGCAATAGAGAAACTGGAAAAAGATTGGGTGAAACGCCCGGTACTGCATATTGATCTGAATATCGGAAAATACGATGCTCCCGACAGCCTGGACAAGATATTGAACGAGGCTCTAGTGAAGTGGGAAACGGTGTTTGGCACGGGTGCCGGGGAAAGCACTTTGGCGTTACGTTTCAAAGGTGTCGTGGAACGCGCCTATAAGCAATCCGGACAACGGGTTGCCATCCTTGTTGACGAATACGACAAACCCTTGTTACAAGCTATCGGCGACGAGGAACTTCAACGGGAATACCGTAACACTCTAAAGCCTTTCTATGGTGTACTTAAAACCATGGACGGGTGTATCCAGTTTGCCATGCTCACGGGTGTGACTAAATTCGGGAAGGTAAGCGTGTTCAGTGACCTGAACAACCTGGAAGATCTTTCCATGTGGAACGAATATGTCACTCTTTGCGGTGTCAGCAATCAAGAAATACATGAAAATTTAGAAGAAGAATTACATGAATTTGCCAAGGTTCAAAGCATGACATACGATGAAGTCAACACGGAACTGGAAAAATGGTATGACGGGTATCACTTCACGCATAATTCTATCGGCATATACAATCCGTTTAGTCTGCTTAGCGCATTCAAGCGGAAAGATTTTGGCAATTACTGGTTCGAAACGGGCACACCCACCTATCTCGTGGAGCTACTGAAACGCAATCATTATGACCTGGAACGCATGGCATCCGAAGAAACCAGCTCAGACGTATTGAATAGTATTTACGGGGACGAACAGCCTATCCCCGTGATCTTCCAGAGCGGGTACCTCACGATAAAAGGCTATGACAAAGAATTCGGATTGTATCGCCTAGGATTTCCAAATAAAGAAGTGGAGGAAGGTTTTATCAATTTTCTGATGCCTTTTTACACCCGGTTCAATAAAATTGAGGCTCCATTTGAAATTCAAAAATTCGTTCGTGAA
This sequence comes from Butyricimonas sp. BSD2780061689_150309_C8, assembly GCF_015560935.1. Lineage (NCBI taxonomy): Bacteria > Pseudomonadati > Bacteroidota > Bacteroidia > Bacteroidales > Odoribacteraceae > Butyricimonas > Butyricimonas sp. BSD2780061689_150309_C8. Next base: position 158,837 of record NZ_JADMSV010000003.1, read on the forward strand.
ATACGTACAGGACAACTGGATGCCTTTTTCAATAGATTGAAAAGTTTTCTGGCCGATACTCCTTACGAGCTGATCAGCGAACAAGAACGTCATTATCAAAACGTGCTTTTCATCATCTTCAAGCTGGTAGGTTTTTACACGGAAGTCGAGTATCACACTTCCGAGGGACGTGTGGATCTCGTGTTGAAAACCAACGATTACATTTACATCATGGAATTTAAACTGAATGGCAGTGCCGAAGAGGCCTTGCAACAAATCCATGACAAGCATTACGCTCAACCATTCCAATCAGATAAACGCAAGATATTTAAAATTGGCGTGAACTTCAGTTCGAAAACAAGGAATATCGAGAAATGGATCGTGGAGCCATAACCAGTATATTCAATTTTTAAAACATAGCTATCTTCGATAATCATATAAAATTGAATATCTTTGTTCTATTATTATCCATAAACGAACGCACATGAGTGAGAAAATTTATCCCATAGGTATCCAGAATTTCGAGAAAATCCGGAAAGAAGGTTATGCTTACGTTGACAAAACCGCCTTGATTTACCGATTGGTGAAAAAAGGAAGTTATTACTTTCTCAGTCGCCCGCGTCGTTTTGGAAAGAGCCTGTTAATCTCCACGCTCGATGCCTATTTTCTCGGAAAAAAGGAGTTGTTTAACGGGTTGGCCATGGAAAAATTAGAGAAGGATTGGATTCGGCGGCCCGTGCTACACCTGGATCTCAATATTGGAAAATATGATGCCCCGGATAGCTTGGATAAAATACTCGAAGAGGCCATATCAAAATGGGAAGTACTTTACGGCACCGGAGTCGGAGAGTCTACCTTAGCCCTACGTTTCAAAGGAATCGTGGAACGAGCCTGCCAGCAATCCGGCCAACGAGTAGCCATTCTCGTTGACGAGTACGACAAACCCTTGTTACAAGCTATTGGAAATGAGAATCTTCAACGAGAATACCGTAACACGTTGAAACCTTTCTACGGAGTGCTCAAAACAATGGATGGTTGCATCCAATTCGCCATCTTAACCGGGGTAACCAAATTCGGGAAAGTCAGCGTGTTCAGTGATTTGAATAACCTGATAGACATTTCGATGGATGAACCTTTCATTTCCTTGTGCGGAATGACAGAGCAAGAAATTCATGACAATTTTGAAGAAGATTTGCACGAGTTAGCCGCTGCACAAAAGATGACCTACGAGGAAGTGGGAGCTGAATTGAAGAAGTATTACGATGGTTACCATTTTGTCGAAAATTCTGAAGGTATATACAATCCATTCAGCGTGCTGAATACATTTTTCAAGATGAAATTCGGTAGTTACTGGTTTGAAACGGGTACACCCACCTATCTCGTGGAGCTACTGAAACGCAATCATTACGATCTGGAACGGATGGCAACCGAAGAAACCAACTCAGACGTATTGAATAGCATTTACGGGGACGAACAGCCTATTCCCGTGATTTTCCAAAGCGGGTACCTCACGATAAAAAGCTATGATAAACGTTTTGGACTTTATCGCCTTGGATTCCCAAACAAAGAGGTGGAAGAGGGTTTTATCAATTTTCTGATGCCTTTTTACACCCGATTCAACAAAATTGAGGCTCCATTTGAAATTCAAAAATTTGTCCACGAGATCGAGACAGGGCAACTGGATGCCTTTTTCAATAGATTGAAAAGTTTTCTAGCCGATACTCCTTACGAGCTGATCAGCGAGCAGGAAAGGCATTATCAAAACGTGCTTTTCATCATCTTCAAGCTGGTAGGTTTTTACACGGAAGTCGAGTATCACACTTCCGAGGGACGTGTGGATCTCGTGTTGAAAACCAACGATTACATTTACATCATGGAATTTAAACTGAATGGCAGTGCCGAAGAGGCCTTGCAACAAATCCA
>NZ_JADMSV010000003.1:160838-307551 GCF_015560935.1 Butyricimonas sp. BSD2780061689_150309_C8
TTGAAAACCAACGATTACATTTACATCATGGAATTTAAACTGAATGGCAGTGCCGAAGAGGCCTTGCAACAAATCCACGACAAGCATTACGCTCAACCATTCCAATCAGACAAGCGCAAGATATTTAAAATTGGCGTGAACTTCAGTTCGAAAACAAGGAATATCGAGAAATGGATCGTGGAGTCATAACGCTCGGATCCATCCCGACAAGAGACAATTCGAAAATAGATTTATTTCACAAATTGTCTCTTGGCTATGGCTCACCTGGGTCAAGCAATCTGGATTCCAAGTTTTCGGAAGCTCTTCGGGTGACCGAAAAGTACAAACACGTCCTTTTCGATAAAAACGGTATCATCGGACGGGTTATTCATCACCAATGATTTATCGATTTTGGCATCATAGCGTTTTAAGGCTATCAATTTTAACCCGAATTCTTCCTCGAATTTCGCATCACCTAATTTTCGCCCGATAAAACGGGGTGGAATTTCCCACTCGATAATCAAATGATCGTCATCAACAACATAGGAATCTATGGTTGTCCCCAACTCCACTTTGGTCGCGAAGAAATCGGCATACTCCCATTCCGGATTGATGGTCTCCGTGATTCCCATAGACTTCAGAATCACCTTGTGTACTGGCGAAATAGCCCGTGCCACGATACGTTTCACGCCAAACTGTTTCAATAGTGCAATCACGAACAGAGAGGTTCCGAAATCTTTCCCGAACACCACAAACACCACGTCCACTTCGGTCAAAGGCAATGTTTGTAATGCCTGTTCATTTTTCACATCCAATGCCACGGTATTCGTGATGGAATCCTTGTATAAATTAATCTTACTGATGTCGGAATCCACTCCCAACACCTCGTTTCCCCGTTTAGTCAGACGTTGCGATAATGCAAGCCCAAAATTACCTAATCCAAATACGATACACTTCATAATAATTGAAAATTGAGAATTGAAAATTGAGAATTGAAAATTGAAAATGTGAGACGGAGCCTAGTTTTCGATTTTCAATTGATTAAACGATTACAGTTTCATCCGGGTACGTGTAAAGTTTCACTTCCTGATGACGGATGAAACAAGCCAAAAGGGTGATTAAGCCTACACGTCCGACAAACATGGTGAGGGCAACGATCATTTTACTTGCCACACATAAATGGGGCGTCAAATCCAAAGTCAACCCCACTGTCCCCAAGGCTGAAACGACCTCGAAAACGGCTTGAGTCAACGTTGCCTTCGGTTCCAGTATCACGATGACAAAAACTGCCAGGATGATCCACAGGATGGAGAGCATGATGATGGAATGCGCCCGGTTCACGTTCTCCCGGGTGAGTTGACGATGCGCAATAACAACCCGATCGTTCCCCACGAGATTCGCCCATATATTTTTTAAAGCAATCACGAAGGTTGTCACCTTGATACCACCCCCCGTGGACATCGGAGCCGCACCGATCCACATCAAGACAATCGTGAGGAAGATTGTCGGAACGTGCAACATGGACATATCCACGTTGTTAAAACCTGCCGTACGAGGGGTTACAGCTCCCATAAACGAAGTGGCAAATTTTCCCGTGAATGACATTCCGTCCAACACGTTATGATTTTCAAATATCCAGAACAAGGCTGTACCCACAACAAGCAGGATTAAAGTGGTCGGTAACACGATTCGCGTTGTCGTACTCACGATACGAGGTTCGTGGATCACCTTGTAATTCATACCCAACAGACATTTGATCTTATTCCGAATACCATAATGCAGGAGTCGCCCGTAATTGAACAAAATCGGGAATCCAATACCACCAAATATAATCAAAAAAGCCAAAATGACTTGCAAACCATACAAATGCCTGATCAAAGGATCATAGAGATTGCCCGGCAACGTGGAGAATCCGGCATTACAGAAAGCCGAAATACCATGAAACAAGGCGAAAAAGAGTTTATTGTCAATTCCTGCAACATCCTGCACTTGCATGTAGACGAGGTAAACACCAATTCCCTCGATGATAAACGTGGTCAGAATGATATACACGACCGTCCGGAAAATATCGCTCAAAGATGCCTCGTTCAACAGGTTTTTCATCATGAACTGATCGTGAAAGGAGGTCCCACTCAAAAATGACATGGCAAAAAAGCTGGTAAAGGTCATCACCCCAATTCCCCCGACCTGAATCAGCATGAGCAGCACGACCTGCCCGGTCAACGTGAAAGTGGTACCGGTGTCAACGACCGTCAACCCGGTCACACACACGGCACTTGTCGAGGTAAACAAAGCGTCTGTGAAACTGATTCCCTCGTACGTGGCATTAGGCAAACCTAATAAGACAGCCCCGAATAAGATAATAAATAAAAAACTCGCGGCAAAAAGAACTTCCGCTTTTACCCGACTTCGCAAAACAACAAATATCTGTTTCGAGAGTTGTATGATACTCAATAGCAAGACGACACCATACGTCAGAATCCGTTCGACTTTGAAAAGGAAGGGATTGGTTGCCTCGAAATCCGGTCGGTCAAAATGTTTGGAGAACAAGGTCAAGGCAAACAGGAAAAGTAACACCAACACTTCTATCCAAAATCCTTTTTCCGCCCGCAGCAACTTGAAATTAAACAGGAACCGTAACAAGCCAAGAACTACGAAAAGACGAACTATCGCTCGATAGGTGTAGTATATCTCATGAGAATAATCAGCCGGCATATCAAAGCCGAAACGATAAATGACTAGAACAAGCGCGAGAAAAGAGGCTAGGAATAATAGCACATTACTCACCAGTTCAACAATCTGTTTTACAGACTTATAAATCTTTCTCGCTCGATAGCGGAATTCCACTGAAAACATAACACCAACTTTTTTTTAATAAATAACGTTAAGCAGTTACCGCAAGTTACATAAATCACCGACATTTTTTATCGTTTCCCGCCTAACCTTACTATTTATTTCTGACAATATTTTCAGCCACGGGAGATACAGGGAACACGCCGTGTATTCCCAATATCCCAAAAGATTATTTTTACAAATTTACTATTTCATGAATACAAAGTAAACTGCCAGTACCAAACAAACACAAGCAGCCAAGTGATTCCATTGGAAAGTCACGCCTTTGAAGAAAAGCATGGAGAAGATAATGAAAATAGTCAGTGTGATTACTTCCTGAACCACTTTTAATTGCATCAAGGAAAAAGGTCCCCCGTTCCCAATGAATCCCAAACGGTTAGCCGGAACTTGGGCACAATATTCAAACAAAGCAATACTCCACGAAAATAGGATTACCCCGAAGAGAGGCCAGTTATCTATCCATTTCATTTCCTGCAATTTCAGATGGCCGTACCAGGCAAAAGTCATGAACACGTTCGAAACAATCAGTAATAATATCGCATAAAGTCCTTGCATACTCTTTTATATTAATCCATGAAATGATTCGTAAAATCGACACAAAAGTATAAATTTTATTACCTTTGTTGATAACGATTTGGATAAACTTTATCAAGTAGCAGCAGTATGAAAGCGAACAAGATTCAGAAAATAGAGATCCGCAATATATGGGGAAAATATAATTTCCGGTGGGAAAATCTCAATCCCGACGTGAATATCCTGACAGGTATTAACGGTAGCGGGAAAACCACGTTCTTCAATATTATTGACGCCTTACTTTCGGCGGATATTAAACGCTTGAAATTGTACAACATCGAGGCAGAGGTCACTATTGATGACATCTTGATCAGTTTCCGGAAAGATAGTACCCTAGCATCTATAAGACAAAAGTTAGCCGGGGTGAACTATTTAAAGATAAGTACATTTGACGTACCTATCCGTGATCGTCGAAAAATGGGTAAAGAAGACAGTCCCCTGCTCAGCGAGTTAAAGGAAATCGTGTACAGCGTAGGCGAGAATAACAATTCGTTTTCTGATTACCGCCTTCGGGCCACGAATTTCCCGGATCAGGCAGAAAAGATCAACTGCAGGATTCGCAAATTTTACGACACGGTGAACCACCTGTTTGCCGGAACAGGGAAGACCATCGAGATTGACCCGATGACGAATCAACTGGTCTTCCGAGATGGCAATGAAATTATCCATCTTTACAAGCTATCGTCGGGAGAGAAACAATTACTAATTATTCTGCTCCGCGTGTTCCTGATGGACGAACAACCCTACATCCTGCTTATGGATGAACCGGAAATCTCGTTACATATCGAGTGGCAGTACCGCCTTTTTGAAGAAATTCAAAAACTGAACCCGCATTGCCAAATCATTACCTCTACCCACTCCCCGAGCCTGTTCGGTGATGGCTGGGGGGACAAGTTGGTATTCATCGAAGACCTATTGATTCACTAACCTGATCAATTTTAAATTTATGATTTTAGATTCCAATCCAGCTCTTTTAATCGTAGATTGATGGTCTTTTTACATTTTCAATTCTCAATTTTCAATTGTTATGTTTTCTCCTCCCGTATCTAAAGAAAAATATTATTATCATGCAGCCAAACGTTTTATGATGGACGCACAGCTCTTGCGTTGTAGGGCAGCTATTCACGTGGAAGATAAAGACGATATTGTTTTCTGGAGCAATATTTTCAAACATTTCCGCCCGAATGACCGGTTTCATTTTATCGCAGGTTCCCGGAACGAACGGGGTCATGAAACCAGAGGCGTGACGCAATGCCTGAAATATGTCAAATACTTGAACCCGAAGTTTTTTATCTGCATAGACAGTGACTACCGCTATTTGTTGCAAGAACAAGGGATTGACGTCAAACATTACATTTTCCAGACCTATACCTACTCTTTCGAGAACCATCATTGCTATGACAAGGGTTTGAACGAGTTATGCTACCGGATCACAACCCTACCTAACAACGTGTTCGATTTTCACCAATTTCTGAAAGAGTATTCGAATATCGTGTACAAATTATTCCTGTGGCATCTATATTTCCTAGTGGCAGATCCCAAACGATTCTCGATCGCCGATTTCAACGAACTGATTTCGTTTCAATGGCAACGTCGACCGGACATCCGCCAGAACGGACGCCACGAGTTAAACAAATTGAAAGGACGGATCGAACAAAAACTTGCCCAACTCCGGAAGAATTACCCCAAAGCGAACCTTTCCATTCTGGAAGAAAAATATCAAAAGATGGGGCTAACCCCGGACACCACGTATCTCTTTATCCGGGGGCATAATATTTATGATATGGTTTATATGCTAAACCGGGAAGTTTGTAAAAAGGTACTGAGGATCGCAAAAGATTCGTATTCCGGTTCACAACAACCGCCTCATGTCAACCTTTTCGGCTACCGGAACAGTATTGACGATCAATTGAAAAAGAATTTACATTTCGGGGCTTATCCCGCCATTCGCAAGATAGAGGAAGACGTTCATCTTCTATTCTAAGGTTTCCTCTCGGAAGGTAACACCACTAAGATGGCTTTATGGGATTCGCCATTCTGTCCAATCGTGAAATGAATACTGGCTTGTATTCGCTTACCGGATGGCGTGTTCTCCCATTTAGGCCCCTCGGCCAACAATCGAATAACCTCTTTATTGCTCTCCTTCGAGAAACCATCCTCTATGCGGATTCGGCTGGGGACTTTCTTCTTGTTTAACTCGAACGAAAGTATTACAGACCCCATTTTATTCGAATCCAAGTCTGCTTTCGGATAGCGTAAAGCTTTTTCCATATATTGATTGAAATGGAGAATATCATCTTTAGATACCAACGTATCAAGTGCAACATTTTGTAGACTGGTTATAGCAGAAACTCCCCTTATCTTTATATTGGACATTTCCACCTCTTTCTTTTTTGCAACACCATAACCGGTAACAACAACCTCATTCATTTCTTCTGCATCTTCTTCCATCTTCACTTGCAATTTGTCTCCCGCCTTAACCAAAATATGCTGAGATTTCATCCCGACAAAAGAAAAGGTAAGTAACCCCTCTGGTGTAGGAAGATCCAAACTAAAGTGGCCATTGGCATCCGTGACTACCCCCATCGTCGAGCCGGAAAGGAGTACAGTCACTCCCGCTAAAGGATTACCCTTTCCATCCGTTATTATACCCGACACGTGATTATCATTTACTTTCATTTTCCGGGTTACCAGTCGGGAAGTATCTTCCATCTGAACACTTGCCAAAGAAATTTCCTGATCAGCAAGTTCCTCCATCACCATCTCCCGTACAGAATCCTCTTTTCTTACCGCCCTGTTATCCGAGCGTAACAACTGTTTTTTATCGCCCGGAGGCACTGTCAAAGAATCCGTTTTATCAAATAAATCTATCGTGCTTCCACTTTCAAGTGTCAGTATCGCTCTCTCTTTGGTTTTCACCGAATCAGATAATTGAGCAACTGCCATCACGGGTACATCAAAAGTTTTCTCTTGCCGGGTAAACCACCATGTCCCGCAAGCTAGCAAAATAGCAAACGAGGCTGCAATATACATCCATGTCCGTTTTTGTTTACGAGATGAACGGGAGCGCTCGTTCAACTGGCGCTCCAGACGAATCAGACCATCAAGAGGATCACCGGGAGTCGAAGTCAACCCCTCCAATGCCTCGAACAAGAACGGATCGGACAAAGCCTCCCGCTCCATACGGTTAGCAGCCTTACCTTTCCGGTTGCCATGCAGGTATTCTTTTATGTCGTCAATCCGTTTCATTTGATGTTATTCCTTTACGTTCCAAACACAATTTCAAGTTCCGTTTCCCATTCTGGATAAAACTCTTTACCATTTTCGAAGAAAAACCCGTGCGTTCTTCCACTTCCTTGTACGAAAGTTCATTCAGGAAGAAATATTTCACGCTGACACGTTGTCTTTCAGGTAATCCCTCGATACATTCCCGCAACGATTTCTCTCGATTCTCCCTCTCGTTTACAACAGTAAGATGAAAATCATCGCAAAATTCCATAAAAGAATCGTCTAAAGAAACGGACAAATTTTTACTCCGTTTCCGGATTTCCATCAAGCAGTTATTGCGAATACAAGTATATAGCCAAGCTTTGAAGGATTGTATTTCCGTCTCTTTTACCTTCACAATCAATTCTTCGAATAGTTGCATAACGGCATCCTGCGCATCTTCCGGTCGCTTCAGATACTTTAAGGCTACCCCGTATACCAAGGGCATGTATCTTTTATAAGCCTCCACGAAATACGCCAAGTCACCGCTTTCACAATATCGTTTCAGCAGTTCCTCATCCGTTATATTTTCTTGACCCCGCTTCACTATTTATACATTGATTTTTACAAATATAAGAATTAAAAAAATTCTCTCTAAAGATTTATGGAATTTCTTTTCGTCTGTCATCTTAGGATAAAATTAATTAAAAAATAACAGCTTATGAAAACAAATAGCTTTCTAAAGAAATTAGCATGGGGATTAGTTATATTCATTGGATTATCCAATGTCGTTTCAGCCCAAAAGATTCAAGTGAGTGGTAAGGTGATGCTTGCCGCAGACAGTTCGGCATTACCCGGGGTAACCATTCTCATTAAAAACACGAATATAGGCGTAGTCACCAATTCGCAAGGGGATTACACGATACAGGCGAATGTAGGAGATACCTTACGATTCAGTTTTATCGGGCTAGAAGTTCTATATATTCCAGTAAAAGAGAAGACATTAAACGTTTACCTGAATACAGACGACGAAACGGCAATGGTAGGCGAATGCATTGTTACCGGATACGAAACCACACATCACGCAAGAGCCGTGCTTAAACTCCGTTCCGGGATGCCCGTAACGTTAGCTTCCGAGCAAAACACGGAAGAGTATAACGAATTCGCCACCAATCGCTTCCTGTTGTCATTGGATGAACCTCTTTCCACGTTCTCGATCGATGTGGACAACGCAGCTTATTCTAATGTACGACGTTTTATTAATCAAGGAACACTTCCTCCAGTCGATGCCATACGCACGGAAGAGTTCCTGAATTATTTCGCTTATGATTACCCCGCCCCACGAGGAAATGACCCGGTAAGTATCACCACCGAGGTTTCCTACGCCCCATGGAACACGCAGCACAAACTGGTACATATCGGGATCAAGGCAAAAGAAATTGCCACGGAAAACCTTCCGGCCTCGAATCTTGTATTCTTGATTGACGTATCCGGTTCCATGGATTTCTCCAACAAACTCCCGCTGTTGAAATCATCTTTGAAATTACTCGTGAAACAACTTCGTCCACAAGATCGAGTAGCGATTGTTACTTACGCAAACCAAACAAAAGAAGTACTTACCTCTACCCCGGGAAGTAATAAAGCCAAAATTCTGGCTGCCATCGATGGATTATATGCCAGTGGCGGTACTGCCGGTGGAGATGGAATCCAAAGAGCCTACCGGGTTGCCGAAAACAATTTCATTAAAGGGGGAAATAACCGCATTATCCTAGCCACAGACGGAGATTTTAACATCGGCATTTCTTCACCCAAAGAACTAGAAAAGATGATTGAAACAAAACGGGCTACCGGTATATACCTGACAGTTTTAGGTTTCGGAATGGGAAATTATAAAGACAACCGAATGCAGGTTCTCGCAGAAAAAGGAAACGGGAATCACGCTTATATTGACAACCTGACGGAAGCGAAAAAAGTATTAGTAAACGAATTCGGAGGAACTCTTTTCACGGTTGCCAAAGACGTGAAGATTCAAGTGGAATTCAATCCGGCTAAAGTTCAAGCTTATCGTCTGATCGGTTACGAAAGTCGCCTGCTGGAAGCGAAAGACTTCAACGATGACACGAAAGATGCCGGAGAAATGGGAGCCGGACATAGCGTTACTGCCTTGTACGAAATCATCCCGGTCGGGGTTAAAAGTAATTTTGCTCCCACCATTGACCCGCTGAAATACCAGAAAACAGGAAAAGATGAAAAGCAAACCCTAACGGATAGTCCGGAATTATTAACCGTGAAGCTTCGCTATAAACAACCGAACTCGCATAAAAGTTCTAAAATGGAAGTAGCCGTTATCGACAAAGATACACCTATAAAAAAGAGTTCCGAGAATTTCCGTTTCTCTGCAGCTGTTGCCGGATTCGGGATGTTATTACAAAATTCGGATTATAAGAACAACTTAACATTCGATAACGTTATCGACCTCGCCAAACAAGCCACAAGCTATGATCCGGAAGGGTATCGAAAAGAATTTATCCGGCTGGTTGAAAGTGCTGCCTTACTAAAATGAACAAAACAAAATTGGCCGGAAAGCTTTCCGGCCAATTTTTATAAAGCAATATCACTTTATTTAATCAACAAATCGTTTTTCAATGCCGTCCGAGGAACAGCAACTTCAGCCACCCCACAAGCATAAGCCCCCAGAACATATTGCCCATAAGTGAAACAAACCGAGGTTTTGTTAAAGTTAACGGCCGTCACATCTTTCAACGTGGGATCTGTCGTGAAACAACCTTCTGGATTCTTGAAATTCGCTTTCAACTGGGTATTAATCTGAGTCTCGTTAGTATAATTCAGAATCTCCTGATTCGTCAAGAATTTCTGATTCTGCACGTCATAATTGAAGGTATAGAAATTCGTTATTCCATGCGCACCGCCCGTGAAAGTGTAAACAATCAAGCGCACACTCACGTATTGGTCGTTTGCAATAAACACGCTATCCCCCACCTGCAACTCGTATATCCATGCAGGACGTTCTTCTCCCGATCCCTGCCATGCTTGGAAAAATTCATTCGCATCAGTCTTCAAGCTATCCTGCAAATCATTCACGAACTTCTCAATCTTCTTGTTCAATACCTCGCAACTTTTATTCACGTTCGCATCAGCAGACGAGAACATAGAACGATTTACCGTAATGTCCCAATTCTCAGAATTCGCCGTAACCTTTTCATTCTTCACGTTTAAATCCTGAACCTTCGGCTGGCATCCTATAAAAACGAATGCCATAAAAACAGCCATAATTAGTGTACTTTTCATTGTGTGTTTTGTTTTTTGTGTGTATTATACAAATGTATAAAATTTAAACACGACCTTGTACGAACTATTTATTATTTTTTCAACAAATCCAACTTCGCCAATTTTCTCTTCAAAGACATCTGAATACCCCTTTGAGTCATTTGATGTTCCAATTGCATAGACTCCATAAAAGCTTGATTATAACACTTTTTCGCCTCATCATATTTCCCTAACTCCCGCAAAGCATCTCCAAGCAAGACTATCAAATTTAGTTTATTCATCAACGGAACATTAGGAGTCTTCAACGCTTCAACAATCCATTGGGAAGCCTTCTCATGCCATTCATTCGAAATCTTACCTCCAGTAGCTTCATACAAAGTCTGTACGGCACTACCATAATCCACGTCATTAGCTTCTTTTCCTAATGCATGAATATATTCCTCTTGTAGATCCATATAGGCTTTAACATCTTTCTTATAATAAATCAAATATTCTCCCTCATACATATATCTGATTCGATCGTAAGGACTTACAGCACGCTCAGGCATCAAATCATAAGCCAACTTCAGATCACCATTCACGCGATCCAAGTATTTTTTATATTCCATTTTCCCCGCCCGAGCCAAACGTGACATTATTTTATTATTGTATTCCAACAAATAACCAGCCGGAGCATTGCCTACTTTCTCCTTATATTCTGCCAGATGATCGATCATCTTTTCCAAAAAAGGATCTTCCTGCCCGTCTATTTTGTGAAAAGTACGAATAATTCTAAAGTCATCCTTATTGACCATTTCTTCTATAGGCTTCTTATCAATATACTTCTTGTACAAATCCTCCACCCTAGTGATCCACTTTTGCTTATCCACGGCTTTCTCCTGTATCCCGACAAATCCCGGGGCTCTCTCCAACAACTGTTGTAATAAATTCAAATCTTTTGAATTAGATTTATATTTACTATACAACGCTTCAAAACTCATCTCTTCACCCGCAGCAACTCTACCGGCTACAATAAAATCGTCCACTCCCATTGTACCTGAAACAGAGGAAATTAATTTTCCATCAGCTTGCATAAATACCAATGTTGGCAATGAACTTACTTTGTATTTTCGAACATAAGTTTTATTGGTAGCGTCTTCCGTATTCACTTTAACACTAATGAATTTTTCATTATAGTACACGCCGACCTCATCTTTCGAAAATACTTCTTTTGCTAATTGTTTACATGGTCCACACCAGTCCGCATAGAAATCAACAAACACGAGTTTACCTTCTTTCTTAGCAACTTCCAAAGCCTGATCCAAAGAGCCTTCAAAAAAACGAATCCCTTGTCCGGACACGTTCCCTCCCAATAGGAAGAAACAAACGATACTAAAATATAACGTTTTCATTATTTTTCTTTCACAATAAATGTATAAACATCTGTTAACACCGCACTATAATCTTCATTAGATAAATAAAGTGACACTACATATCTACCAACAGGTAGTTCCGTGTAAAGAGGCAATTCCATTCTTCCACCCCCACGCACTTTAAACTCTTTCAAGAAAATAGTTTCAGCCTCTACGGAAGGAGCTTTCACGCCCGACAATTTATAGCGTATAGGAGCCGTACCCAAAACGCCTTGTATATTATCCGTCAACCACGGGATCTCCTTTTCAACCCGATTTTTATCATCAACATTTGTCATATCTAATTCTTTACGAATTATCAATGAATCAATTCCGTAACTCGCATTTTCTGTCTTTAAATACCCGATTTTAGTATCGTGACATCCAACAAAAAACAACACTCCGAATAAAAGTAAATATATCTGTTTCATCTTGGTAAAATTCACATATTACAACGATTAAAGCTCTCCTAAAGTATAATTCGGGTGCAGAGAATGTACTACCCCGGTTGTAGGCTCAATGTTACAAGAAGCAATGTCAATATCCACCAAAGTTCTCATCGAACGAATTTTGATGATTACGGCTCCCACATCAATTACTCCATTATAAGGTAATTGTTCCGTGTACACCCACATTTCATTCTTGTTATCTTCTCCGTACATTGTCATGCCTCCAGAAACACTCCCCATGTTAATCGTACCGCGAGGGATATCGTTCAACATCGTTTTACCTTTTACCACATGAGTCATCACATATTTACGACACTCTTCCGGACTTAAATCTTTCAGACGTTTCGGAACTCCCGTTCCCCCTTCCAGCATCCACCGACGAATGGAATTATTCGTCGGTCCCCAAAAGGTAATCTCCTCGTATCCTTCCACTTCCCCGTTAAACAAATCCTGTAATCCAGCCCGGTCAATCATGATAATTAATGAATCCCAATTATAAGAATCCGAATGAAAATAATCATACATTGTCCCGTCAAATTTCCCGTTAGCTAATCCCGTATTATTCATATTGTAATCCGTTGTACAGGATACAATAGTTAACACTATACTAATTGCCAATAGTATCTTTTTCATATATCATTAATTTTCAAATTTAAACCAATACTGATTTTGTCTCAGAATATCATTCATTGTAAAAGCTTTCGTATGAATCGGTAGGTACAGTACTCCATCTTGAATATCTTGTTTCGTTAGCTCTGCATATACCGGATCTAACTCTATCAAGTAATTATTACGTACGACATCATAGTAACGATGTCCCTCATAGAGTAACTCTTTTTCACGCTCACGGAAAATCGCCATACGAATATCGCTTTCCCCTGCAGCCGGATATTCCGTTGCTTTAGCCCGACGACGGATCACATTTAAATCATCTTTAGCACGAGAATCATCCAGTTTAGCGTAACATTCTGCACGTAACAAATAAATGTCGGCCAAACGCCACATCACATAATCCGCTTTTACACTAATCATATTCACGGATCCCGTAACGGTTGTTTTATAATAACCTTCTCTCCATTTATACACGTAAGCATATCCGCCAGTAGTAGCCGTATTCACTCCTGCCATCGAATCCAATTTATAGAAAAAGCTATTACGACGTTCATCCTTTTCTTCGTACATTTCTTGGATACGGGAAGCTTTCACACAGTAAGAACGAGTTTTTACCGCCGCGGGGGTCGCTGTCGTGTTTACCGGCCAAGTGGTAAAAAAACGAGCCAACGATGTTGTCATCGGATAAGCAGAAGCGTACTCGTCAAATGCCAAAGAAAAAATATTTTCACTTCCATACCCACTCAAAGTATTAACACACAAACTTTCCACAGAAGTCTCCAAACTATATGCTCCAGCCCGCCCTTCAATCAACTCGGTAGCCCAATGAATAGACTCTTCATAAGCCTCCTTCGCATCATCATTCCAACCATATAAATCTATCATAGAACCTTTCCACGCATAGGCATGTGCAAGCAAAGCAGTGGCAGCCCCTTTACTCCCATATTGCTTTGTTGCTAAAGGCTTTCCACTTAAATCGATCAGATTTTCGTATTTCCCCAAAATTCCCTCAGCCAATTTCCCATTACGAATTGCCTCCGCCAAAACTTCTTCTGCCGTACTATTCCCCAGCATTGCTTGTGATTCACTATCCTTCGTAATCACGGCATTTCCCCAATCACGAGCTAAACAATAGTACATATATCCTTTAGCAAAATAGGCTTGCCCCAAATAGAAATTCTTCCGATCCTCAGTCAAATCCCCTACTCGATGAATATTATCCAGAATTAAATTGGCAAAATGAATCACGTTATAATGTATATTCCAATTGGTTCCGACCCCATTAACCACAGCCGTCGGTAACAATTTTTTTACATCATTATTGGTAGCAGAAGACGTGTAATCATAAATTAATCCCATTTTTACATGCATATTCTCTGCCGCACCCAATGTTTTCATAAAACTATGCATCTGAGCATTTATAGCATTCAAATCTTCTTCACTTTTAAAGAAATTCGTAAAAGTGATTTCATTCTCCGGAGTAACATCTAACACACTATCACACGAGGAAAAAAACATTCCCCAAGCCATTATAACAAGTACGCATATCTTCTTCATGATTAAAAGTTTAAAGTTAAACCTAACGTGAATTTACGTGCCAAAGGATAATTTGAGAAATCATCAATTCCTCCCCTCGCCGGATTTACTGTTTCAGGATCCAAACCGGAATAGTTCGTCAACAAAAACAAGTTCTCTCCCGTCAGGAACAATCTAATCCCTTCTATATTCACCCTTTTCAGCCACTCTTTAGGTACATTATAACCTAACGTCAATTGTTTCAAGCGCAGATGATGAACATTCTCAATGTTTGAAGCATAACACCCATCGAACTGGCCCACGTACCCGTATGATCCCATAAGAGCGGGATAGTCAGCCTTATCTCCCGATTTTGTCCAAAACGTCGCATCTGCCACATTCGTAAACAAAGGTTTATCCTTATATCTCAAGGAAGTGTAACTAAGTGGTGTTGCGTACGCATTCATAATATGACGCCCGATACTATACGTGAACATCACATTCAAATCAAATCCTTTCCACGTAAGTTCACTCGCAATACCACCATGAGCAATGGGAAGAGCCGAATCCACGTACACCATATCGTCCTCATTGATCCTTCCGTTCCCATCCACGTCTTCGATCATTCTCAATCCCGGTACAAAAGGTTGGGTTGGTGATCCACTTGACAAGGGATTCTTATTTCCCCATCGGTCTACAAAAACCGGAATATCCTCTTCACTCTCGATAATTCCTAAGTCATTATAAGCGTATACACCATACACCGGACGTCCGATAACAACCGTACCCAAATCCATCCCCGTGTTAGATTTTTCAAAACGACTCCAGTTTCTGGAAATATTAAATCGAGCACGCCAAGTAAACGGACCATCTCGGAAAATATCAGCAAGAGCTTCTAATTCCAACCCCTCGTTAGAGATCTCTAGAACGTTTTGTAAAGCCTGCGTGTGGTAATAAACATTTCCGGGTAATTCAACTAACTGTAACAAAGAAGAAGAATATTTATAATAATAGTCCAATTTCAATTTTATCCGGTAATCAAACAAATCCACGTCCAAACCGATATCATATTGATCAGATTCCTCCCATGTCAGATCACTGGCTAACATGGTTGTCGGCACAACTCCCATCACACCCATAAAACTATTACTTGCCTTCAATGTTCCCTGAGCTAAATAAGGATCACGAAAAGCTTTTCCTTGTTTACCCCAAGAAGCCCGTATCTTTCCGTAACTCAACCACCAAAATCTATCCATAAAAGATTCTTCCGAGAAAGCCCATCCAACAGCGACAGAAGGAAATGTCGCCCAACGCACATTCTCTCCGAATACCGAAGAACCATCACGACGAATCGTAAATTCAGTCAAATATTTCTTGTTATAGTTATATGCCAAACGTCCAAAGTAACTCAACATAATAGATTCCTCGAAATCTGACTTATAATCTTTCATCGCGGTGGCAGTTCCGTTTATATCTATAATATCTTGAAAATCAGCTGTCACGTAATACAAGTCATCACTTGGAGCCCCTTTACCCGAACCACTCAAAGCATCAGAAGACTCCCGCGTATAGGCCAATCCCAATAAAACATCTATATTATGTATCTCATTAAAAGATTTATTATAGCGAAGAAGATTCTCGTTCGTGAACATCGTGGAACTCCCCGTTTCTCCGGTTGACTTACTCAGATTATCTTGATTCAAATAACTCGGTTCAAACGCATTTTTCTTAGATTGAGAGAAGTCGATTCCTAAAGTTGTCGAGAAATCCAATCCGGTAAGGATATTATAAGTTAATCCCATATTCGCACGGACACGATAGGTATAATTCTTTTCTGAAGTCTCGTTCAAACGTTTCAATACCTCATCCAACACAGAACCACTACCAGGAAGAAGGGAAGAATTTACTTTCGGGTCAACTGTCAATCCTTCGAAAGCTGTTGCTTGACTAAAAGAGGTATTGGCAGCACCCTTACTTCTATCCGTGTAAGCCAAATAAAGACGAGCATCCAATGTCAGTTTCTCTCTAGGAATAATTTTTAGGTTACTAATCATGTTCACACGAGAAAAATCACTACCCAACATAATTCCACTCTCATCATACCATCCCAATCCAACCATATATTGGAAATTCTCGGTACCTCCAGATGCCTGCAAATTCGCATTCAGAATTTTACCTGTCCGGAAACTATGTTTCCACCAGTTCGTTGCATTATTATAAAATGGATTTAAACTATCATGCAAGATACGATCTCCATCAATAAACGAATCACTGATCTTTTTACCATTATTCCAAAAATAATCATACACGCCACCGGTTCCGTATACACTCTCGTAAGAATCAGGCAGGATATATCCGTAAGTCGCCCGATCTTGATAACCAACCCGTCTTGCTCGCAACGCTTGAATATGAGCCAATCGCTCTCCATGCCCGATTACCTGATAAGGTGTTTTCGGAAGGATAGACCAAGATTGAGACACGTTAGCCGTAAACTTTCCTCGACCGGCACGTCCTTTTTTTGTTGTAATCAAAATAACTCCATTACTAGCACGGGAACCGTACAAAGCGGCAGAAGCAGCATCCTTCAACACTTCCACCGATTCAATCGTAGACGGGTCAATTTCGGCCAATGTATTCGTACCTGTTACCGGAGAGGTAAATGAATTTACCGGAACACCATCAATCACGTACAAAGGAGAATTATCCGTCATCCCGTTCATCAACGAGTTATAACCACGAATAGCAACCTGAGAACCACCACCACCAGGAGAACCGGAAATATTATTCACCTCAACCCCTGCCATATGCCCCTGTAATAAAGTCTCAAGACTGGCAGAAGGTAACTCGTCCAAATCCTCAGCTTTCACGGAAGAAACAGAACTGATTAATTCTCGTTTTTTACGCTCGCCATAAGCTACAACAGTCACCTCATCCAAATCGGAAACCTCTTCCTCCATAACCACATTAACCACATTCTCTTTGTCTAAGGAAACTTCTTTTGTCTTCATCCCGACGAACGAAAATACCAATACTTTCGTCGAAACAGGCACTTCCAACTTGTAAGAACCACTAACATCCGTCACAACTCCGATAGTCGTTCCCTTTATGTAGACAGAAACTCCCGGCAAGGTCATTTTCTGTTTATCAACGACCGTTCCAGATATGATTCTCTTTTTTTGTTCCGCTATTGACTGGGCAATCTCGTTAGCTGGTCTCTTTTTAATCACGACTACATTTTTCTCCAAAGAATAAGTATACTCGGTCTTCTGCAAGCAAACACTCATCACACTGTCAATCGACACATCTTTCACGTCAATCGTGATTTTCCCGATTTTATTCACCGCATCCATACTATATACGAACGTCATACCGCTTTGCTTCTCCACGGCAAGAATAATATCCAACATCGAAGCATTTTCCCGCTTCAATGTCAACTTCTCCCCCTGTGCAAACGTATTACTGAATACACCTCCACCTAAAACAAGGATCAGACACAAGCATAATTTCATGCACATAGTATTTTTTCCCCTTTTTTTATCGTGCAGGAGCCACGACCAAAAGTTTTTTTTCATAACTTTGAAGAATTAAATTGATTTTAATTTAAGCAAATGGGTTGCAGGAAATAATCACCACAAAATTTCCTCTACCCGTTTTTTATTTTACACACGCATAATATTAACTTCCACTCATTACAGTTAATATTCTTCCCTTAATGGAAAATTTCACTTCACCTGTCAATTCTAGTATTCTTAACAAAGAATCCACATGTTCATATTTTTCCAATTTGAGACCAAACTGTTTATCTGCAATATCAGGATTCTGATAGAAAATATCGAAATCATACCAACGAGCCATTTCCTGTAAAATATCATCCAAACGTTCGTTTTCAAAAACAAAAACCCGTTCCTTTCGCAAACGATAATTATCTCCATTAATTTCCCGGTAGGAGAAGTCTCCCGTATTCTTATGAAAAACAGCCTGCATATTCGGACGTAGTACATTATCTTTCACACTAACCACCCCTTCGACTAAGGAGGTTTCCACCACATCCATATCATCATAAGCTTTCACGTTAAAACTTGTCCCCAACACCTTTACATCAAGCGATGTCGTTTTCACGTAGAATGGACGAGAGGGATCATGATGCACTTCAAAATAAGCCTCCCCCGACAAGTATACCTCACGCTTATTTCCTTTAAAACGTGTTGGGAAACGAATCTCCGAATCTGCAAACATCCAGACGTCAGTCCCATCCGCCAATTTCAAATTATATTCTCCACCTCTCGGAACAATTATCCGATGATACTCAATTTTATCATCAATGATACTATCTATTCCGGAATAATTCAATCCTTGCCCTTCCTCCAAAGTTACCCCGAATTCATTTAATTCTTTTGCTATATTTCTAACCGTATCCAAATCCACAAACAGTCCTCCTGGCAATTCCAATATTGTTTTATGACTTTCGAAATAAGCATCCACGATATATTGCGGACGTTCTAACTCCTCCACACGACCAATATACCAAACAGAAGCAGCAACCATCAAAGGTAACATCAATATCGCAGCATACCAGAACACGTGGTAAATTTTCCCGTGTACCTTTCTTCCGGTTACTTTTCGAATTTTATCCCAACTTTTATTCGCATCAAATGATTCATAAATAGCCTGTTTATCTGCTATATTCTTTTGATCACTAATTTTTGTCAAAAGTTGAGTCCCGTCCGAAGATTCCTCCAAACTCTTTTCCAACTCCAACATCTCCGTATCCGAAAGATCTCCTTTCAAATACCGGGTAATTCTCTCCGCTAATTCTATTGACTTTCTATATTTTTCCATCTGTTTATTACCTTTCACATCTCTAATATGCAAAAAACAAACTTAGGGGTGACTCGAAAATCAATTATTTTTCAATTTTCACCATCATCCAACAACAAAGCACTATAAATCAACAATATCAAAGATTCAATAGCATTAAGAACAGAACAAACAAATGTTGTAATTCTTCTCGCAAAAAAGCGTAGGCCTTCCTTTTTTGTGTTTTAACCGTGTTTACAGAAATATTTAATTTTTCAGCAATTTCTTCTTGCGAGTAACCCACCATACTCAATTCCACAACTCGCCTTCGTTCTGGAGGTAATTTATCAATTGCCGCTATGATTTCACGATGAACCTCTTCTTCTATAATTGCATTCAATGCCGACTCCGTATCATCTTCAATCCCGGGGTCCACGTCTTCACTTACCTTATGCTGCCGCAAATAAAAAAGAGCGTTATTGTACAATGATTTGTAAAGATAAGCTTTAAAATACACCATATCCGAATAAATTCCCCGCTTCTCCCAAAGATTTATAAATGTCTCCTGCACTACATCTTCCACCGCTCCATGATCCGAAATATAACGTTTAACAAAAGCACATGACGACTTAAAGAAACTGTCAAACAGCTTTTTAAATGCTCGCTCATCTCCCTTATTAAATTGGTACAATAACATATCACTCCATCAATTCAAGCCTGCAAGATATGACTTTTTTCAAAAATATCAATGCAAAAAAAGAGCGATCCTTTCGGATCGCCCTCGTCTTCCCTACAATTCTCCCTATCTATTTCAACAATAAATCACCTTTCAATAACATACGGGGTACGGATATTTCCGCCGCTCCACAATAATGGGCCCCTAAAACCAGCGGGTTATAAGTAAAGCAAATATCACCTCCCGAAAAATTTACCGTGGTTACATTTACCAACGTGGGAATTTCCGAGAAACAGTTCTCCGGATTCTTGAAATTCCGTTGAATCTGCTTGTCAATCTCAGCACTCTTGTCATAATTCAGGATACTCTCCGGACGCAAAAACTTCTTGTCCTTCAAGCTGTAATTGACCGCATAGTACTCCGTCAGCCCGTTAGCCCCTCCTGTCAACGTGTAAACCGCAAGACGAACACTGATATAATGACGATCCGCCATGAACACGCTATCCTTAACATCCAATTCAAACGGGATCATCGGCTCTTCCTTCATCTCCCGTGCCTTTTGCAGGTACTCGTTCAATTGTGCCTTTAAATCATTTTGCAAGCTGTCAATCAACCGGGAAATCTCCCCGTTCACGGCCTTACATCCTTGTTCCACCTCGGCTTTTTGAGAGGTAAACACCGGATAGGCGATCGTAATATCAAACTCGTTGGTCTTGTGGGACAAAAAATCCTTCCCTATTTTTATCATTGCCTCCTCACATCCCGTGAAAAACAACGCCAACAATGCCACGACAAAAGTATAATTCCTCATCATCTCCTTTTCTGTTTCAATTCTGAGGGTATATACGGAGGCTATATACAAAAGTTCGGGTTAAGACCTAAAAAAATAGGAGGGTGTGTCAAAAGTCATTTTATCCTCAAAAAACTCCTCCGTCACTTCGTGCCACCTCCTCTATAAACAGAGGAGGAGCTGGTGACTCTTCCCGAAGACAGGAAGTATTTCAACTCTCCCTCTGTTTATAGAGGGAGTACCCCGAAGGGGGGAGGGAGTTTGAAAAATGACTTTTGACACTCCTCCTTTCACAAGTCACACTCTCTCCACTATTTTTCCCAATCGGATAGCGGGTTCACCTCTTCCGACTTTATTACCCAATCTCTTACTTTCACATTTTTCAAAAACTTCCGGGCTGCATTACGAACATCCTCGACCGTCATGCTTTCCAGCATCTTGTCAAAAGCCTTATGATTCGTGGCATCCACCTTGCTCTCGGCATAAGTATTCAAGACGTTCATCCAGTAGTCAATGCCGATATTCTCGCCCTGTTGATCCTGCATCCGCCGGATAGAGATCAGAATTGGCGACAATTCGCTCTCCGAGAAAAGCTCATCTTTACTTCTTTCCAACTCGTTATAAATGATCTCCTTCATCCGTTCCACCTTGTCCCGTTGCGTCTCGAAGCCCACCATTAAAGTGGCTTTACGATACGGGAAAGTCGTGCAGTTGGCATCCACGTTAACACCATACGTCGCACTCTCCTGCTCCCGAACGATCGCAAACAAGCGATTCCGTAACATCTGTCCCCAAATTGTCAAGGCCATTTGTTCCTTATCGGAAAACTTCCCATCATTCTCCAACATCAAATTCACCATTCCCTTGTCTCCCGGCATTACCACCTTGAACTCGCGGGCAATCGTGTCGGTATCCACGTCGTAATTACGAATGATATATTCCTCCTTCTTCCCCTTGCGAAAAGGCAGCGAGCCGATATATTCACACGTCAGGCGGGCGGCCTCGTCCCGGTCAATATCACCCACGATGCAGAACGTGAACTCTTTCGCATTCGAGAAACGTTCCCGGTAAAGCGACTTCATCCGCTCGAAATTCATCTTGTCGAAATAAGCCGCACCCCAATCCCGGTTACGATCGTCGATACGAGTCGTCAACTTCCGAATCGAATCCTGAACCAGATCCTGTGGGGTTTGACGACGATTCTCGTACATGTATTTAGCACGTTCCACGTACTTGTCAAACTGAGGTCTCTCGAAACGGGGTTCCTCGAACATCAGGTAATATAACTGGAACAACAACTCGGCATTGTCTGCTTTCGTACTACCAACAAAACCCTCCGTGTAATCACTCACCATCATGTTCAAACGAATCTGTTTACCCTGCACGAGATCCTTCAACGTGTTTAGGTCGTACTTGTATAGTCCGGACTTCATTGCCAAAGCCTGCATCGCTGCCAGCGTCGGTAAATCCTCAGCATCCACCACGGAACGCCCGCCATGACTGCTACAAGCCATGGAGAAGAAACCATTCCCCTCTTCCACGTACTTGTAAAACACCCTAGCCCCGTTGGATAATGTCCATTCTTCCGCCTTGAACCGGTCCAGCTTTTTCACCTTCTTGATCGTTCCCCCTTGGAGTTTCAGGTCAAATCCTTCCGGGGTCTTCCGCTCGATCGTTTCCGGCTGAATGTCCTTTTCAGCCACCTTCGCCATGACATCAAGCGCCTGATCCTTGGTCAAATACTTGTAATCCTTGTCATTACCGGACACCACGATAATCCGGTTCGAATCCGTAGCCCACGAATGAATCCAAGTGTTCATATCTTCCGGCGTGATCTCCAGCAAAGCCTCTTTCAAAACGTCCAACTCCTCGCTCTGCTCCCGGAAAGGTAAACCACTCAAAAAATGCGACTGGAACACGCTCACGTAATACTGGTTACTCTCCTTCTCTGCGGCTCTCTCCATCTTTTGCAATTCCTGAAAAAGCGCTTCCTGTACCCGTTCCACTTCCATGTCCGAGAAACCGAACCGTCGAATCTCCTCCCATACCGTCCACACCTGTTCAAACGCCTCGGCATCTTTATCTTTATAAGGAACGATGTCTAGCGAGAAGCCATTGTAATTCCGCACGAAAGACCCGAACTCTGCCGATGCACTCAAAAACTTCTCTTGGTTGGCATTCACGATACGTGCCAGCCGTTGTCCCCAGATCGCATTAAAAATGCGAGCCTTGAACGAGTAAGATTTCCGTTCCAGTTCATCCAAACCATTCACCCGGCGCGCCCGTTGATGGAAAGAAATCATCTTCGAGCGGTTTTCCGGATCCAAAATCAACATGTAATCCAAATCCGCCCGGTCGGGGATCTCCACCTCGTACCGTTCCAGCGGGTTCACTCGTGCCGGGATCTGCCCGAACATCTCTTTCACCTTGCTCTCGTACTCCACCTCGTCAACATCCCCCACGATAATCACGCATTGCAAATCGGGACGATACCATTTGTGGTAAAATTCACGTAACACGTCGTACGGGAAACTTTTCAATAACTCCACCGTACCGATCACGTTCCGCCGGGCATACTTCGTGTGGTTATACACCACGGGAGCGCTCCCCTCTTGCAAACGTCGTCCCACGTCATAATGACTTCTCCACTCCTCGATAATCACGCCCCGCTCGTCATCAATATCCTTCTCTTTTAGTAAAATCTCGTTACACCAGTCCTTCACGATAAACATACACGTATCGACCAATCCCCCGTCAGCCGTGGGCACATCCTCGATATTATACACGGTTTGATTGATACCAGTCCGGGCGTTAAACGTGAAAATACCTTTTCCCCTCAAGTAAGGCATCACGCCTTCCGGGAAATGAGTCGTCCCATTAAAGGCCATGTGTTCCAGAAAATGCGCCAAACCGTTTTCATGATCCTCTTCCAGGATGGAACCCACGTTCTGCAACAGGTAAAAACTCACCCGCCCCGGCTCAGCCTTAGAATGTTTCACGTAATAAGTCAACCCGTTCTCCAACTTCCCGTAACGTAACCCCTCCATCCCTTCCTGCGCAACCAAGGAAGAAAAGGCTGTAAAAAGAAATATAATAATAGTAAATAATAATCTCCTCATACCTTCTATTTTGCTAATTCAAGCGATTGTAATTTACGTTTCATGATCATTTGAATCTGTGCTGAACGCATTTTATTCTCGATTTGCAAAGCCTCCATGTAACCTTGATTATAAGCTTCCTTTGCCTTATCGAACTGTTTCAACGCCTTATACGTATCTCCCAGCATGGTCACGAAATTAATCCGGTCAATCAACCCCGTACCCTCGTACTGCATGGCCTTCACCAACCAATCCCTCACTTGCCCGAGTTGCTCGTTATTCAATTTCCCTTTACTCATGACGTACATGTTCTGGGCTATCTCCCCGTAATCATTCGCCCCCACCTGACCCCCTAGCGCGGCGAGATACTTATTCATCAGTTCCACGTATGATGCCGCATCCTTTTTATAGGCCAACAAGTACATCCCGTCATAATAATACTTGAACTTCTCGTAAGGAGTCAGCGCACCCGTGGGCATGATCGCGTAAGCCGCCTCCAGATCCCCGTTAATCCTTTCCAAGTATTTCTTGTACTCCTCCTTACCGGCTTTCGACAACTGCTCGATAATCTTGTTATTATACTCTACCAGCAAAATTCCGGGAGCCTCACCCAGTTTGTTCATGTAAGCCTCCAAATTCTTTGCCATAAAATTCATCACGGCATCATCCTTCACGTTCTTCTTGTTGAACTTGCTCACGATCTGGAAATCCTCCTTGTTGATAAAATCCGGTCCCATCTTCATTTTGGCATATTCAGCATACAATTTATCAATCCGCACGATCCACTTCTGCGCCTCCATCCCCTCTAAACCACCCACGTAATCCGGGGCCTGTTTCAAAACCAGCTGCATATCGGCCAAATCCTTCTTCGACTTTGCCCGGTCATACAACTTCTCGAAACTCAACTGCTCCCCGCAAACCACCCTGGCTGCATTCAGCAAATCAGCTTTCTCCCTCGCTCCCGCCAACCGGGAAGCGACACTAGCATCCGCCTTGAAGAAAATCAACGTCGGCAGTACCGTCACGTTAAAATTCCCCGCCGTTTCCTTCTGCCATCCCTCCTTCTCCACGTCAATCTGCATACACACGAACTTATCATTCATGTATTTTCCCACTTCTTCATCCGTAAAAACCTTCTCTGCCATCTGTTTACACGGTCCGCACCACGTGGCATAGAAATCCACGAACACCAGCTTATTTTCCTGTTTTGCCTTTGCTAACGCCTCGTCAAAAGTTCCCTTGAAGAAACTAATCCCTTGGGAAGAGGCAGATACGCTCCACCCCATCAACAGGGTGAAGCATATCATCATTATGTATTTTCTTGTCATTCTCATTCAATTATAAAAGTGAAAATATCCGATAAAATAGCAGAATAATCCTCGTTACTTACTTTTAACGTTACAACATAACGCCCCGCGGGAGCTTCCGGTTTCAAGGGTACTTCCATCTTGCCACATCCGCGAACCTTTATTTCTTTCGCCAACAACGTAGCCCCTTCCTCGATACCATTCAACGCCCTGACCCCGACCAATTCATAAGTCAAAGGCTCCGTACCCAAAACTCCACTAATATTACCTGTTACCCAAGGTGCATTATTCGCCAGACGATTTTCATCATATTTATCATCACCTAACACCTTACGGATAACCAACGAATCCTGTGGGGCATAACTTGCATCTTTCGTCTGTAAATAACCGACTTTCACGCCATTACAAGCCCCAATACCTAACATTATCAACAATATAATAGTAACCTGTCTCATCATATTTTATTCATTAAAGTTGTCCAAAAGTATAGCCATACGCTAAAGAATGCACGATTCCGTTATTCGGTTGAATATCCGTGGAAGCAACATCAATGCTCGTAGTACTTACAATGTACAAAACCACGGCCCCCGCTTCAGGAATCCCCGCATATGTTTCCTGAAGAGAAAATACCCTAAATGTTGAACCTGCCGCCGACTCGAACGTGATGCCGGAGGCTGCATCCGTACTCGTTCCTCTTGGAATATCCTCCACTTTATATTTCCCTTTCACGATATGACGCAAAATCCAAGTCCGGCATTGCTCCACCCCGACGCCATCGACAAACTCTCTCATACTATGATAGTCATATATTTTTTCCGTATAGTTTGAATTCCAATGCGATTTTTCAAACATTTTTCGCCGGATAGAATGATTGGTTGGACCAAAAAAAGTAATATTCTCATATCCTTCCTTTTCACCCGTGAAATACTCCTTCACTCCTGTATATTCTATCAATACTAATAATGAATCCCAATCATAAGAATTTGACTGAAAATACTCGTACATATTCCCGTTGAACTTCGCCTTAGCAAGCCCGGTATCTATCTGATTGTACTTCGTACAACTCACAAATGCAGATAACAATATTCCTAATAATATAAATTGTTTCATTTCTATTCTCTTAATTAATTTATAAATTGGGACCAATATGCGTTTTGTCTCAACAAGCCGTTCAGTTCAAAAGCATCATCAAAAATAGGCAAGAATATCGCACCGTCCTTTACATCCATCAAAGTCATCGTGGTAAAAGTTCCCTTTAATTCCCTGTTAATATATTCCATACCATTACGTATAACATCAAAGAATCGATGTCCTTCCATCAGAAATTCACGTTCTCGCTCGTGGAAAATTGCATATTGCAAACCTCTGCTATCATCCCTGCCTCCAGGGTAAGCGACAGCATTCGCGTTACTTCTCACCCGGTTCAGATCAGCTTGTGCCAACCCGTCCTGTTCCGTTTTCACGTAACATTCCGCTCTTAATAAATAAATATCGGATAACCTCCAGTAAGCATAATTCGTCTTTACTGCCGCCATCTTTTGCTTCCCGGCCAAATTCGGATCAGTTGTATACACGAAAGATCGCCATTTATTCGGGAAGGCATACCCCCCGGTTATTTTTGCCGAATCCGCGCTCCGGTATGCCTCGTATTCATAGAAGTACTCTTCCGGACGCAAATCCTGCTCTTCATATAACTTCTCGATCGTTTCATAACTTATCAGACTTTTCCCGCTCCACTTGTGGCTAGAAGGTTTCGTCACGTCCGGATGATAAGGATAACCTATATAACCTGCCCCCAACACGTAAGGAGCGGTTATAATATCGTCCTGCATATCCATCGTGAGTTCAAAAATAGTTTCAGGATTTTCCTTGTCAATATCCGAGAAAAGTTCGCATAACGCTTCCGGGCTCCCGGCAAAACTATAAGCTCCCGCCTCTCCATCAATAATGAAAGTAGCGTATTCAATCGATTTATCATAACAATCTTTTGAATTCCCTTCCAAGCCAAGCAAATCGATCAAACTCCCCTTCCAGGCGTAAGCGTGAGCTAACAAAGCAGCGGCAGAACCTTTACTTCCGAATTGTTTAGAGGTAATTTTAGCCCCCAGACGATCCTGTAACTCGGATTGTTTCGGTAAATAATTAAAAGCCTTCGTGGCATTCGCAATTGCGGTATCTATAACCTCCAAAATAGGTTTATTCCCATAGACTTCCGATGACGTGCTATTCCGGGTAATAGGTACCGCACCCCATCTCTGACCGATAATGAAATAAGCTAATCCTTTCGCGAAACAAGCCTGTGCTTCATAATATTGAAGTCGTTCGGGACTTACCTCCGCGGCTGCGGTCCCCATGTTCTCTAAAAGTACATTTGCCATGTACACGACCCAATAAGATTCCGACCAGTTCGTCCCTTGTCCCCCGATGATTGTCGTCGGTGTCCAGTACCATTCCGCCAAGGAATTACCCGTGTAATCATCCAGCATTCCCGCTTTTTCCTGCGTCTGAATATCAAATAACCGCCCATGCACAAAATCCTGTAATTGATACAAAGTAACCTCTAGGTCTTGTTCAGTCTTGTAAAAATTATCGAAGGAAACCATTATTTCCGGCTCCACGTCCAACAGACTATTACATGAAGAAAATAGCCCGATCAATATTATATAGAGAAACTTTTTCATTGACTAAAATTTAATCGTTAATCCCAAGGTGAATTTTCTAGCGGAGGGATAAGTCTCCATACGGTCATATCCTTGCAACAGATCGACATTCTCCGGGTCTAATCCTGAATAATTCGTTAACAGGAACAGATTTTCACCCGTGAAAAATACACGAACACTTGCCAGGTAACATTTCTTCGCCCACTCGCTTGGCAAGTTATACCCTAGAGTCAATTGTTTCAAGCGAATAAAACTAACCGTCTCGATATTCGAATCGATCTGACCGTCAAATTGCCCGTAGTTATATGAATAAATAGCATCTATCGTCGGGTAGTCCGCGTTATCACCCGCTTTTTCCCAGAAACTCACGTTACGATAATCCTCAAACACGGCTCCTAAACTCGTTGAATTAAAATTCAACGAACTCTTCCGGAATGCATTAATCATCTTACGTCCCAAAGAATAATTGAACAAAACGTTCAAATCAAAACCTTTCCACTTCACCTCGCTGGCAATACCCCCGTAAGCAACCGGCAAGGTGGAACCGGCAAAATACAAATCCTTGTCCGTGATCACTCCATCCCCGTTTAAATCTGCAATGATATTCATCCCCGGACGGGTTGGGTTAACCATTCCACCGTTCCCCAAGTATTTAGAATTTCCCTGTTGATCCCAGTACTGCGGGACATCATTTTCACTTTGCGCAACACCTAAATTCTTATACGTCCGCAATTGGTATGTTGATTTCCCAATTACATATTTATTGGAAATATCCACCCCGGTATAAGTCTTTTCCAAAACATTCCAATTTCGAGAGATATTGAAACGAGCACGCCATTTCACTTCCGTATCGCGCAAAATATCGAATTGAGTTTCTAACTCGATTCCTTGATTAGACACCTCGAATGCATTATCCCACATCGTTGTATGAAAATAAACCGTACCCGGTAACGTGGTTTGCCACAATATCGATTTCGTGTATTTATAATAATAATCCAATTTCATTTTCACCCGGTAATCGAACAAATCGACATCTAACCCCAAATCATATTGATCTGATTTCTCCCACGTCAAATTTTGATTCTGCATTTGCGTCGGCACCATCCCGCTAACACCCAAAAAAGTAGAACCTAGATCAAGCACGCCTTGTGCCAAATACGGGCTACTAAAGACTTGTCCGGACTTACCCCAAGAACCGCGAATCTTCCCGTGGCTCAACCACCAGAAATTCTTCATGAAACTCTCGTCTGAAAAATTCCATCCCAAGGCAATAGAGGGGAAAGTCGCCCATCGAACATTTTTACCGAAAACGGAAGATCCGTCCCGACGTAAAGTTACTTCCATCAGATACTTTCTATCGAAATTATATGCCAAGCGACCAAAATAACTCACCATAATCTTTTCCTCTAAACCGGATTGGAAAGTTTGCATCGCCTGAACTTTACCATCCAGTTCTTTCGTTGTTGGCATACCACTTATCACGTAATGAATATAATTACTCGGGGATCCTTTTCCGGTTCCCGACAAATTGTTCATTGCTTCTCGCGTATATGAAAAACCGAATAACCAATCAAAATTATTCCGTTCTTTTATACTGAAATTGTAATGTAACAACTCTTCCGTTTGCAATAACATACTCCCGATAACACTCCCCGTTGACAAACTCAAACCATACTTTGCATCCAGTGTACTCGGACGGAAGTTATTCCCGTTTGCCTGGCTATAATCAATTCCCAAAGAAGCAGAAATATCCAAGCCCTCGATAATTTTATAAGCCAGACGAGTATTCGACCGGATATTAAAATTATATTTCTTTTCTGATACTTCATTAAGCCCTTCAAATATTTTATCATAAACCGTTCCGGAACTCTGAATCAACGTGGACTGATTCGTGGGCTTGACAGTCATGTACGCTATATTCTTATTTTCAGACAAACCGCTTCCCGCCGAGCTCATATCGGTATAGGAAAGCGATAAACGCATATCCAGGGATAAGTTCTTACGGGGTGTCAGGTTTAAATTTGAGATTAAATTTGCCCGTGAAAAGTCTGATCCGACCATAATTCCCCGTTCGTTGTACCAACCGATACCAACCATATACTTCACTTTCGCCGTTCCTCCGGATGCCTGAAGATTTGCATTCAATATCTTACCCGTACGGAAAGTATATTTCCACCAATTCGTGGAATTATTATAAAAAGGATTCAAACTATCCTGTAACTGCCGTTCCAAAGGCACTTTATTAAGAATAGAAGAAGCCCCGTTTCTCCAGAAATAATCGTAAACAGCCCCGGCCTTTCCCATAGCCTCGTTATACGATGAAGGCATATAGACTTGCTGAGTCATATTATTTGAATATCCCCATCTCACGTTTCTGGCTGCATACAACCACCACTGGCGTTCCCCGTTTCCTTGGATTTGCACCGGGGTTTCCGGCAGGCAAGACCATGAATAAGAAGCGTTTGCCTGGAAAACAGCCGTCCCCTCCCGGCCGCGTTTAGTCGTGATCAAAATAACCCCGTTAGAAGCTCTCGATCCGTATATAGCGGCAGAAGCGGCATCTTTCAAAACTTCTACTGACTCGATCGTCATCGGGTCAATCTCCGCCAAAGTATTCGTTCCCGTCAACGGAGAAGTGAAAGATTGGATTGGCACACCATCCACCACGTACAAGGGGGTCCCATCATTTACACCCTCTTGCATCAATGTATTGTAACCGCGAATGGCAACACGAGTACCACCACCTCCGGGAGCCCCTGAAACGTTACTTACTTCCACCCCCGCCATATGTCCTTGTAGTAAATTTTCCAGACTGGCAGAAGGGACTTCTTCCAAATCTTTCGATTTTACAGAAGAAATAGAACTGATCAATTCCTTTTTATTTCTTTCCCCGTAGGCAATCACCGTCACCTCGTCCAAATCGGAAACTTCCTCCTTCAACACCACGAGCAACTCGTCCCCGGCCTTGAAATTCTTGATCTCCTGTTTAAAACCCACGAAAGAGAAAATCAACCGTCCCTTTTCCACGGGCAACGTCAAGGTAAACAACCCCTGGGCATCCGTGGCACATCCCACCGTGGTACTATCCAACCGGACCGTTACCCCGGGAAGCGGTTGTTTTTTCTCGTCCACCACTTTTCCCTTAATAACACACTTCTTCACCTCCTTCTTCTCATCCGGGGTCACCGTCGGTTTCACGACAATCACGTTTCCCTCGAACAGGAACTCCAACCCCGAGAAGACCCGGTTCAACAAAACATCCACGGCCTCATCTTTGGCAGAGACAGATATATTATTAAACGAAATCAAATCCGCATCATTATACACGAAGAACAAATTCGTCTCCTTCTGAATCTGTTTAAATAGTTCCATCGCACCAACATTTTTCACGTCCAACGTCACCCGCTGTTCTTGCGAGAAACTATTGGCAGAAATCGTCATGCTGGTCATTGTCATCAAAATAAATAATAACCTCATGATTTTCAATAAATTCTTTTTACCATAGAAATAGTAAAAACTTTGTTTTTTTTTCATACATTTGATTTTTGAATTAAAAAACTACTTGGGTAAACATTGTCGCATTTGTTTACCCGAATGAATTCAAACTCCGGATAAGTAGCCGCTTGTCCGGAATTTTATTTTCGCACGATTATCACTCTACCTTTTATCTCGAACTGCACATGGGATGTCTTCTCGATCAGAGACAACAACCCATTGATTTCCTCGTAACGGGGCAAATACCCGCTAAACCGTTCGTTTCTTACCTCGTTATTCACAAAGAACACCTGAATATCATACCACAACGACAGTTCATCCAGTATCTCGCCTATACTCTTGTTCTCGAAATAATAATTTCCTCGCTGCCACGCCACATAAGATAACACGTCCACGTCCCGAACCGTAACCCGTCCCACGAGCTTGTTAAACACCGCTTGCTGGTTCGGTTTCAACATTACTTCCGCCAATCCCTTCGGTTTCACCGACACGGAACCTTCCACCAACGTCGTTTGAATCTGGTCATTCCGACGAGTGTTCACGTTAAACCGCGTTCCATAAACCTTCACCTCCATCCCATTCGCCTCCACGATAAACGGTTTCTCGGTATCTTTTGTCACCTCAAAATAAGCCTCTCCTTCCAACCGTACCCGTCTCTCCTTACCCGCAAACTTCACCGGGTAACGAATCTCCGTTGCCGCATTCACCCACACTTTCGTCCCGTCGGCCAGCATGATCGTGTACTCTCCCCCTTTAGGAGTAATCAACCGATTCTGTAAATTAATACCCTTATTATCCAAAGAATCCACGTAAACCAACGCTTGATCATTCGTGTGAATCGTCACCCCATCAATCTCTTTCAGTGTCATCCGGGAAGTATCAAGAGCAAGGACTTTCCCGTCATTCAACACCAACGTCGCTTTTCTCACGCCATGCTCGATAGGCCCGATGCCATAATCCACACCTTCCACCACGGATTGCCTTGTCCAAAGTAACATTCCCGCGAGAATCGGCAATGCCAACATCGCCGCATAACTCACCACCTTCAACCACACCCGTCGTTCCCGTCTCCGGCAAGCCTCGTCAACTCTCGTCTCGAAATCCCGTTTAAATCGTTTCTTTGTCTCCACATCCAACTGGAAATTCTCCCGCCTCGCCACGAAACGTTTCATCTCCTCGTAGAGCTGCCGATGCCTTTCCGATTCATCCAGCCAAGCCTCTAAAACCTGCCTATCCTCCTCATCCAGTGAAGAAGTAAAGCTCCGTTTTATCAACCTCCAATCCATTTTCATAGTATTTTTCTAAAAATTTCGTCCCTATAACACGAAACCTTGAAAAATGTTTACAAGGGAAATGGAAAAAAATTATTTGTACATGATATTTTTATTATTCAATATATTCAAGCTCTTTTCTTATAGAACTGATAAGCCCACAGAACCAATTGACAACCTCGACATCTTCTATCGAACGAACATGAGACAACCCATCTGCCCATCTGCCATTCATTGCAAAATGAAACTTTTTCAAATCTGGAACCTTCAATTTTTCAAATTCTAATATTTCCAATAATCCCTCTGTTCCATATTCTCTCATAAACTCTTCATACGTATTTGCAAGAGAAGTTCCTGCCGTGAAATGCCAATGAGGTTGAGGATGAATCTCTTGATCATTATTATAATCATCCCACTCTGCTCGAAACAATTGAACAATATGGTTTTCAATTTGTTTAAATACAGATATCGAAATAGAACATTGTTTCATCACACGCTTCACCTTACGTCCCCTTTTCGGAATTTCGTTTGCAAATATAAACTTCACCTCTACGTACAAGTAATAATTCTTAAACCAATGTTCAACATCGACCTCTGCCGCTCCACCATCATCAAGACGATTGACAGCTTTACTTGTCCCTTTATTATGATAGACAATCAACGAATATCCGTCCCCTCCATAAGGAACCAGCATGAAATCAGGATCTATAATAGGTTTACATCGCTTGTTCAGCGATAATATCACGTTCCCATGATCTACTATCATAAGTTATACTCAATATAATTATATACAACCTCGTCTATCCGATCTCGAAAAAAAACTGCGCCTTCCTCTGACGCCATTTTACCAAGCATCACTAGTTCATGATACATTTTAGATTCCCTTTTACCTTTTTGACGCACATCAAGTATCGGGATCTGATGAGTATATTTAGCCGACAAATCATACCATGCACCTCCAGCTAATTGTTTCGTATAAATAGACAACATTTTCTCGAACAAACTACTCACAAAGAAAGCCAAATAAAAATAATAATCTTCGTCCTCTATTTTCATCTCTTTTTTCGGAATCCACGCATAGCCACGCTCTATCACACAATCTCCTTTAGCATCTAATGCAAATGATTTAGAATTGCCGAACTCCGTAGATACCAAACGACACTTTTTCTCTAACAACCAATCCCGATGCCGACTTAACATCCACCACCACTTTTTATTATTAAGCGAACTCCTGTTTATCAACTCCCTTTTAAAATTTAACAGACGGTTATAAGTCATGGGGGCCTTTTCTGCTAACTGTTCTTCTGATTGGACGAGTAATCCCTCTTGGCTATACGGATACCACACATAATGCTTTGCCTCCAATTTCCCATACGATATGGCATCATTGTCTATCGATTTTCGATAAAATTTTTGTTCATCCGTTGACATCATTTCATACTCGTCTGCACCGATGATAAAAGCACCGTTATTCCCAGTACGAATACCTTGTCTAACTGTAAATATCGTTTTCAATCTCACTAAATTTCCTTGTTGCAAACAATCATCCAATTGCGCTCTCAACAATGTATCTTTCAACGAAGTCACTTTCCATGAACCATGAACATCAGGATAATCCACCGGTACATATATACTATAACGACCTTTATCCACTTCACGTAAATTATTCGCCTCCATTTTACGTAAGGCACAAATAGCCTCCTGCGCAACTCCTCTCTCATTACTAGACCACAAAAGCCTAGTTCCCATGATTGTTTTCGGTTTATGCCCCACGTACAAACTCACATCCGTCAAGGCGTTATCAAAAACAAAATTACCTAATTTTGCCACAAGACGTGACGACATCACTTCCTGTAACTGTTTCCTTATATCATCATAAGATTCTGTCGTGAATAAAGTGGTTGGCATCACACATCCCAACACTCCATTTTCCAAAAGAGAATGAATTGCTTTCTGGAAAAATGCGATAGCCTGATTAGGTTTCGTAATCTTCGTTGACAAGCATCCAGCCACAACCTCTCGCTGAGACACACTAAGTAACTCCCATGAAACAAAAGGAGGATTCATTAGTAATATATCGGTATCACATCTCCAATCTTCTTGCAACGAATCGTTTACCTGTCTAATATCAATCTGCAATTTCTCATGCCATTGCGTTTCTTTTTCATAATGAAGTAAAAACTTCGATGTACTCACCGCACTTTCCGAACTATCCCAACCTCGCACGCAAACGATCCCCGCATAGTGTTTATCCTGTAACTGTTTCAACGCTTCCATCAAAAATTCTGCCGACCCACATGCAGGATCAAATATAGTTATACGATCTTTCTGGAGATCGATATATTTCAAACATTGTTCCACAATACCACGAGCAACATATTGCGGAGTATAATGGGCACTACTATAACCTTTCTCTGATGTTATCAATCGACTACTCACATCACCAAACAAATCCCGATCTGGAAAAAAAGTCTGAACAACACGGTGTGCTTCTTGAAAAATAGGTCCAGCACAATGACGCAGAATAACTTCCAAATCAGGCTTAATCATAGCCACTCCCCCTTTTAATTCCTCAATGAAAAAATCAAATTGATCAGGCAATGTAGCATTCGAGATTCCCCACTTGTCATAATCCAAATGATTTACATCTTCATCAAGTGAAAGCAATAAAGTATATAATAAATTTAATGCAGACCGAGGAGTTTGCGTTTCACGAGTCAAATTCCTCATTTTGCGAAATAAATTCAAAATAAAAGGAACCACATCATTACCAGTCGCGTATGTCTGTTGAGTAAGATAATTATAAAACCTATCTATATTATTCTCTACATAGTGTTTTTCAATTCGTTCAGAAGAAGACTTAAGCCAATTGTAAATAATGACATCACGGCCTTGTACAGTCACATAGTTTTTAGTATTAGACGACCAAGCAAAAGAATTATATATTTGTTGATCTTCTTCTGGCTTCAAATCAATACAAAAATCACCTTTCCCACCATTAAGTAAAGCATATTTCCCTACACACGAAGGCTTAATGGAGATAGGAAATAGACCGAAATCCCTTCTCCAATCATGTATGCTATTGACATCAAACATAATTTTAGGCTTTTTCTTGTTTCTATTTTTACAAAGGTAACTTTTTTTATCCAGAAATCAAGATTCTAAGATCTTTTAATCTCAATCAACAAAATCCAGACTATATACGGATAATTTCCATGCAATAACGACCTATCTTTAATCCCCACACGCTTCCGATTCCAATATTGACATTCCCTCACGAGGCTTCCATATCCTACCCTATTCCATACCTATTTTGTAATTAATTCTTGAACAATTCCGGATCACTACCATCATGAACCTTATAGATACCTTATATAAACCTTATATATAATAAGGTTCATAAAGTATTCAAACAATCTAATTAATAGATTTATTACGAAAATAATCCGCTAGTGATCAACTATTGATCATCGATTCATTATAAACATCAAGAGCAAAAGGGCATATCCTAAGACACACCTTTCCACACGTGACTTTATTCACCTGGAATCAACCTACATATATTCAATACTAGCCGACAGCATGAAAAGCACTAGCGCGAAATCATAATCCGAGAAACAACGTTTCAACTTTTCCAACCCGCGATGCAACTGTACCTTCACGGTATTCTCATTCATCTCCAACTGTTCAGAAATCTCGCTGTACTTGTACCCATGCACGAAACGAAGAAGACACACTTCCCGACATTTTTCCGGTAACTCGTCCAACACCTCCCGGATTTTCTCCAGAATCTCTTCCCGATCGATCATGTCCACGTTGTCCGAATAGACTGCCGCCTCGGCGTATAAGGCCATGTTACGATCTTCAATTTTCGCATCCCGCAGGTAATTGTAGCAACGATTACGCACGCTCGTGTAAAGATAGGCTTTCAGGGAACCCTGATAATTTTTCAGAACCGATTTTTCATAGATCGCGATAAAGACCTCCTGCACAATATCATTGGCCACGTCTTCCCGAAAAACCATATTCAGGGCAAACGTGAACAACTTATCGAAATACCCGTCAAACAAATCCGAATAGGCTTTTCAATCATTCCGTCGCAATCTCTCTATTAATATTGATTCATCCAATTTTGCACTTATTTTGAATCATAGCGAGACAAAAATATTTTTTATTTTCCACTTATAAAAAGTATTCCTCGTAATTTATGTTCAAATTAACATACTTAATAGTTGAATACAGATAATTAGAAATACCATCGCTATCGGATAAACCGTTGCATAGGCCACGCTCGGGATGTTACTGTCAGTCATGGAATCAGCGGCAGCCAATCCCGGTGTACTTGTCATTCCTCCCGTGATCGTTCCCATCAGATCCAAAATATTGATCCGGAAACCGTAGTACCCCACCAACAGAGCCACGATCATCGGCAACAAGGTAATAGCAAAACCCACCCCGAACAGGGTTAACCCGCTATCCATGAAAGTTTGTACCAGATTCACGCCTGCCGAGGTCCCGACTTCCGCCAAAAACAGTAACAACCCTAATTGACGTAACAATTGATTGGCCGGGCCGGACATAGACCACACGATAGGCCCAGTCTTACCAAGATAACCCAAAACCAGGGCCACGATCAGGATTCCTCCGGTCAATCCCGGAGAAAAGGTGAAACTATCGGAAAAAGAGATATTCACTTTTCCGAAAAGCACGCCCAACACGATACCCATTGCTATCGGGAAAAAATCGGTGTCCGACAAACGTTTCTTGTCATTCCCCAAAAGATTCAACACGTCCTTCATGCTCTCCTTCCGGGCTATTACCGTCAGCTTATCACCAAAACGCAGAACCAAATCGGGACTCGGAGCCACGTCAATACCGGAACGACGTACGCGGGTCACCGTGCAATGATAATTCTGATGCAGGCTCAAACTCCCCAAGCTCTTCCCGGCCACCTCTTTATTCGTCAACAGCACGTACTGCATATCAATGCTATCCCCCAATGGCAAATCCTGATTCATCTTTTCCCCGACCAGGATTTCTAACTGCCGCAACGCATTCGGGGAGCCTACCGCCTTGATCAAATCTCCCTCCCGCAACACGGATAGAGGAGTCGGGATCTCGGTCAGGTTATCGTGAACCAAACGGGAAACCACGGCTCCCGTCATGGTCCGGATTTGCAGATCCGCCAAGCTCTTGTCAAAAGCGTTCGGATTACTCACCCGGAAAACAGCCGTTTTGATCTCTGGGTATTGTTGTTGCTGCAAGGCTTCCAGTCGTTTCTCTTCCGCACGGATGTCCACGCGTAACATCTTAGGTAAAAGTTTCACGAATAGGATCACCCCAATCACCCCAAAAGGATAGGCAATCCCGTAAGCAATGGAAGAGGACGAGGAACCCGTGGCATCAATAGCGGCAGCTAAACCCGGCGTACTCGTCAACGCTCCCGCGATCAATCCCACGACACTCGGCGTATCAATGTCAAACAAATATTTAGAGGCGATTCCGGTCAGTGCTGCCGTGGCCACGATTAATAACGTGATAATTGCCAGCACTTTCCCTTTCGCTTTAAAAGAGGTAAAAAATCCCGGTCCGGCCTGCATCCCGATTGTGAAAATAAATAGTACCAGCCCGAAATTTCCCAGTTCTTTCGGGATAATCACCCCGAAATGACCAAAAAGCAAGGCAATAAAAATGACCGCTGACACGTCCAGCGATATTCCTTTAAAATTAATTCGTCCCAGTATAAAACCTAGAGCAACAATTAAAAACAACGCGAAATAAGAAGATTGTAATAATGATTCCATAAATAAATAGATTCCGTGATTACCGATTAATGATTTCGTGATTAATCGGATGATTAAATCAATAATTTATCCAGCTGTTCCCAAAATGTAGGGAAAGACTTCGTCACCACCCCGGCATTGCGGATGACCAAACCGGGTAACTTTAACCCGACGGGAGCAAACGCCATTGCCATACGATGGTCTTGATAAGTATCTATTTCCAATGAAATCAACGTATTCCGTTCCCGATTCCATGACAACTCGCCATGCACGGGGACTTCCAGATCATACCCCAATTTGTGTAACTCTCGAATCGAGGCGGCCACCCGGTCACACTCTTTAACATACAAAGTTTCCAAGCCGCGAATATGAAACGGAATATCTTTTAAACAACAAGTCACGATAAAAGTTAGAGCCAGATCGGGCATTTCCGTGAAATCCGCCTCGAATAAACCCGTGTTTTCACCGGCAACCCGCAAGAGAACACCCGATTCCCGCCATTCTGTTTGCACCCCTAATTGTTCCCACAATCTATATTGCAGCGCATCCCCTTGCAAACTGTCTTTTTTCAAGTCCGAAATAAAGATTTCCCCCTGCCCGATAATAGAAAGCATCTCGTAGAAATAAGATGCTGCCGTCCAGTCGGATTCCACACGCAGGTTTACCGGGATGTACCCCTTCTCGGGAATAATAATCTTTTCCCCTTCCAAGCGCACGTCTACCCCAAACAAGCGCATCATGCCGGCCGTCATCCGTATGTAAGCGGCAGAAACGATTCTTTCTTCCAAATCGAGTGTCAAACCTCCCGGCAGCAAAGGGGCAATCATCATCAAGGCCGACACGTATTGACTACTCACGGACGCATCTAACGACAGGGAACGCCCTCCTTGTAAAGGTGCGGAAGTAATCCATAAAGGCGGAAAACCCTCATCCCCCATGTAGGTGATACTCGCACCTAATTCCCGCAAAGCATCCACCAATACCTGCACGGGACGCTGTTTCATACGCTCCGAACCGGTTAATTCCCGAACCCCGCCTTTCAAGGCAAAATAAGCTGTCAAGAAACGCATGGCAGTTCCGGCGTGTCCCACGTTGACCAACCTGTCTGAAGTGGACAGGGCCTCCCGCAACACCCGTGTATCATCGCTATCTGACAAGTTCTCCGGCACCGGGCATCCTGCCAAGGCACATAACACGAGCGCCCTGTTCGAGATGCTCTTGGAAGCCGGTAAAACAGCCACACCTTCAATCTTCGTCTTGTCCCACGCGATAACTCGATCCATAATTCTACTCGTTATTTACACTTGGCTCAATGCCTCAACCACTAAATCTTTCGAACAATAATTATCCAGTGAAAACTCCCCGATGCCCGGAAGTAACGTGAAATTCACTCCCCGCCGTTCGTTTTTCTTATCATGCAACATCAATTCATACAAGGTATCAACATGCTCCATCAGAGGATAGTTCGGATAATGTCGTTTGACAAAATTCCGGACTTCCCGGTAAATTTCTTCCGGGAAACCTTTTTCTTTGACGGACAGGTACAATTCGGCCACCAATCCCAATGCCACCGCCTCCCCGTGCAAGAGAGCCATCCCCCGCATGATAGACAAGCTTTCGATGGAATGCCCGATCGTGTGTCCGAAATTCAACACTTTACGCAGTCCCTGTTC
The DNA here is from genome assembly GCF_015560935.1 of Butyricimonas sp. BSD2780061689_150309_C8. Classification (NCBI taxonomy): domain Bacteria; kingdom Pseudomonadati; phylum Bacteroidota; class Bacteroidia; order Bacteroidales; family Odoribacteraceae; genus Butyricimonas; species Butyricimonas sp. BSD2780061689_150309_C8. Next base: position 200,256 of record NZ_JADMSV010000003.1, read on the forward strand.
CCTGGGGTCCTGGGAAACAATTTCATCTTTTATCGTCACGGAACGCCGAATCAGCTCCAGAAAATCTTCCGGACTCGTTTCTTGATAGTCCAAGCTCAACAACCGGGTCAAATACTCCCGATCTGATAATAAACCATGCTTGATCATCTCCGCAAAACCGGACATTCGTTCCCGCACGGGTAAATGACTTAAAAAATGGACATCGATAATCACTTTTTCCGGGATGGAGAATGTGCCGATCTCGTTTTTCAAACCGTTGAAATTAAACCCGGTTTTACCGCCCAAGGATGCATCAACCTGCGCCAGCAGTGTCGTGGGAACATTGATGCAACGCATTCCCCGTTTGAACGTGGAAGCTGCGAATCCTCCCAAATCCGTCACGACACCACCTCCCACGCACACGAGAATGGAAGATCGACGCGCCCCCCGTTTACTCAACATCGTCCAAATCCGGCTGACGCTTTCAATCGACTTATACTCTTCCCCGCAATCCAGAACCGTCACGTGAGAGGGAATCCAATCCACCTTCTCAAACAAGCGATCACAAAAACCGACCGTGTGTTTATCCGCCACGATAAATAAATTCTCGTGCCTGATTCCTCCCAGCAATTCGGCAAGGACAATGCTGGCATCCGTGGTAAAAATGATACTTTCCATTCATCCTGTATTTCCGTACAAAATTAAACTATTTTAATCAGATGCCCAAAAGAGAAGAAGTTTATAAAGTTTATAAGGTTCGTAAGGTCTATAAAGTTCTTGGACTCCTGCGAGACCTTTGTCCACGGCAGCTGAGTTGCCGATAGATTTTATCCGGAGGACTCCCGACACTTTAATAAACCTTATAAACTTTACAAACCTTATGAACTCATTTTCTCCATTTCATTCGCTTTTTAAACTATAAAGGTGTATTTTTGTCATAAATCACTTTTAAATATCGGCGTATGAATCATGAAAACTCGGTCCTGACAAGGGTTGCCATCACCATGGCACCCCGGCTTAACAATGCTCTTTTTGCCCCCTTGTTCCAACAATGTGGCGGAATTTCCGGCTTTTTCGAAGAAACAGATCAAAATATAGAGACTCTTTTCCGGGAAAATAACCTGACAAACATCCAACCCGAACGCTCCCGCTGGTTACAGATGGCAAAGCAGGAGTTGGACGTCATGGAAAAACATCACATCCGGGTATGCGGGATCGAAGATTCGAATTATCCCCGCCTTTTGAAGCATTGCGCGGATGCCCCACTCGTACTATTTTATAAGGGGATTCTGGATGACTCCGACTCGAAGAATATTGCCATTGTGGGAACCCGCAAAGCAACCGAAATGGGCAAGAAACGAGTAGACACGTTGCTCCATGAACTGGCCGAAACAGGTTACCACCCGAATATCATCAGTGGATTGGCTTACGGGATCGACATTACCGCCCACACGGCGTGCATACATTACGGTTTAAAAGCACAGGCCGTTCTCGGGCACGGCCTACACATGGTTTATCCCGCCTCACACAAAAATATGGCCGAAAAAATTCTGGAACAAGGAGGAGCTTTAATTTCAGAATTTCCGACTTGCGCACAGATTTTACCGACAAATTTCCTTCAACGCAATCGTATCGTGGCAGGCATGAGCGAGGCGATTCTTGTCGCCGAATCTCCCATAAAAGGAGGGGCCATGTCTACCGCCCGACAAGCCCTGTCGTACAACCGGGACGTGATGGCAATTCCCGGAAGACCGGAAGACCCGACCTTCGCCGGGTGTAACCTGTTGATCAAACAAAATATTGCCGCCTTGGTAGAAAACATCAAGGACCTGCTCCGGATTCTCAACTGGCCACCTCTCCCAACCGGACCCTACCAGATGTCCCTGGATTTATTCCCCATAACAAATAATGAAGTATTACTCTTGGAGATTCTGTTAAAAAGGGGAGAACAAAATATCGACCAGTTACATCAACTTACACGCATACCCGTGCATGACCTCTCCGTACTTCTTTTAAAACTCGAACTGGAAGGTCACGTGATGCAACTCCCCGGTAATTGTTACACGCTCATTTAACAGGTTTTATTACAGATTCATAGCACTTCATGAATCGTGATTGAAATTTTAAACTATTATAACGTTTGCACCTACCAAAAAATAACTCGAAAAATTTTTGGAATCATAAACAAAAGCATACCTTTGAACCGAATTTTGATAATTCAAGTAAATGAAAATGTTTTTTTAAAGTTTTTACTTAAACAATATTCAAATGAAAGCAGAGATTAAAGAATTCATGGATGCCTTAAAGGCTAGAACCGTAGGTGAATCAGAATTCCACCAGGCAGTTCAAGAAGTGATTGAAACTGTATGGGATACCTATCAGGCAAACCCGAAATACAAGGCTAACAAGATCCTTGAGAAAATGGTAGAACCTGAGAGAGTAATCATGTTCAGAGTGCCCTGGATCGACGATAAAGGTGAAGTACAAATCAACCGTGGTTATAGAGTACAATTCAACAGTGCTATTGGACCGTACAAAGGAGGTTTGCGTTTCCACCCGTCAGTAACCCTTGGCGGTTTGAAATTCTTAGGTTTCGAACAAACTTTCAAAAACTCTTTGACTACTCTTCCGATGGGTGGTGGTAAAGGAGGTTCTGACTTCAACCCGAAAGGAAAATCAGATAACGAAATCATGCGTTTCTGCCAAAGCTTCATGACTGAACTTTGCAAATATATCGGTGCTGACACTGACGTACCTGCTGGAGATATCGGTGTTGGTGGTCGTGAAATCGGTTTCTTGTTCGGACAATACAAGAGAATTCGCAACGAATTCGTTGGTGTGTTAACTGGAAAGAACCGTGAATTCGGTGGTTCAAGAGTACGTCCGGAAGCTACTGGTTACGGTACCGTTTATTTCGCACAACACATGTTGGCTGAAAAAGGTGAGAAAATCGCCGGTAAAGTAGTTGCTCTTTCTGGTTTCGGTAACGTAGCTTGGGGTGCTGCTCAAAAATTAGTTCAATTAGGAGCTAAAGTTGTTACGATCTCTGGTCCTGACGGATACGTATATGACGAAAAAGGTCTTACTCAAGAAGGTGTAGACTACATGTTGGAATTGCGTGCTAGCAACAACGACGTTGTAGCTCCTTACGCTGAGAAATTCGGTGCTAAATTCTTCCCGAAAGCTAAACCTTGGGAAGTTAAATGTGACATCGCATTCCCTTGCGCTATCCAAAACGAGTTGAACGAAGACGACGCTAAGAAATTGGTTGCTAACGGTTGCCAAATGATCGTTGAAACGTCTAACATGGGTTGTACTGCAGAAGCAGTGAACTATGCTAACGCTCACATCACTTTCGCTCCGGGTAAAGCAGCTAACGCTGGTGGTGTTGCTGTTTCTGGTCTTGAAATGAGCCAAAACTCAATGAGATATAGCTGGACTGCTGAAGAAGTAGACGCTAAATTGTCTCAGATCATGAAAGACATCCACGATACTTGCGTTAAATTCGGTAAAGAAGGTAACAAGATCAACTATGTTAAGGGTGCTAACATCGGTGGCTTTATCAAAGTTGCTGAGGCTATGTGCGCTCAAGGACACTGCTAATAATACAGTAAGTCTATATAAAGAATCCGCCTCGTTTGGGGCGGATTTTTTTATTCCTCTCTATTACCCGATCAGTAAAATTGATAAAACAAAAAGTAATCCGTGTATGCTATTATCAGGTTGTTTCCTGTACTTTCGCGTCATGAAAATGTCAAAATATGCGTACTCATAATAAATCATCACAAGGTGCGGTCCGGATGGATATGCTGCATGGAAGTTTATTGAACAAGATTCTGTTGTTTTCTCTGCCATTAGCGGCAAGTAGCATCCTGCAGCAGTTATTCAACTCGGTAGATGTGGCCGTCGTGGGAAGATTTGCTAGCGATCAGGCTCTGGCAGCTGTGGGAAGCAACAGTTCGGTGATCAGCTTGATGATTAACCTGTTCGTGGGAATATCCGTCGGGGCAAATGTCGTGATCGCCAATTACATCGGACAAAAAGATGAACGGGGAATCAAAAATGCCATACACACGGTCTCCGTGATCGCACTGACAAGTGGGTGCCTACTACTCGTGGTAGGTTTACTCATAGCCCGCCCGATACTGGAAGCTATGGACACGCCCGATGATGTCATAGACCTGGCAGTTCTGTATCTTCGCATTTACTTCCTCGGAATGCCCTTTTTCATGATTTACAATTTCGGGGCAAGCATTCTCCGTAGCATGGGAGACACGAAACGCCCGCTTTATTGTCTTGTTGCCGCCGGGATCATCAATACCGTGCTAAACTTACTGTTAGTCATTGTCTTCAAGATGAGTGTTGCGGGCGTCGCTATTGGTACGGTCGTTGCCAACATGTTCAGCGCGGGCGTGATCATATACATCCTGCGACACGAACAAGGACCATTCAAGCTAGACTTCAAGCACCTCCGCATCAATCGTCCCGAATTACGAAAAGTTCTTCAGATCGGAGTCCCCGCAGGAATACAGGGGATGGTGTTTTCGATTGCCAACATTTTCATACAAGCAGCCGTCAACCGATTCGGCTCCGCAGCTATTGCCGGTTCTGCCGCCGCCCTCACGTACGAGTATTACTGTTATTTCGTGGTCAGTGCTTTCAGTCAAGCCGCGGTGACTTTCATCAGCCAAAATTACGGGGCCGGGCAAATTGATCGCTGTAAAAGAATTTTCCGTCTGACGATGTTATTAAGTGTTGCCTGTTGCGGCTTGCTGAATGTGCTATTCGTCTGGCAAAAACACTTCGCTATCAGCTTCTTCACATCCAGTCCGGAAGTGTTCCACTACGCGGCACTTCGTATGAATATCGTCTTATTGACACAGTGCCTTGCTTGCTCATACGAAATTGCCGGAGCCGCACTCCGGGGGCTTGGCTATTCCATGCTACCGGCGATCCTCACCGTGTTCGGTACCTGTGTCTTACGATTACTATGGATATACCTTGTCTGTCCCTTATTGCCCAGTTTCGACGCCTTGATGGTCATCTATCCCATCTCGTGGATCGTGACGGGTGCTGCCGTTTTGGTCGCATACTACGTGGTACAAAAGAAATTGTTTCACCCCAAGGGAATAGCGATTCTTACCGGACAGTAAAGCCCTATACCATCGAGATAAGTAAAAAATAAATAGTTTAAAATCATCTCCTTAGCAGCTATCAAAAAAATGCCGACCCGAAAATAATATTCCGGTCGGCATACTCACATAACTTATTTCCTATCGTCCCCTTCTCCTTAACCAGATGAACAAAGAAAGGAAAAGTAACAATCCCGGGAAACCGCCAAGCAAAGCATAATTAAGCACCTCGGCACCCGTTTCCCCCACAAACAATTTTCTATCAATCGGATATGGGCGTCTCACGTCAATAGGCACCTCCCCATCCGAAAGCCAGAAGAAACTAGCTTGAATAATCACGGAATTTGCCGTCCATAAAGGACTTCTACCTCGAGTAAGCTCCCCATCACTTAAGCAATCTGCATCTCCCAAAACAATAACTTTCTGTTCTCGTTCTCCCATCTTACGAGATAACGCCAAAGCTAACGGATAAGATTTCTGAACCTCTCCCACAGCCGGATTATACACCACCTCTTGATCAACAATATCCGTGTTCTCCAATTCATTCCAACAAGTCGAATCTGACATAAATAATGGCACGACATCAAATCCTTTATCTGTTGTATATTCCAAACCAGCAGCAGTAGGCATAGCTGCCACGTAATAGGGCCGCATATAACCGAATACATATGATAACTCCACCGCTTCATTCGTTGGTTGTGTAACAATCAAATCTATTGGTTGTTTTTGCGCAACAAACCCAGCAAACGGACCAAGATCCTTATTATCTTTCTTTTCTTCTTCAGGATCTTTCGGTTTCTCCGGCTGAATCAAAAAGCCATCCACAAGTTTCACTCCAAATGGTTCCATCACGGCGCCCATTGCACCTTGTCGACCAGGCTCCCCAATAATCACCAAATTACCTCCCCGAGCAACATATTTATCAAAGTTCACTTTTTCCACTTCTGTCATCGCTTCACGCATCTCGGCTATAACCAAGATATTAATATCTTTCGGAATTTCCCGATCCAAGGTTACGTCTTTGTAGTTAAATCCCTGATTTACCAAAGCCTGCCTTAACATCGGCAAATGAGTAAACATACAATAATTACGATCTCCCGGACGATCAGTCTCCCGCTCTCCGTGACCGGACAAAAAGCCAATCGTAGGTAAGGTCATCACCATTCGTTTTAAAGCAGCAGAAATTTCTGATTCCGAAGGAAATATTTCGCGGTCATCATACAATCTCAGAAAGGTTTTCTCCCCAGACTCCCGCTCCAACAAACGTACCGTACGATTGCCTTCCGTTGTTCTCAAATCAATCTTTGCACGAATCTGCTCTGGAGTCAAAATTTTTTCTGGATTCAATTTTTCCATTTCGATGACCTTTTTCGCTTTTTCCTCGTAACTCATTCCCGGAAAGGCCCGCTCCAAATAATCATTCTTAATCGTATCATAATAAAGCACGTATTTCATCTTAATTTCCGGTTTAAAACGTGTATACTGCTCAAAACGGCGAATATCATTATTATACTCTCTCGGATAACCCACCCAATTATACTTATCCAAGATATTCACATAAGTAGTAATTGTCAATCCTCCTTTCAATTTATTAATAATATCCTGACTATTAGGAGTTAAAGTATTTGATTTGGTATAAGTGGCATCATAATAACACTTGAAGACGGGACGAGAAGAAACGAATGCCAGCACAACAGCAATCCCCCACACCCCGGCATATTTACCCAAAGAAGTTAACCAACTTACTTTCTGTCGCCTTGCCTGCATACGAATAATCGTCATCAACAAGAATAACATCACAACCACCACAAAATAAAGCACGTCCTCACTACAAATCATCCCAAACATAAAATTATCGGAACGTCCTGTCATTCCAAACCAATAAGTAACCTCTCGAACAAATGGTACAGACTGCCACATTCCTTTTACATAAGTCAACACGGCAAGTACGGCCAATGTGCCTACAGCCGCCACGATCTGGTAAGAAGTCAAACTGGACATAAACAGACCGATAGACACATAAGCACACAATAACAAATAAACCCCCAAAAGTCCCGTTAAGAAAACAGGAATATCCATGTTCTCAATCGTACATATACCATAGATTCCATAAACCAATAAAACACCAACCAAAATCAAACCATATATCAACATGGCACAATATTTACCCAAAATAATTTGGGCATTCGTAATCGGAGAAGAATAAAGCAATTTTATCGAACCACTTCCCAATTCCCGACTCATCAATCCCATCGTCAACAACGGAATGTATAAATATAAATAAGACTGTACGGCTACAAACAAACCTCTTTGTCCACCAAAAATAGAGAGTGTCAGATTAGCCCCTCTTCCTCCCATACTTTGGGATCGTACAATATCTGAAATCATCCCGGAAAACAACATTCCGGTTTGAAACGTGAATATAATCAAAATCAACCAAGCAATCGGGGAGTAAAATAAATCCCGCAATTCCGTTTTCGCTATCTTAAATATCGTTCTCATCTTTACTGCAAATAAAATTTAATACTATTTCTTGGACAACTCGGCAAAAATGGTATCCAACGAACTCTTTTCCTGTTGTAATTCCGTTAATTGCCATCCCCGTGTATAACTAGCTTCCACTATACTGTTCATCGCCTCACGCGGATCAGAAAATTGAATCCGGAATCTAGGACCACCCAACTCATCCACACGCACGACACCCGGAAGGGCTTGAATATCCGCTATCAAAGGAACGGATCCCAAAGAAACAATCAACGTGTTCGGTTGTATATAGTTATCAAATTCCTCCACAGTTCCGGAAAAAACCATACTTCCTTGTTCGATCATCCGGATATAGTCACAAGTAGCTTGTACCTCTGTCAAGATATGGGTTGAAAGAATCACCGTACGCTCTGTCGCAATCTCTTTTATCAAATGGCGAATCTCCACAATTTGATTCGGATCCAAACCATTTGTCGGCTCGTCAAAGATCACCAATTCCGGATTATGAATAATCGCCTGAGCAATCCCCACACGTTGTTGATAACCGCCTGACAAGTTATGAATAACCCGTTTGGCAAAATGTGAAATACCACAACGCCCCATCACTTCTTTTATCGCTTTCTTTACTTCCCGGTCCGGAATATGCCGTAGCTCCGCACAATATTCCAAGTATTCTTCAACAGTCAGATCCGGGTGTAACGGCGGCACTTGAGGTAAGAAACCAATATGTCGTTTTGCCTCAACGGGATTTTTACTGACACTGACTCCCTTTATATAAACATCCCCTTCTGTTTGTTTCAACACCCCACACATGATATTCATGGTTGTGGATTTACCGGCTCCATTGGAGCCAAGTAATCCATAAATACCATTCTTTGTAATTTCAAAATTAATATCCCGAATCGCCCATTGCACGCTATAACGATGAGATAAATGTTCCACCTTAACAATTGATTCTTCCATACAATATGATTTTTAATACAAACTTTTCTAATATTCATCTACACCAACAACGCCTGTAGCCATTTCCTTTGCCATTGTTATCTTCCCTTCAAAATTCATTGTCTTTACACAAGTTGGTCTATCTCGTTCCGTAATATCATAAAATTTCAATGTACCATTCTCTCCCCCCACAACTAACAAGTTATACCTATCAATCATACCAGTTTGAGAAGTTCCATAACCGATATAGGTGATTTTTTCAGGAAAATCTGTAATCATCGGCTTACTTGCATATCCATCACTAATAAGCAAATAATTTACATTATTTCCCTCCGTATACACCACCTGATTATTGGCTTTTGTATTATATGCCGTACAACTAGTTAATATTAAAGCATCATCTGAAATTTGCACGGGACATTCAATCACCCGCGAATCCCCTCCCGGAGAAAAAGGAGGCATTCCTGGTGCTGACTGCACTAAAGATCCGTCCATCGGGTTTACCATAAACTCTCCACACCAAGTCTTTCCTGCCGCATCATTATAAATTACAGAATACATATAAACACTTGTCGTAAAGGACAACATAACGCTCTTCATATATCCCATATTCAATACGTTAGTCCCATTTTCAAACCCCCAAACCGGAGGACAATCTGTTAACGAATTATTACTTTTCAAAGGCATTAAACTAACTGCTAAATAAGACGGATCTCTCCATCCACTACCAGCTTGTTTAGAAACAAAAGCAATCATTATCACTCTATTATTCTTTTCATCCCAACAGGGAATGGAAGTGAAACCATATAAACGAGTACCAAATCCGGTAATTTTATATCCTTTTTCATCCAATTCATAAGGAGTATTAATGAACATACCCCCTAAATTATTTTTTGACAATTGCCGTCTATAAAGTTTTCCGTCTTCATTTGCCAAAAAAGTACACAACCCTGTCCCTCTATCTGCCTCCCAAGCGTCTACTCTTGCAATTGGAGCAAAGTCCGCTGGAGCTCCTCCTTCAAATAAATCCTTCATATCTGAACGTAATTCAAACGTAGCGGCATCTACCTCATAAGCGACCTCGTCAGTCATAATCGTAATAGATCCCATGGGACCAACATTTTTAGCCGTTCTCGTATACCCTAGAAATTTAGGTTTACCAGAAATAGACATTCCATTCACATCTCCAAAAGAATCTTGTAATTCAAATTCATCTTTCGCCTCATCCCGATTATACGTTCTTTTTACAAAATAACATTCTCCTTGATTTTCCTTTTCTACCAGAACAAACCAATCCCCGGCTCCACGATAAGGAGTTATAAAAAAAGAAACCAATTTCATGAAATGAGTTTCATATTCCTTATCAATAACAGTAAACGAACCTCTTAAATATTTTCCTGCCCCACAAAGTTCCGTCATATTCGCCCATTTAATCACGCTATCTGCCGGAAGATCAATATCCGCTTCCGTAGAGATTACCACATCATTCAATCTCCATTCATAACGCACCTCTTTTTCTCGTTGAACAGAATCAGTCTCCCACCTAAAAGCCTCTCTTCCACGCAACTTCATCATGTCATGCTCTGTTGCATACACACTTATAGGTTGATCTGTATACCATTTCGGCTCCTTAATATCCTCATAATCATAGTTTCCCTCATCCTCTAAACAACCAAATATCAAGAGGAACGACAAACAAAATAATATATGAATTTTTCTCATAATAGCAACATTTTAATCATTAAATCACAACAGTTATATCATTACCATTCTCATCCTTTTGTCCGGGATTGGCAATCAACCATTCTTTAAACTTTAACACCAACCCAATAGCCAAATCTGGGCGTTCTTCAAACATCTCTCTATCCATCGTCATTTCAGGATCAGCATGTTCAACAAACAACTTATATTTCGTACTGGAATACACTCCCAAAAGAGTTAGTTCTACTTCACTATCCCACCACGTCGGTTTCTCTGCCACATAAGATGAAATAATCACGGCCCGGCGACGTTCATACTGTCCTAATCCAATCCCCTCTCCTGGAATCAACTCAACGAACAATCTCACTCCTTTCTCTAATTTTTTTAATCGCTCTGACAAATTCAATCGAATTTTTATCGTGTCTTGAATATCCAATTGTCCTTTTTGCAAAGGTCGTGCATGAAATATGTATTGATCGTCCAAATCATATTCATCTTTATTAGCAGTAGTACCTTCTTCTATTACTTTCAAGCTAAAAGCAATATCATCCGTTAATGGTAATCCTGAGTAGTTCACAACGACCTCTGCTTCTATTGTCTGTGTACCATCTGGATAAAAAAAGAATGACATCACCGTCGAGTCTGCCCCTTCTGTTCCTGGTCGAAGGGCATTCATATAAAACTTATCAAAATAAAGCTGAGATTGTCCGTCAAAAATTTTTATTTCATCTTCATTACAAGAATAGAAAGACAAAAACATCAACATTATCACAAAATATAAATATCTTCTCATCATGATTCAAGATTTAGATCATTACTTAATATCTGCCGGAACAGGAAACATGCTTTCCTGGAGAGTCATAGGACGTAACGTTCCTTTATCATTTACAATCTCTGCATTCAAACGTTTATACAGGAAAAATAATTGTCCCTCAGAAATCCATTCGCGACGGGCATCATGAAGTAATTCTTGTTCAAATTCTACCCAAGTAGATCCACTAAGTGAACTTCCATAGATCCCTCTATTTTCCCGAATCTCATTTAAAATTCGATATGCATCACCCACATTCCCATTATGTGCATAATACTCGGCCATAATGTATTTCATCTCCGTAAGACGTATCACAGGGAACAAATTCACAGTCTTATCCCTAGTGTCTAAATTTGTAGGAATAAACCATTTCCCGGAAACAGGATATACTCCTCCACCATAAACGATCATATGATTCCATCGATGATCAGAACTCTTCTCATCAACTCCTCCATGTGAAAAATAACTTTCCGATATCTGAAACCAATTCGGTGAAACTCCGCCTTTCCAATCTGCACTTAACCAACTACCTGAGCCTTGATAAGACAAGCTATTATAAGCTGCAAAAATCAAGTTCGACATTGTCTTATAATCCTTCCGATTGTTAAAAGATTCCTCCGTATTACCCCAGCCCTGTGTTAAACCACTATAATCATCCTTATACATCAGATTCTTTGAACCATCCCGAAACACCACATGCGCTTTCACCACCTCATCCGCATAATCAAAAGCTTCTTGCTCCAATCCGGCATATTGACAAACCCTAGCAAGCAAAGCTGTTACCGCATTATAACTCATCCGATATCCACGCCCTTTAAAAAAATCATCTATTGAAGCTGCATCAAAATCTTCTATCTGCTGTCCCGATATAGTTTGATAATTATACGTAAAATCGTTATTAAAACGCCCGGTCCCGGACAAATTAATTCCTTGTCCGTTTACCGTCGTATCATAACCAACAACTAATTCCCGAGCTTTTTCCAAATCTGCAATCACTTTTTCCAAATAAGGCTTAACGCCAAGTTTTGAAGCAGATAACACCGGGTAAGACTCTACATAAGGAATATATGTACGTCCATCATCATTTACCAACGCCGGAGCAAACAAGCGCAACAACTCAAAATGGATCAAAGCCCGGCAAGCGTACGCTTCTCCCATGATCATTTTCCTTTCCATTTCGCCCTCTGCAAATATATCATTCGAAGCCTTCTCAACATTTTGCAACAAATCATTCGCATTAGCAATAATATTGTAAGCAATTCCCCATGCACTCTCTATACTCGCTGACACTTGAGTATTCGTGTATTCAAACTTTGCTGCGGCCTTGCACATCTCATCATTAAATGAACTTAGATCATACAATTGAGCCATACAATCCAACATCCCATAAGACCAATTCCGACCATAAAGTTCCGGTTTCCCCATTGACTTATACAATCCATTCAAAACGGACCGATAACCGGTCCCCGAACTAAACAAATCATTCTCGGTTGCCTGACCCACAGGAGTAACATCTAACCAATCTTTACATCCCGTAAGTACCAACGTAACGGCAACTATCAATATTTTAACATAATTTCCCATGCCATATACCATTTAGAATCCAACATTTAATGAAAAACTGAAACTTCTTGCAAATGGATAATTTATAGCTCTCTCTTCTTTCACACTACGCCATTTACACAAATCATTCGCACTGAACTGCACACTCAAGCTTTTAAGTTTCCACTTAGAAATCAACTGACGACTAAAATCATAACCAATCGAAAGGCTTGTAAAATCCAAACGATTATCATCTTGTACAAATCTAGAGGTCGGGTTCTGGGTCGGGTTCTTACTCAAATCATAATAGGGAACCACATCTCCCGCATTTTTCCATCTAGCAGATAAAACCCGTTTATCCACGTTCTGTGTACTAATTTGAGCATTCTCGACTTTGTCCGCCAAGGTTGAATTATAACTTTGCCCTCCCCACTGGTAATTAAAATAAGCATTCAGCGTAATTCCTTTCCAGCCCACGTTAATCCCGAAAGAACCTTTTGCATCCGGCTCGGTATCTCCAACAACAACTTGATCATTAGCATCCCACGTATAAGTAGACATCCCGTTCTTCTTGATAAAACGCTCACGTCCATTAGCAGGATCAATTCCCTCAGAACGAACAGCATAAATAGAAGACAACGACTTCCCTTTATAATACAACATCAAAGGTCTGCTCAACACATCTCTATACTCAGAATCTTCTTTTTCATATTCAGCAAGAATTGTCTCATTATAAGCATTCATCTCCTCACTCAGCTCCGTGATTTTACTTCTATTAGATGACAAATTTGCCATAAATGTCACCATCCAATCCTTATTTTGGAAAAGAGTAGAAGTTACTGCAATTTCAAATCCTTCATTCAAAGTCGAACCGGAATTTTCTTTGTAAGAAGTGAAACCGGAATAAGCTGGAATTTTCACATCATCAATCAAATCCTCTGTCTCATTCCGATAATACGAACCTTCCAAAGTGATCTTATCATTCAATAAACCAATATTAAAACCAACATCTAACTTATAAGTTGTTTGCCAAGTCAATCGCGAATTCCCCAAAGCCATCAAAGAAGCTGCGGGACCTGTGAAAAACCAAGCATCTGTTGCCGTCTGAAAAGTTGTTATTGCCGTGTAGGGAGCGAAACCCACATTACCGGTAGACCCATAAGATGCTCTTACTTTTAAACGGCTAATTAGCCAATGTCCTTTCAAAAAATCATAATTATGAACATTCAATCCTACTCCAACCGACCAGAATGGAGCAAATTGTTTGTCTCGGCCAAAATCAGAACTCCCATCCAAACGGAAAGAACCATCAAACAAATAAATATCATTATAAGCATAATTCACGGATGCCAAAAAACCTATTTTCCGAGTCTTTGATTCTGAAACATTCACCGGATTTGCCTGAGTTGCTGCAAATTGAGGTTCATGCATATTACCCAATTGAAAACCGTTTAAAATGTATGATAATGATTCCGACTCACTTTCAGAAACCTCTCCACCGGCAGTAGCATTAATAAAATGGTTACCAAAAACATGATTATAATAAAACATGGCTTTCCCGTTCCAACTCCAATTATTATTTTCCTGACGATTCAATTCTCCTTTCTTATCAGCAGAAGTCACATCATAAATAGGATCTGCGGGATCCGTAAAATTATCTGTACGTCCATCTGTTCTACGGAGTCCCAATTGTCCCTTAAACATTAACCCTTCCATAATATGAATATTCAACTGGAAGTTATTCGTTAAATCTCGATTTTTCATTTTGCCATAGAATGTTGATAGATTAGCAACCTTCCATAAAGGATTCACTTTCGAGGTCGTCGTTCCAGTCGTTTCTTTTAGCAAACGCCCATTTTCATCATAAATTTCAGCGTAAGGTTGTGCTTCAGCATATTGTGTATACTGCCCATAAGGAGAATCTTCTGATTCTGTAACCGTATAAGTAATGTTATTCAATAATTGTAACCAACTCCCTGCACGATAATCCAATGTTAAACCTCCCCCATAAATATGACGGAATGAACCTTTCATCACACCATTTTTACTCGCATTATAATTCAAATCTATTCCATATCTGATACTCTCCTCTCCTCCAGATACATTCAAACTATGCATATGACCAAAAGCATTTCGTAATGGCTGTGACATCCAATCTGTATTCACCCCACGCAAAATAGCATTTTGCTTCTTATAATAATCTGCCAAAAGTGCAATTTGCTGTTCCGGATCATCTGAAGAATATAAACCACTCAAACGCTCTACTTCCAACTTTTCCGCAGCATTACAAAGATTGTAGTCCGACAAATCCGGAAAATCTACGTTTCCAGAAAAATTATAATAAATTTGCATCTCCCCAGCCTTTGGAGCAACCGTCGTAACAACAACAACACCATTGGCTGCCTGTGAACCATACATGGCTGTTGCTGCAGCATCTTTTAAAATCGTGATTGCTTCAATTCGATTCACATCCAAATCATAAATCTTCTGCACATCAACCTCAAAACCATCCAAAATAAACACGGGTAAATTAGGATTATTTTCCAGAGTCGTGCGCTGAGTTCTTTTTTGTTGTTCGACATCCAACCCTTTAGCCTGCCCGATAGAAGTTTCTCCCCGGATATTAAACTCTGGTAAAGCATTGGGATCTGATCCCCACAATTTATTATCCTTAATCCTGAAAGAAGGATCAAACGTCTGTAACGCCGCAATCACATTCTTTGAGTTTACTTTCATCAACTGCTCTTTTGTCACAGTTGTTGCTTTACCGGTAAAACTCTCTTTACGAATATTAGAATACCCCGTCACGACCACTTCATCCATTTTTTTTTGATCTTCCACCATTACCACATTGACTGTATCCTGTCCGATATACTTAATCTCTTCTGTCCGCATTCCAACAAACGAGAACACTAACACGAAATTAGTATCACGCATGACAGGCAAAGTCATGCCGTACTGTCCGTCACGATTAGTCGCTGTACCTAAACTCGTCCCTTTTACCATAACTGTTACCCCTGGTAAAGGCGCCCTTCCCTTATCCGTCACCTTACCGACAATTCTAATTTCCTTTTTCTTTTCGTCATTCAGAGGTTTTAACACGATCACCTCATTTTGAAAAACATACGTCAAACCAGTACCTTTCAAACAGTCACTCAGAATCTTTTCCACCGTTGAGGCTTTTACCTCAACATTCACTTTTCCCACCTTATCCAAATCTTCCTCGTGATACATGAAAACAAACGTGGTTTGTCGCTGAATTGCCCATAAAATATCCTTCAAATAGGCATTCTTCATAGAGATTGTAACCTGTTGCTCGTTCTGGGAATAAACCGTTCCATGCGTGTTTATTATCCCTAGAAAAACAAATAAAAAAGTCCATTTCGACATAAGCCATAATTTTTGCAATTTCTCACGTTTGCACCTGAGAAACATTAGAAAATTTTCCATAAATTTGCTCTCCCAATTATTAGTTAATAATTATCTCAATGTTAACGAAGTAATTCCCGCAGGAAATGCTGGTACCATTTCCTGCCTTTATCTACCTCGTTTTATTTTTAGAACTTTTCCTTCTTTCGTTATTTTTATTTTACCGTTCAATTCAAAAATATTCAACAAGGGCTCTATCGTTTCGAGACGACTCATGTTAAAACCGAAATGCAAATCCTTGGCACTCTCATCCTCGTACACGACAGTCATATCATACCATCGTTCCACCACCCGCATGATCTCTTCCAAACGAACATCCCGGAACCGGAACATACCATCCTTCCAAGCTGTATAATAATTCACGTCCACTTTCCTAACTCCCACACCTCCGGATGTTTGATCTAACACCAACTGTTCATTAGGACGTAATGTTCTCGCCTCTCCAATACACTTGCCAGAGATGGAAACTGCCCCTTCAACCAATGTTGTCGTGATCACATGTTCATCAGCATACGCCGTGACATTAAATTTCGTTCCTAACACGGTGATCTCGTATGCACCCGTTTTCACGATGAAAGGCACATGCTTATCCTTCGCTACTTCGAAAAAAGCCTCTCCACACACCTCCACTTCCCGACATTTTTCAGAAAAACGTTCCGGGAAACGCACCTTCGTCATGGAATTCAGATAAACAAGCGTTCCGTCACTCAACACTAATTGATACTCCCCTCCTTTCGGCACGATCACCTCGTTATATCTCAAAGAGTCCATCGGAGCCTGATTTCCTGTACTTTTATAGGAAAGAGTTTTTCCTTCGTTATTAATGACCGTGTTTTCCCCCCGCGATATAACCCCGGATTTCTCAACCAAATCAACCACCTCCCCCGAAGGCAACACCAGCTCAGCCCGGGTTCCTCCGGGTGTGATTGCATTCAGCTCCGCCAAAGAGACAGTCTCCTCTCCCGAATGAAGGACGCCATAAACAGCAGCGCCCAAGGGGATCAACAAAACTGCCGCGTAACGTAAAAACACACGCCAGCGTATCGCTTTTTTCTCTGTTTTCTTTAATTTTTTCGAGTATCCCTGCCAACCGGAAACTTTATCAAAAGCCGTGAAATGTTTTTGTTTCGATTCCCACCCTTCCCGACTGACGATTCGGTCATACAACCGACGGTTTCGCCCTGAAGCCATTCGCCACTCATCCAATAATTGCAATTCTTCATCGGACAATTCTCCGGCCATCGATTTTGCGATCCAAGAAGCTAGCAAAAACGGGTCATCCATCAATTCCTTACTATTTTTGTCCATTCGTTCCATATAAATTTATTCGCCACGTAACTCAATATTCGTACATTATCAAGATTTAACACCATCGTATACCAAGTTTCTACGACACGTTATTTATCTTTCTACTATTACAACACGAAAAACAGAATTTATGGGGAACGAAAAATTCACTTTTTTGAAAGAGAAAAACGGAAAACAATAGAGATCAACTACTTATTTAGAAGAAAAATAAAAACCAGATAATAATATTCTCGCAAAATTTTACGCAATTTCTTGTAGGCTATCTTCTTTAGCGTATGCACGGAACTCTCAGCAATTCCCAGTTGCCCGGCAATCTCGCTATTTTTCAAGCCATCCAGAGACAATAAAATCACTTGACGGGTTTGGTGAGGTAAGGATTCCACAGCATTATAAAACATTCGATAGGCCTCTTCCTCCACCAGCGTCTCCGTGTAAAATTCAAGAGATTCAACCACGGAAAGATCCTCCCGCCTCAACTTGTTATCGCGTATATAATTCAAACAATCATTTCGCACCATGGTATAAAGGAAAGATTTCACCTTGAAATAATTATCAAACCCCTCCCGCTTGTTCCAGAATTTCACGAACCCTTCCTGAACAATATCGGCAGACAAGGCATCATCTTTCAAATAGGTGGACGCAAAAACGCACAAGGCTTGATAAAATTTATCAAACAAATTTTTAAATACTTGCTCGTCTATTCGCAACGAACTGTCGTTTTCCACGTCCATACAAATACTTTTGTTATTAAACACAAACCTAATGAAAAATATGACAAGCAGCAAACTCATGCCACAAAAAAAAACTTGCCGTCTGCCTCTATACCCGTTCGTTCCCGGACATAAAACAATAAAGATAATATGATTATCATTAAGAAGCTTCGAAGAGATGGATGCCGCGACCTCGAAAGCGCCGGAATAGGTGATGTATCCCTCATCCCGGGCCTTTACGGGGGATATAATGGCCCGAAATTTTATTCTTGACCGTGAATAGCCCCGTTATAGGCCCGGTTAACGGGATATTCGAGTATGTTATTTTTGTTTTCCATCTATTAAAATGGCGGCGATAATCGGGCGAGCATCGGGCGACAATCGGGCGACGGCGCCTAACAGCCTCCCAATAGTCGCTCTATCGCCATGTAACGGATACGGATAACCCCGGGAAAAGGGATACTAAACATCCCTAGTTGCCAATCCATAAACAATTCACTACTTTCGCGACGAGAAGAATGACACTTATATCACAAATATGTTTATAGATACTCACTCACACATCTATGCCGAAGAGTTCGACAATGACAGGGAAGAAGTTATTCAACGGGCGTTAGCTGCCAACGTTCGACAGATTGTACTACCGGACATTGACAGCACAACCCGGCAAGCAATGTTATCACTGGCACGAGCCCACCCGGACATGATGTACCCCACGCTGGGAGTACACCCGACTTCCGTAAACGAATCCTACAAAACGGAAATGCAACTTTTCGAGAAATTACTAGGCCAAGAAACAATACACGGAATCGGAGAGTGTGGAATTGATCTTTACTGGGATAAAACATTTTACAAGGAACAAATTATTGTCTTCGAGCGACAATTAAACATCGCCCGAGAAATGGATTTGCCCGTTATAATCCATTCGAGAGACTCGCTAATGGAAATATTCGCCGTGTTAAAAAGACAACACTATAACATGAAAGGCATACTCCACTGTTTCCCCGGCACGGAAGAAGATGCCCGTCGGGCAATAGACTTAGGTTTTCTACTGGGAATCGGTGGTGTCGTTACCTTCAAAAAATCATCCATGGCTGAAGTCGTGGGAAGAATCGGAGCTGAACACCTTGTATTAGAAACGGATGCCCCCTATCTTGCCCCCGTTCCCTACCGGGGTAAACGCAATGAAAGTAGTTACATTCCGTGTATAGCCGCTAAAATTGCTGAAATTCTAGGGATCGACACGAAAAAAGTCGAGGAAATAACAACGAATAATGCAATGAATTTATTTAATTTGCACGTCAGTAGTGCGAACTGTTCATAGAAAAGATACAGACAGATAATTCACTGACGAAAAGTGCAGAGGGAGCTTAAAGCTTGTAATGTTTTAGTTTTTAACTTAGTGCGTATGACAAAACCCGTGTTAATTATATATACCGGAGGTACAATCGGGATGGTAAACGACCCTGAAACCGGGGCGTTATGCCCTTTCAATTTTGACCAGATCGCTTGCGAGGTTCCGGAAATCAAAGAATTTGGATTCACGATAGATAGTTACACCTTACCGGAAATCATAGATTCCTCGGATCTCCAACCACAATTGTGGAAAGACCTCTGTTCAATCATCTTGAAAAATTACGATGATTACCAGGGATTTGTTGTCCTACATGGAACGGACACCATGGCCTACTCGGCCGCAGCCTTGAGCTTCATGTTAAATAACTTGACCAAACCCGTGATCTTTACCGGTTCCCAGCTACCTATCGGGAAAATCAGGACAGACGGGAAAGAAAACCTGATCGCGGCCATTGAAATAGCAGCCGCTTACGATCAAGAAAAGGCCATTGTTCCGGAAGTCTGCATCCTGTTCGGGGATAAACTATTCCGAGGAAACCGGACGACAAAAATAAACGCGGAAAGTTTTGATGCTTTCCAGTCATTTAACTACCCGGCATTGGCAAACATCGGGATACATATTCATTACGATTACAGTGCAATCGATTACACCCCGCGAACGGAACCCGTAAGCGCATTCTGTGACGTGGACACGAATATCGCCATATTGAAAATATTCCCGGGCATGAGACCGGAAGTGATTGACGCGGTAACAGGGATTCCCGGGTTAAAAGGAATCATACTGGAAACATACGGGTCAGGCAACGCTCCTACGAATAAAGTTTTTCTTAACAAGGTTAAGGAAGTACTATCAAAGGGAATTTTCGTGTATAACGTCACCCAATGTCAAGGCGGGAGTGTCGAGATGGGTAAGTATGAAACAAGTAGAGAGCTACTTAACGCAGGAGTCATCAGCGGTCACGACATTACCACGGAAGCCGCTGTATGCAAAATGATGTATGTACTGGGCAAATATAAAGACACTAACGAAATAAAAAAATATTTAAATAACGGCTTGAAAGGAGAAATATCCCCCAAATATATTGGATTTTAACATTTTTTTTATACCTTGGTGCCCGATTTTAACCGGTACACGGTG
This sequence comes from Butyricimonas sp. BSD2780061689_150309_C8, assembly GCF_015560935.1. Lineage (NCBI taxonomy): Bacteria > Pseudomonadati > Bacteroidota > Bacteroidia > Bacteroidales > Odoribacteraceae > Butyricimonas > Butyricimonas sp. BSD2780061689_150309_C8. The sequence goes on from NZ_JADMSV010000003.1 coordinate 220,788, forward strand.
TAAAACAAGAACGAAACAGCTTAAACAGATATTATAGAGTTAAATTTTAATTATTAATAAACTAAAAATCAGTTAAATTGATCATGAGAAAATTATTTGCACTAATAGCAGTTTTAGGAATGCTTACTATTGGAGCATCATCTATGCTAATGGCTCAAGAGAATGAAACAACTCAAACAGAGACCACTGAAACGACAGAAACTTATCAAGAAGAAGAGGAAACTACAGATCCTACCGTGTTAGAAGACGAATCACAAATCGAAAGTACTTCTTTCCACGCTGCCTTGAAACAAAAATTCATCGAGGGAGGTGCCGCCTTCATGAGCTTCGTTATCTTGTGTTTGATCTTCGGTTTGGCTATCGCTATCGAAAGAGTTATTTACTTGAACTTGGCTTCTGTTAACACGAAAAAATTGATCGCAAGTGTAGAAGACGCTTTGAATAATGGTGGAGTTGAAGCAGCTAAAGAAGTTTGCCGTAACGCCAGAGGGCCGATCGCAAGTATTTTCTATCAAGGATTGTGCCGTTATGATCAAGGTGTTGACATGGTTGAGAAATCAGTTGTATCTTATGGTTCAGTTCAAATGGGACTTTTGGAAAAAGGAATGTCTTGGATCAGCTTGTTCATCGCATTGGCCCCGATGTTGGGATTCTTGGGAACTGTAATCGGTATGATCGACGCCTTCGATAAGATTCAGGCAGCAGGTGATATCCAACCGTCATTGGTGGCAGGAGGTATCAAGGTTGCATTGATCACGACCGTGGGTGGTTTGATCGTTGCCATGATCCTTCAAGTATTCTACAACTATTGTATTGCTAAGATCGAAAGTATTGTTAATGACATGGAAGACGCTTCCGTAACTTTATTAGACATTCTTGTCAAATACAATCAAAAACACTAAACCATGCAGAAAATAACCAAAATATTAAATATCCTGACCATCGTAATGTTCGTCATTACGGTTGTGTTACTGGGGTTATTTTACTTTGGGGGTGAACTTCCAAATTCACAATACTCCAACCCGGTATACACAGAACAATTAATATGGTGGTCATATATCCTATTTGCTGTTGCTATTATTGCAGCATTAATATTCCCGATTATCAGATTATTCACCAGACCAAAAGAAGCGATGAAGAGCTTTATAGCTCTCGCAGGGATCATAATCCTCGTGTTAATCGCTTATTCTATGTCTGACGGAACAATCATGGAGATTCCGGGATATAGTGGTTCAGACAACGTTCCTGGAACCTTAAAATTCACCGATACCATCCTAATCACGACTTATTTCTTGGGAATTGGTGCTATCGGTGCTATCATTGTTACGGAAATTATCAGACGCGTTAGATAATGTTTCCTGAAGAGTAAAAAAAGAGATTTATGGCAAATAAAAAAACACCAGAAATTAATGCCTCTTCCACAGCGGATATAGCATTCTTGCTGTTGACATTCTTCTTGATGTCAACGACCATGGATGTGGACTCAGGATTATTCAGACGGTTACCGCCAATGCCTCCAGAAAATCAAGTAATCGCTCCGCCTGTTGCCAAACGCAATATATTACAGGTTTTGGTAAACAAGAACGATTTGCTGGCCGTAAACGGGGAACTGATGCAAATTGAGAATCTGAAGGAGAAGGCAAAAGAGTTTATTCTAAACCCACAAAATAGAGATGACCTACCGAGCAAGGTTGTTAAAGAAATTCCTTTCTTTGGACAAGCTGAAGTTTCGAGAGGGATTATCTCTCTTCAAAGTGACCGTGGTACCTCATATAAAATGTATATTGCCGTTCAGGACGAACTGACCGCAGCATACAACGAAATCAGAGATATTAAAGCCATGGAAAAATGGGGAAAGAAATATAGCGAACTCACGGAAGAGCAAATGGATGCAGTGAGAAAACTTGTTCCCACCGCAATATCCGAGGCAGAACCTAAAAATATCGGGAAAGGAGGAAAGAGGTAATGGCTAAATTTAGAAAAGAAGGCGGAAAAGAGACTCCTGCAATTTCAACAGCATCTCTACCGGATATCGTGTTCATGCTATTATTCTTCTTCATGGTTAGTACCACGATGCGAGAAGTACTCGTGATGGTTGATAACGGAATGCCCGAGGCAAAGGAAGTTACCAAATTGGAGAAAAAATCTCTGGTTAGTAACATCTTTATCGGAAAACCAAAAGATCAGTACGTGGCTACTTACGGAAGTGAACCTCGTATCCAGTTGAATGATAAGCTGGCAAGCGTAAGTGAAATCAGTAGTTTCGTTGCCGCTGAACAAGAAACTCGTAAAGAGGAAGAACGGAACATGATCACGAATAACTTAAAAGTTGATCAGTTTACAAAAATGGGTATTGTAACCGACGTAAAACAAGAATTGCGTAAAGCAAATTCTTTACGTGTAAGTTACGCTACTCGTAAAAAGGTAAAATAGTTTATCTATTATACATTAAAAAAGGGAGCAAATTGCTCCCTTTTTTTAAAAATTTGATTAGCTTTGCACTCGGATAATATGGTCCCCTAGTTCAATGGATAGAATGAAGGATTCCGGTTCCTTTGATATGGGTTCGAGTCCCGTGGGGATCACCACTTTATCACATAACCCGCTAAAACACAAAACGTTATAGCGGGTTGTTTTTTATATAGCCAATATATAAGCCAAAACAACAAACTATTCTCGTTTTTCCCTACATTTGTATAAAACAACATAAGCGTAATTATGGCTAACTTGCAAATTATACAAAGTAAAATATACGAGATCAGGGGCCAGAAAGTAATGTTAGATTTCGATCTGGCAGAGCTATATGGCATTGAAACTAGAGTACTTAAACAAGCAGTCAGACGTAATTCTGCACGTTTTGAAGGAGAAGATTTCATGTTTGAACTTACCAAAGAAGAAATTTCAAGATCACAAATTGTGATCTTGAACAAAGGAAGAGGATCCAACATAAAATATGCCCCTTTTGCTTTCACAGAATTAGGTGTAGCGATGCTTAGCAGTGTTCTTAGTTCACCAACTGCCATCGAGATAAATAGGGGTATCATGCGAGCCTTTGTCGCAATGCGTCAATTAATACATATCTCTCCTGTTGATAATATCGGTGAACTAAAAAACGAATTAAAGGAACTAAAAGAATACATCGAAGATGTTTTTACCGACCAAAACGACATAAACGAAGACACTCGGATGCAACTCGAATTAATAAATCAAACCCTAGCGGAACTGCAGACAAAAGACCGGGGATTTAAGGAAAGAAAAAGAATCGGGTACAAACTACCGGGATGTGAAGAGGAGGAAAAGAAATAAACAACACGAGTGCAATTATGGACAATCTACAATTAATACAAAGCAAAATATACGAGATTAGGGGACAGAAGGTGATGTTAGACTTCGACCTAGCAGAAATGTACGGCGTCGAAACAAAACGCCTCAAAGAAGCCGTGAGGCGTAATATAGACAGGTTTGAAGGTGATGATTTTATGTTTGAGCTTACAAAAAAAGAAATAACCGAACTTTCAAGGACGCAATTTGCGACCTTGAACAAGGGACGTGGAAGCAATATAAAATATCTTCCTTTCGCTTTTACCGAACTCGGAGTAGCGATGCTTAGTAGCGTTTTGAACTCCAAGCCTGCAATAGAAATAAATAGGGGAATAATGCGGGCTTTCGTGGCAGTCCGGCAAATGCTGTCCAACCCCATAGAAAGCCGTGTTGAAAGGATCGAAACACAAGTAAAGGAACTCAAACAATACATGGAAGAGGTTCTAGTAGATCAAAATGACATCAATGATGATACCATGATGCAACTCGAATTAATAAATCAAACCTTAGCGGAACTGCAGACAAAAGACCGAGGATTTAAGGAAAGAAAAAGAATCGGGTACAAACTACCGGGATGTGAAGAGGAGGAAAAGAAATAAACAACACGAGTGCAATTATGGACAATCTGCAATTAATACAAAGCAAAATATACGAGATCAGAAGACAGAAGGTGATGTTGGATCGAGATTTGGCAGAGTTATACCAAGTCACAACAGGCAACTTGAACAAAGCTGTAAAGCGAAATCTCAAAAGATTTCCACCCGATTTCATGTTTCAGTTAACAGTAGAAAAGTGGGAAGCTTTAAGATTCCAAATTGGAATCTTAAAGAATGGTAGAGGGGAACACACGAAATATCTACCGTATGCATTCACGGAACAAGGGTTAGCGATGTTATCCGGAATTCTCAATAGTGATATAGCCATTAATGTAAATATCTCAATAATGCGGGCTTTTGTGGCTATTCGCCAAATGATCGCCAGCCCAAAAACAAATAAGATCGATGAACTCGAAAAACGAATGGATGCGATAGAAAACTATATCGAAGAAGTGTTTTCCGACTACAACGACATTAACAACGATACCCGGATACAACTCGAATTAATAAATCAAACTTTAGCGGAACTGCAGACAAAAGACCGGGGATTTAAGGAAAGAAAACAAATCGGGTATAAGTTACCGGGATGCGAAGAAGATGATAAAACTAAATATTAAAAGAATGGATAAAAAAGAAGTAATTTTTGTACTACTAAACAATTTTGCAGACTGGGAAGGTGCCTATATCTCCACCTGCCTAAATATGGGTGTCAAACCGGGATGTCCGATTAAATACAAGGTGAAAACGTTGTCACTATCCAAAGAACCCATTACCTCGATAGGTGGATTCAGGGTGTTGCCGGATTATGATATTAACAACCTACCGGATGATCATGCAGGACTTATACTCATCGGCGGCATGAACTGGTTTTTGTCCGAGGCGAAACCCATCGCATCATTAGTGGAAAAAGCAATCGCGGAAAACAAACTGGTTGCCGGAATCTGTAATGCCTCCGTGTATCTCGGAATGTATGGCTTCCTCAACCACGTAAAACATACAAGTAACACGCTGGATTACCTCAAACAATATGCAGGTACCCGGTATACGGGTGAAACTAATTATATAAACGATCAAGCCGTAAGAGACAATAACATAGTAACGGCTAACGGTAATGCCCCTTTGGAATTTTGCCGGGAGATTTTATATCAATTGAATGCCGCAACACCGGAAATTATAGAAGAGACTTATTCATTCTATAAAAACGAACTTTAAGGAGTAGCACACCAGCACGTCTAAAATAGTCAACCTTACTAATTGGTTGACTATTTTTTTATACATTTGCTATAAATCTGTTCGCTATGCAAAGACCTTTCAAATTTACCAAGCTCAAACTCATCACGGGATATATCCTAATTCTCTTGTTAGGAGCAATTGCAATTGTCTTTATCTACAAACAGACCATTGCCTTAACCCAAAAAGGGAATGATGAAATCGTTATGCAACAAAAACTATTCATCATAAGTAACACGCTCACCAAACTATACGAGGCAGAAAATACCGGAATTGCCTTTTCCCAAACGGGAACACAAAAGAATTTTGACACCTATATGAAATTGATAGAGGACATCAAGGACAACATGGATACCTTGAAAAATCTATCCATCAGCTCGGAACAAAACCTGCGAATAGACACGATAAATACACTTCTAGGTAAACGTATCGAGAATCTAAAAGACCTATATTACGTCAAAAAATATTATATACCCGAAGATTTCTACAACAAAACAATCGAAAAAATAGGTACGCTCAAAGATTCGGCAGATATCATCCCCGATCTCCGGGAAAAAATTATTACCGTCATTGACAGTAGCTATATCATCCGAGAAAGAAAAGGATTATTCCGGACGAAAAGAGATTCCATCCTAAAAGTTGACACAACCCTCCATCGCATCGTTGACACGCTCAGTATGGTCACGACGAACAACAACACGGACACATTAATGAACGTGATTCGGGATTCATGGAGCCAGTACCAGCAGCAAAAGGAAGAGATCGATGCGGAAGTCTCCCGGCGAGAGGGAATCGTTATCCAAAGTGGTCAACACATCACGGAACGCCTCAAGCGAGTACTGAAAGACCTTGAAAAAGAAGAACTCGAAAACACGATGATCCGCTTGGAACAACAGCAAATCACGACACATCATCTCACCAGAACCATATCTTGGATCGCCATCATCGCTTGTGTGCTAGTGGTCTTCTTCGTCGTTCTTATTATCAATGACATCACGCAAAGTCAACGATACAGGCGGGAACTGGAAGCAGCAAAAACATACACGGAACGGTTACTACATAACCGGGAGAAACTCATGCTAACTGTCACTCACGACATAAAATCCCCTCTAAGCTCCATCATCGGGTACATTGAACTACTAAATAACACCCAACTGGAGGAGCGACAGCACTATTTTCTCAAAAACATGAAGGGGACAGCCGAACATATCCTGCATCTTGCCAACAACATGCTTGATTTCTCCAAATTGGAATCCAATAAAATGGAGATCAACACGGTTCCATATAACCCGGGACGCCTGTTACAGGAGACGGCGGATAGTTTCCTTCCTCTAGCGGCACAAAAGAGTCTGGAATTGAAAAGCGATATTAGCAACGCCCTGAACGGACTTTACCTCGGGGATTCCATGAAAGTTCGCCAAATCGTGGTTAATATCCTATCGAACGCCATAAAATACACCCGGGAAGGAAAGGTTTCTTTATCCGCCTTTATTTCCCCTACAAAAGACGACCAGTTTATCATTGTAATCAAAGACTCCGGACCGGGAATGACGGAAGAGGAACAAGAACTGATATTTAAAGAATTCACCCGCCTAACCCCACAGCATAACAACGAGGCGGAAGGCACAGGTCTTGGCTTAACAATCACATTACAACTCGTCCATTTACTTGATGGGGAATTAACCCTCGAAAGTAAAAAAGGCGAGGGAAGTACCTTCACGGTTAAATTCCCGTTGATAAAGGCCACAGCACAAGAATCCCAACCGACAGAAACACCCTCTTCACCCCCGGTTAGGCATGAAGGGATGAAAGCCTTTATCGTCGATGATGACATTCTTCAATTGACCGTCACGACAGAATTACTCCGGAAAACAGGCATCCAGTGTGACACGTGTACACACTCTCAAGAGGCGCTATCCCGTTTGGAAAAAGGGAATTATAACATTGTTTTATCCGACATCCAGATGCCGGAAATGGACGGGTTCGAACTCGTGCAACAAATCCGAGAATCCCAAAACCAACAAATAAAAAGCCTTCCGGTAATTGCTCTGTCTGCCCGTGACGATATGCACGAAAAAGAGTATCAAGAAGCCGGCTTTTCAGCCTATCTAAATAAACCGTATACCCCGGAACAACTATATAGCAGGGTAAACGACCTGTTAGGATGTGCGATAGAAACCAAACAGCCGACAACACAAACCTCTGATAAAAACGCCCCTTACAATTTAGATATGATCATGGTCTTTGCCGACAATGACAAAGATGCCGCCAATCAAATTATCGGGTCTTTTATATCGGATTGCAAGACCAATTTCCAACTATTGGCCCAACATCTGGAATCACATGAAACGGAACAGATTGCCAAGTTAGCACACAAAATGCTACCCATGTTCAAGCAACTAGCGATTAACGATGTCATTCCCTCGTTGCTTTTCCTAGAAAAAATGCCATTGGATACAGAGGAAAACAAAATAAGAGAGAGTATTGAAAAGATCCTGCAAGAAGGAAACAATGTTCTCCAATTACTGGAAAAAGAAACACACCAATAATCTCTCAAAATATCTCATAAGTCCTCCAGACCGAAACTTTTCAATTTATTATATAATGTTTTCCTGTCTATCTGGAGCATACGGGCAGCCTCGCTCTTGTTGTTCCGGCATTTCTGCATGGCCTCCTTGATCAGCTCGATTTCCATCTCCCGCCGTGTTGTAGATGTCTTTTCAGGCTCCACGGGCTTTTGCTCCAACTCTGGGGGCAAGCAGGTCTTGGAAATCAAACTCCCCATACACAACAACGTCGCCCGTTTCACTATATTACGCATTTCCCGCAAATTCCCCGGCCACGAGTAAGCTCTAAAAATACGCATCACCTCCTCATCAAACCCGGCCACTTGTTTCCCCAGCTCCTCGTTCGCCTTATCCAAGAAATGATTGGCAAAAATCAGAATATCCTCTTTTCTCTCCCGAAGAGGCAATGCTTGAATGGAAAATTCATTCAAACGATGATACAAATCCTCGCGGAAACGACCACTCGCGACGGCCTCTTTGAGATTCTCATTCGTGGCTGAAATAATACGAACATCAAAAGGAATATCAACGTTCCCGCCCACGGGATGTACTTTACGCTCTTCAAGTGCGCGCAACAACTGGACTTGCACGTCATAAGGCAAATTACCAATCTCATCCAAGAAAATAGTCCCCCCCGACGCGGTCACGAAATACCCCTGTTTATCGGTAACGGCACCCGTGAAAGAACCCTTAATATGCCCGAAAAACTCACTCGCGGCAAGGTCCTTCGGTATTGCCCCACAATCAACCGCCACGAAAGGTCCGTCCTTCCGGTTACTCATCAAGTGAATCAAGCGAGCGATATACTCTTTACCCGTACCACTCTCCCCGTTAATCAAAACCGTCATCGTGGTAGGCCCTACCAGATGAATATATTCATATTGCCGATCGGCACCTTCACTCACTCCTTTTATATAAGAAAAGCTCGTCGTTTTCGCTTTTGCAGGAACAGACTTGGCAACGGGCTCTGCCTCCAACTTCAAAGCTTCCTGCAACTTTTTAAGAATCTCATCCGGGATAACAGGCTTAGCCACGTAGTCAAAAGCCCCCAGTTTAATCGCCGTGACTGCGGTCTGTATATCGGCATACCCCGTCATCAGAAGCACCTGTGTTTCCGGTGTTTTCTCCTTGATCACCCGCAGCAAATCGATCCCGTCCTTATCCGGCAAACGTAAATCCGTCAACACGAGATCAAACCCTGCTTTATCCAATTGCTTTACAGCGTCCTTGTAGGAAAAAGCAGTATCTACCTCAAATCCACGTTTTTCCAACCATTTTTTCAGCATGATACAAAATGTTGTATCGTCATCCACGATTAAAATCTTTGCCATAAGTCGATTTATTTCTAACACGAAAATAGCCTTAATCGACTAAACAAAAAAGTTTTTAACGGAATTTAGGAAAAGAAAGCAGGTAACCCTCTGGAAAAGAGATACCTGCTTGAAACAAATGTAATAAATCTCCTCAAACCTCCAACTACACGAATAAAACTCCCGCTCTTACTAACGGATATTGACGTATACCCGTCGTGTTTATATTAATAATTGTCTATCATCAAGATGATTAGGTTCACTCTACTTCATTTCAGGTTCTGCTAAAAAATGCGGTAACAAAAGTCCCGAAATAGCTATTACGATAAAAAATATACAAATTCCCATAACCAATCAATTTTAATCATTCAACCATTTGCTTATAGTATAGAGAATTGTATGCCACCACAAAACAGAATATACAATTACAAAATAATCAACTACTTATACAGTAATCTTAATAAATAAGTATGTGGAAAGATGTGGAACAAGTGTGGAAAAAATCCCTATAATCTGTTCCCCAACAGACCTTCTATCGCCTCACGAACCGTCGTAATGTCCCACTCGGATACTCTTTGCTCGAATTTATCTTTAATCTCCGTCAGGCAAAGATTACCCATACTTCCCTCGTGCGTATGATGAATCTCCCGTACCCCATCCCGATAACTCCCCTCTTGAATTTGCATTCCAATTTCCCGGTAAGCCTCCCGAAATGGGATTCCGGCCATTACCCGTTCATTCACATCCTCCACGGAAAAAATATAGGCATAACGGGGATCTCGTAAAACATCCCGTTTCACTTCCATTTCTTGCAACACGAGATGAGCCATAAAAAGGGAATCATTCAACTCTTGAAAAGCGGGTAAAAACAACTCCTTGGTCAATTGCATATCCCGAAAATACCCGGAAGTCAGGTTCGTACAGATCATGGCCATTTGCATGGGGAGCGATTGCAAGTGATTACATTTCGTCCGGATCAACTCGAATATATCCGGGTTCTTCTTGTGCGGCATGATGCTGGATCCCGTTGTATACTTATCCGGCAAACGTACAAAACCGAAATTACTACAAGCGAAAAGACAAACATCGGCAGCCAAACGTCCCAGAGTCGTCGCCACGGTAGCCAATCCGAATAACACGTTCTTTTCCATCTTTCCCCTCTGCATCTGGGCATAAACCACGTTATAAGCCAAACTTGAAAATCCGAGCAAATCAGTCGTCATTTGCCGATTCAAAGCAATCGACGAGCCATACCCCGCCCCGGAACCAAGAGGATTCGTGTTCACCATATCGTAAGCCGCCTTCAACGCCAACAAATCGTCAGCAAGCGATTCGGCATAAGCACCAAACCACAAGCCGAAAGAAGAAGGCATGGCCACCTGCAAATGCGTGTAACCGGGAATCAACACATCTTTATTCTCCCCTGCCCGTCGTATCAACAAATCAAACAAACGTTCTATATGTTCCAACGTTTCGAATATCGCCTCCCGGGTAAATAATTTCAAATCGAGTAACACCTGATCATTCCGGGAACGTCCCGTGTGAATCTTTTTCCCCGCATCCCCACATTCTCGCACCAGCAATAACTCGATCTGAGAATGCACGTCTTCAATTCCCTCTTCTATCACGAACTCGCCCCTTTCCACCATTCCGTGAATATCAACCAATGCCCGCTGCAAAGATTTATATTCCGCCTCATTCACCAAGCCCACAGCATGTAACATTTTCAAATGAGCCAAATTCCCGATGACATCGGCCTCCGCCAGCATAACATCCAGCTCCCGGTCTTTCCCTATCGTAAATGATTCCGTAAAACCATCTATATCATATCCTTTATCCCAAAGCTTCATCCTATTTTAAATTTTAGATTTTAAATTTTAAATTCCAGTCACACAAGGCCAACGCCTTCTGATTTTCTACTTTTATTTTTTATCTTTTCAACTACCCCCTCTAGCTCCCCCTTTTCAAGGGGGAGAAACGGACGCAAGAAACTGCCACAATATCTCAATGTAGCGTATTCTCCCCCTGTGTAAGGGGGAGTTAGAGGGGGTAGTTATTAACTTTTAGCTTGTTTAGAACTATAATTCAACATATTGAATGATAGATTTAAACAATTTAATCCCCTCCCGTATTTCTTCCAAACGAATATATTCATTTGCCGTGTGCGAACGAGCGCTATCCCCGGGGCCTATCTTCAGTGAGGGACATGGAATCACCGCCTGATTCGATGTCGTCGGGGAACCGTAAGGAGATAACCCCAACTCGATGCATCGTTTCACCATCGGGTGAGAAAGCGAGACGGAAGATGAGTTCAGTGAAAAAGAGCGAGGGATCATATCGCATTTCACGTGATCACGGATCGTATCAAATATTTCCTGATTTGTGTAAAGTTCATTTACCCGTACATCCACCATGAAATGACAAGTTGCAGGAACCATGTTATGCAGAGTTCCCGCCTCGATCCCCGTTACGCTCATTTTCACCGGACCCAACAATTCCGAAATCTTTTCGAACCGATACGTACGAAACCAATGTATATCTTCCATTGCCTCATAAATCGCATTCACCCCTTCCTCTCTTGCGGCGTGTCCCGCTTTTCCTCGGGCGTAACCATCCAACACCATCAACCCCTTCTCCGCTATCGCCGGACACATTCCCGTAGGCTCTCCCACAAGGGCAAAATCAACCCGACCGAGCTCTGGAAACACGCTTTGAATCCCGCCACTTCCCGTGTTCTCCTCTTCCGCGGATGCCAAGAATATCAGATTACACGGCAAACTCCCGGATGCCAATTCAACAAAAACCGCCAGCATAGAGACAAGACTTCCCCCCGTGTCATTACTTCCCAAACCGAACAACTTTCCCTCCTTCACAACCGGCGTAAAAGGATCACTGTCCCAAGTCCCGTTAGGACGCACGGTATCCAAGTGTGCATCGAGTAATAACGTGGGCTTCGCGTCATCGAAATTCTTTGAACGACTCCACACGTTATTACCTTTGCGATGCACGTCGAACCTATATCTTTTCAACACATCGGCAATCAAATCAGCCACCTTGTCTTCTTGCTTACTGAAAGAAGGGATGGATATAATTTGTTTTAAAAGTTCTATTGCTCCACTCGCGTCCATTGTTTTTCCAATATTATCCTAGTTCCCGCATCCGGTTGGCCCAAATCATCCGGATGAATCAACCAAACCGCCTGCACCCCGTTAGAAACAGATTTAAAAGCGTTATCCAACTTGGGGATCATACCGGAATGAATCATCCCGCTTTGCTTATATTTTTCATACAAAGACGGGGTAAGACAAGGAATCACGGAACCTTCATCCCCGACATCCGTCAACACCCCCTTTTTATCAAAACAATAGATCAACTCCACGTCATAGCACATCCCCAGCGTCTCCGCCACCGCCGCCGCGATCCCGTCCGCATTCGAATTCAACAACACCCCTTTCCCGTCATGCGTGATCGGAGAAATAACAGGCACCACCCCGGCTTGTAACAATAATTCGAGCCCCCCCATACGCACCAGTCGGACATCCCCCACATATCCCCAATCAATACTCTGCCCTTCCCGCCGATCGGTTTGCACCAGATTCAGGTCGCACCCGGAAAGTCCACAAGCATTCACTCCCAAAGCCTGCAGACGAGCAACCAGCGTTTTGTTGATCCATCCGGCATAAACCATCACCGTGACTTCCAGAGTCTCCCGATCGGTCACCCGTCTCCCATCAATCATTTTGCAGGGAATCCCCAATCGTTCCGCAAGCTGCCCGGCAAAAGTCCCGCCACCATGCACGATAACAAAAGGGGAAGTCATCGATGCAAACTTCCGGCACAACCGGTTCAACAGTCCCGCGTCCTCGATCAAAGCACCCCCGATTTTTATGACTTTACATTTCATCTGTTAATTCATTACTTGTTTAAACCGAGCGACAAACTCATCAACTTCCTCCCGGGTAACACACAACGGGGGCAATAAACGCAAAGTGTTCTTCCCGCTATTCCCCGTGATCACGTGTTGATTCGCCAGCAAACGACGACGGAAAATCGAATGAGGAATATCAATATCCACCCCAACCATCAATCCCTTTCCCCGCACTTCAATCACCCCGTTCAAAACTTTTAATCGCTCCATCAGATACCCACCGACACGATCGGCATTTTCCACCAGTTGCTCGTCCTTGATCACATCCAACACGGCAATCCCAGCCGCACAAGCCAAATGATTTCCCCCAAATGTCGTTCCCAACATCCCCTTCTCCGCCTTGATCAACCCGCGAATCAGTACTCCGGCAACCGGGAATCCGTTGCCCATTCCTTTCGCCATAGTGATCACGTCCGGCTCGATCCCCGCGTGCTGATAGGCAAAGAATTTCCCGCTCCGCCCGTAGCCCGACTGGATTTCATCCAAAATCAATAACGTACCTGTCTGATCACAAACCTCACGAGCCGCCCGCAGAAACTCTCCTGTCGGAATCCGGATTCCCCCGACACCTTGAATTCCCTCCACGATGACAGCCGCGTATTCCTCCCCGGACAACTCCCATTTCAAAGCCTCCTCGTCATTCAAATCGATAAATGTCACTTGATGTCCCCGATTCCAAGGTGCCTGTATTGTCGGGTTATCCGTGATGGCAACGGCCCCGCTCGTACGCCCGTGAAAGGCAGCGTGCATGGCCAGTATTTTCGAACGCCCCGTAACAAAAGAAGACAGTTTCAAGGCATTCTCGTTAGCCTCCGCCCCACTGTTACAAAGAAACAAATTATAATCCGTGCAACCGGAAAGCTCCCGCAATCTCCACTCCAACTCCTCCTGCAAATGATTCTTCACGGCATTTGAATAAAACCCGATACGATTCAATTGCCCCGTCACCAACTCCACGTAATGCGGATGCGAATGTCCGATTGAAATAACGGCGTGTCCCCCGTAAAAATCAAGGTATTTATTTCCATCACGATCCCAGAAATAGGCTTTCTCCGCCTTGACCGGCTCTATATCCAATAAATTATAAACATCAAACATACTCGAATAAATTAAAAATAACTGGCTTTCAAACCCAAACCCATTGTTTCTTCCAGTCCGCACATCAGGTTCATATTCTGCACGGCCTGTCCGGATGCCCCCTTTAACAGGTTATCAATCACGGAAGTCACTAACACGTTACGATCCTGCCGCTCAATATGGACAAAACAATAATTCGTGTTCACCACCTGTTTCAAATAAACAGATTCGTCACTCATCACCGTGAAAGAATGTCCCTCGTAACAAGCGGCATACATAGATCGGAGTTCCGACAAATCCCGTTCACTCTCGAAAACCGCATTTACCATGATCCCCCGGGCATGACACCCACGCACCGGAACAAAAGCAATATCCGTCTGTACATCTTCATCCTGCCCGGACAACGTTTCCCGTATTTCAGCCAAATGCTGGTGAGAAAAAGCCTTGTAAACCGAAAGATTCTGCGCCCGATGGCTATAATGCGTCTCTTCCGTCGGTTTCTGTCCCGCACCCGTCGCCCCGGTAATCCCGAAGACCGACACGTGGGCAGGCAGCAAACCGCTCTTCGCCAACGGTAGCAACCCCAATTCTATTGCCGTCGCAAAACATCCCGGATTCGCCACGTGCCAAGCTCCTCGTATCCGCTCCCGATTCAGTTCCGGCAAACCGTAAACAAAATCCCCAGCATTCGACTTTAACCGGAAATCATGACTCAAATCAATGATTCGCACGGATGCCGGAACCGGATGCCGTTCTAAAAATTGAGCCGACATCCCGTGTCCCATGCACAGGAAAAGAACATCAATACCCGTCAAATCCAAATCGGAAAACTTCAAATTCGTGTAAATCAAATCCCGATGAACTCGTCCGACAGGTTCTCCCCGGTGCGATTCACTTTGTAAATAACGCAATTCCACTTGCGGGTGAGAAATTAATACGCGGATCAATTCCCCCGCGGTGTAACCGGCAGCCCCGGCAATACCCACTCTGATCATAGTCCCTCCTCGCTCTTCTCGTTCACCGCGTGATAAACCCGCAAAGGCATCGACAACATCCGGGTAAAACCTTTCACATCCTCTGCCGTCCAAGCCTTGTTCTCCTCCCCGTAACAAGCAAACGTGGCATCCATCAGATCATGGTCTGACCGCACTCCCAACAATTCGAAACAATAGGGACGCATCCGAACCCGCACGTCACCTGAAACGTATCGTTGTGTATCTTTTAGGAAACTCTCGATATTCCGCATAACAGGTTCCCCGTACATGGCCTCGTGTAAAAACATTCCGTACCAGTTGCCCAGTTGTTCCTTCCAATACATCTGCCATTTCGTGAGTGTATGTTTTTCCAGTAATTCATGGGCTTTAATAATCATCAACGGAGCAGCCGCCTCGAAACCGACACGTCCTTTAATCCCCACAATCGTGTCCCCCACGTGGGTGTCACGACCGATTGCCCAAACAGAGGCCAAAGCCTCCACCCGGCGGATAGCCTCGATTTTATCCGTGTAACATTCACCGTTTACCCGGCACAACTCTCCCCGTTCAAACGACAAGATCAACTCCTCTTCACCCTCCTTCTCCAAAGAAGAAGGATAGGCCTCTCCCGGAAGATATTCCCATGAATTCAATGTTTCTTTCCCTCCCACCGAGGTTCCCCAAAGTCCTTTGTTGATGGAATAAGCCATTTTGGACCAATCCCGCTCCACACCTTTCGATTTCAAATAGGCAATTTCCTCTTCCCGGCTCAGTTTCAAATCACGAGTCGGGGTTATAATTTCCATTTCCGGGGCAAACACGGAAAAACAAAGATCAAAACGAACCTGGTCATTCCCGGCCCCCGTACTTCCATGAGCCAAACCGTCCGCCCCAATCTCCTTCGCGTAACGCACGATAGCCAACGCTTGGAAAGTACGTTCGGAGCTGACCGATACCGGGTAAGTCTTGTTACGCAAAACATTCCCGAAAATCATATATCTAATACATTTCTCGTAATATTCCCCCGTGACATCCAGCGTCACGTGTTTCTTCGCCCCCAAGGCATACGCCTTTTCCTCGATCCCGGCCAGCTCACCGGGGGTAAATCCCCCGGTATTCGCCAATGCCGTGTAAACCTCAAGCCCCATTTCCTCGCTCAGGTACTTGACACAGTAAGAGGTATCTAATCCCCCGCTATATGCTAAAACTACTTTTTTCATGAATATAAATTACAAGTTACAAATTTGCCGTATGTTTCATGGCAGAGCGAGAAACCGGTAACCCGCAAACCGCCAACGTGGACCCCACAACATGACGCAGATGCTTGAACAAAGGCAATGACCTCCCCTTAGCCGCCTTTTTAGCCGCCGCCTGTTGTCTGGCCACGACCTCCGGGTCATAAATCATCCCGGTACAAAGACACTTGGTCATGTTCGTCCGTTGCAATATGTCATAATTCACGCAAGACTTGCATCCGGCCCAAAACTCCTCGTCATCCGTGAGTTTGGCAAAAGTAACAGGCACGTAACCCAATGAAGTATTGATTCGCATCACCTGCTCACCAGTTGTCAAGCCGAAAAGCTTTGCTTGCGGGAATCGCCTTCGCGACAGATGAAAAGCAGCCTCTTTTATTTGTTTTGCTACTCCCAATCCCCGGTACGCCGGTACCACGATTAACCCGGAGTTCGCCACGAATTTCTGGTGACCCCATGATTCAATATAGCAGAAACCCACGAACTCCTCTCGATTCAGAGCGATAATTGCCTTTCCACTTCGGATTTTATCAGCAATATACTCGTTCGTTCTTCTGGCTATACCAGTACCTCTTGCTTTTGCAGCATGATCAATCGCATCGTTTATCGCTGTCACGTATGACAGGTGTTTCTCGGATGCAACTACAACTTCAATCTTCATCTTTTTACCATTTAATCTAAATCATTCAAATTCTTTTTGATTACTCGTTGTGCATATTTATTTATTCACGATGCAAATATATGCATTAATATGCGGCAAAAACAAATATTTTCTCATTTTTTTCACCAAAAGAAAAGGAAACGCCTTGACACCTAACACCAACAAACAATCAAACAATATATTACATGAAATAAAAACAACAAGCAAAGTGCCACTCATTCCAAATACTACAAGCACTACACGAAGAAAACGTACTAATTTCACCATCTCTAAAACACGAAGAAAACGATCGGGATAGTTATATTGAATAAATATGCAATATCACCAAAAACTTTTTATTCAAAATCGCATATGGAAATCCATTAAAAATTCGTAATATTGTGGCTTACTATCAGACATAAACTTATGTATAGACTATTCTTCTTTTCGATTTTAGCAGGATTCCTATCAAGTTGTGAGGATTCACGCGGAGTAAGCCCTACTCCGGGCCCTTACTCGTATGTCCGGATTAACACGTTCACGAAAGACAAAATGACCGACCAATACTTTTGGGCGGATGAAGTCAAGGACAAAAACATTGATCCAGATAGTAACCCGGCGGAATATTTCGCTACCATGAAATACCCCGAGGACCAATGGTCACGCATCACGAGTTCCAAAGGTTTGGGAGAAATTGCCGACGCCTCCGGGTATGACGAAGGTTTTGGCTACAACTTGACTTTCTGGGAGAAAGAGGGCTACATATTCGCGGATGTCAATTTCGTTCACCCGAATTCTCCAGCAGCAAAAGCAGGACTTAAACGGGGAGACCTGATCACTCACATGGACGGGGAAAGGATCACGACGGAAAATTACACGGACTTATATTACGCATCCCAGCTTTCTCTCGGGCTATCAAACGATGAAGTATCAGAACCGTACGAAACGAAAAAGCTGACCGCCCAAACATACACGATCGATCCGGTACTTGATTACGGGTTGATTCCCTTGGAGAACCAAACAATCGGGTACATGATCTACACGGATTTCGTGTTCCGCGGTAACACGTCGTTGGCACAACTGAACCACGTGTTCCAAACCTTAAAATCAGCCAATATTGACGAATTCATTCTGGATTTACGATATAATCAAGGCGGGTACATTTTTGCAGTGAAACAACTATGTTCACTTCTCGCCCCGGAAGAAGTCGTGGAAAACGAAGAACTGCTTATTCACAAAAGCTGGAATAAAGCATATCAGGAAAAATACGCTGATGATCCTACCCGCTTGGAAGAACATTTTGACAAGACGGTACCCCTTGATTCCCGTCTAAACTTGAAACGCCTGTGGGTGATCACGAGTAAAGTGACTGCATCAGCCGCCGAAATGCTGATCAGCGCCTTATCCCCATACATGGAAGTAAACGTCGTTGGCGACATTACCATGGGAAAAAATATGGGTGGAATCATCTACACGCCTAACGACAAAGACTTACAGAACTGGAATATCATGTTGATCTCCACGGAATACAGAAACAGTCGGGGAGAATCCGTCAAAGGCGGCATACCCCCCATGTTCCCCATCTTGGAGCAATTTCACCATCAACACCAACTGGGAGATAAAGAAGAACCCTTGCTGGCTGCAACCCTTCAACTCATCACGCAGGATGCAATTGCCACCCCGGTCATGAACAGTCGGAGCAGCAGAAGTCTCGACACGGGAACCCCTCGCCGGATTATCCCAAAATTCGTGCAGGCAAAGTCCAGGCTATTACTAGGGATAGAAAACTAATTCACACGGGAGAGCCCTTAAAATTCAGTTCGCATTTGCAGGTAGCTCCCTATCCGCTTTTCACTTTTTACATTCAAAAATGCAGAGGTGAGATGAAAAATTTTTGTACCATCTAATGTAAAATAATGTTATCAATATATGATCAAATTGCCATTTCAGAGCGAGCCGCTCCCATTCCCCTCCCATTCCGCCCCTATTCCCCTCCTATCAAAATAACAAATAATTATACTTGTATAGTATATATTAACAAGAGGATAAGTGTATGATAACTGTTTAATACTATTATTTTAACAGGATCAGGAATGAATCCGGTTCGAACACCACTTTTTCGGGGACAAATCGTCACTTATCCACGTATTCCGGACGTGCGAAAAAACAAGACTCTCGCCCCCATACTAATCAACATGTAAAATCCTTGCCTCGATACAGCAAGAGGGAATCGGCCCAAGAAATCGGGAATCCAATGAATTACCCCGGTTATCGCCCAACATGAAGTAATAATCTTTTTGAAAAACATAGGAAGTCAATTTATCCGGATCGGCAACACGTTCCGGTCCACGCAGCAAGGAACCGTATAACATCCGGTTCTCAGGAGTCAACTCGATTCTCATTCCCTTGTAAGGCAACTTGTAAGGCCCCCAATGCCGGAAACTCCATCCGCAGGAATCCGCGAGAAACACTTTCCGCCGGGCTTCCCCGCGTTGACGAAACACAAGACTATCGACCATCCCTCCTTGACGAAGACGATCTAACATCGTTTTATCAAGCGACATATACACGGCATCTTCAGAAACCGAATAATCATCCGAATTCATCAACAATGACAACTCTTTACACGCCTCCCGGAATCTCATATAATCCGAAAAATAAGCCATATAACGCAAACTCAACATTTTGTCCTCCTCTCGCTCTTTCCCGTTAATGACTGCACGTCCCTCCTCCACGGAGACGACATCACCCGGCAAACCGATGCACCGCTCGATGTGAATCCGGGAGGAATCCACGGGGGCATAATACGCCAGAATATCATTTTTCTTGGGCTTCCAGAAACCGATCATTTTTATCCGGTCTTTCGCCGCGAACTTACCGGTACGGTATTTACTGGAATGCGTGAACATCGTGACCAAAGGCCATTCCTCAACAGCCGAAAGATAGATACCACCATACCGCCATTTCTCGCCCCGCACAGTCACATTACTATTCAGCACGGGTAACATCGATTTCGTGGGTACCAGATAAGTCTCGTAAAACATAAACTTTGCACTCAGGTACAAGAGTAGCACGAGAACCACCATAACTAAAGCGTAACGATCATACCGGGTATCAAAAATCAAAATACCCAGAACAACAAGCAACAGTACGGAAAGGAGTAGCCACAAATATTGAAAGAAAAGTACAGACAATATCAACAACACTCCTATCAATCGATCACGTTTATTCATTTGCTACAGTTTTTATCTTTACGGGCCGTACATGGCCAGCTACCCCTCGATGTAAAGGTATAAAAAACTGCACAAAATCGCATTTATCCTATCTCCTTTTTACTAAAGTTCCCCGCCCGGTCACGTTTTGTTTGGTAATCCGCGGGGTCCCGTCATAGATTAGAATGCCAGCCGAAGAAATCTCTGCCTCCAACTGCCCGGAAATGGAAACTTCTGCCTTGGCAGCCCCGCTAATCTCGGCATCACAATTTTTCACACGCAGCTCCCAAGCTTTCAGCGTGGCAGCGGAAGACATTTCCAAATCAAACTGCTCCACCTCACCTTTAAGTTCTAGTCTTGCGGCACCGGATGCCTCCACGTCAACTTCACTTCCTTTCACCTCCAACTTCACGCTCCCCGCACCGGATGCCACGATTTCCAGTTTATTCACGGTAAAAGGCGAACTTCCTTCCAAACGCCCGGCAGCCGCCACGTTTATATCCGTGATAACAGGCATGGACACGGAAACATTCATTGCCGTATATCCCCGAATAATCACTTCCGGGTCAAGGAAAATATTCAATTGCCCGTTCTTTATCTCCGTTTTTATATAAGGAATAATATTATCATCCGCCTCCACGGTAATCCCTTCCGTTTTTCCTTGTGATATATACAAGGTGATCGACTGTTGAACGGAAACACGGGTAAACGGCTGATTCACCTGACGATCATGCACCACAAGATACCCCGTTCCCTTGATCTTCTTCACCTCGGCAGAAACAGCCCCTGCCATCAACATCCCCAATAAAATCAAACCAATCCTTTTCATAATTAACAATTTACGATTTATAATTCACGATTAAAAAGCGTGAACCTCGCAGGTGGAAATCTAAAATCTAAGGTAATTATATACAACTTTCCAGTCCATTAAGGTAATGCTTGTTTTCATTCTCAAACTCCTCCGTCACTTCGTGCCACCTCCTCTATAAACAGAGGAGGAGCTGGTGACTCTTCCCAAAACAGGGAGTATTTCAACTCTCCCTCTGTTTATAGAGGGAGTACCCCGAAGGGGGGAGGGAGTTGGTTTACTGTAAATTCATATATAAGTTCCAAATTTAAAATCTAAAATTATTCGAGTTTTCCTATCGCCTTCAGGTATTCCGATTCACACAATTTCAAAGCGGCCTTCGCGTCCACCCATTCGCTCCAAGCCTGTTGCCATTGGGCCTGAGCCTCCAACAAGTTTGTCAGATTTTCCATTCCCACCTCATACTGATCCTCGGACACTCTCAGATTTTCCTTTGCCTGCTCCAAGGCGGATTCCGTCAAACGTATCCGGGTTTGGGCATCATTCAGTTTAAAGCGACTTCCAGCTATTTCCAATTGCATCATCTCTCCCAATCGCTCTTTATTCAAGCGACTCATTTCTTCCTCGGCCTTCGCCACCCGAACTTTATTCCGTCCCTCTCCCCAGTTGAAAATAGGTATCGCCACGGATGCCATAGCACTAAAAGAACCGGAATTAGAATCGTCACCGTTCAATTTCAAGCCACCGCCATAACCGTAACCCGCGGAAACACCCACTTGAGGCAGGAAATCGGCACGGGTTACGTTTATCTCCTTCCGTTTCATATCCACCTGTTTCTCCAATATGTTATAATCCGGCCTTTGTTCCAGCCCGTCCGGCAACGCCAGCACACCGGGCGTTATCGTGGCCGATAGTGAATCGGTCAGTACCAATTCGGTATTCAAATCCAATCCCACCAAACGACAAAGATTCATTTGAGCCAACTGCTTTCCATGTTCCGCTTGCTGTAGCTGTAACAAGGCATCATTATATTTCACCTGAGCTTTCAACACATCATTCAACGGGGCCATCCCCGCCTGCTGGGCATCTTCCAAGTTCTTCAGCAACTCGTTCACCACCGACTTGTATTTCCGGGCAACCAACACCAATTCCTGTACCCGGACACATTGCCAGTAAGCCTGTTCCAATTCGACAAGCACTTCCGAACGATTCAACCGAATATTTTCCTCGGCAAGCTCTTCCCCAAATTTAGCCGCCTGATGTGCCGCCCGGATTTTCCCTCCCATAAACAAAGGTTGTTGCAATTGAACCGATGCCATATACACCCCTCTCAAAGAAAGCGATAATGGTATGTCCGGTAGAAAAGCATATTCATGGAAGACCGGCTTCCCATCCGTCCCCATCACGGGTTTCCCGTCAGCACCTATGACAACATTGGGTTGCAATTTCCCTTCAGCATCAGGCACGTAAGTCGGCAAATATCCCCCGCTTAATTTGTATTCCTGCTTTTTCTGATGATATAGATAAAAGCCTGACGCGGAAAGTTTCGGCAAATAATTTGCCCCGTATTCTTTCTTGGTCCACACGGCCTTCTCTTTTTGCTTTTCCGCGATAGCCAATTGTTTGCTATATTCAAGAGCCATCTCCCTGCATTCCTTTAAATCCAACTGCCGCTGGGCTCGTGAAGGAGTAAAAACCAATAACAACCCGATTGATAATATAATAAAACGCATAGTGTAAAAATTTAAAGTTTAGAATTTAGAATTTAGAATGGGAAAAACTACCCCCTCTAACTCCCCCTTGCACAGGGGGAGGACACGCTACATTGTAGCGATTTCTTGCGTCCGTTTCTCCCCCTTGAAAAGGGGGAGCTAGAGGGGGTCAATCTAAAATCTAAAATCATTAAATCTAAAATTAATTCGCTTTGATTTTAAAGAACAGCGAATAGAATACCGGCAAGATCACCAAAGTAATCACCGTACCGATAAACAACCCGCCCATAATCGTCACGGCCAAGGCCCCGAACATATCGTCATTAATCAAGGGAATCATTCCCAGGATCGTGGTCATCGCTGCCAAGAAGACCGGACGCAAACGCGAGGAAGAAGCATCCAGAAGAGCCAGAAAACGATCTTTCCCCGATCGAATCTGTATATCCACTTCATCTACCAGTACCACCCCGTTTTTAATCATCATACCGACCAATCCCAAGGCCCCCACGATAGCCACGAACCCGAATTCCTTGCCCGCCAGCAACATTCCCAAAACAACCCCGATAATCGCCAAGGGCAAACAAAGAATAATCATCAGCGGCTTTTTAAAGTCCTTGAACAAAGCGATCAGAATAGCCAGTACCAAAACAATTCCCAACGGAACGTTCTTAAACAAATACTGCTTGGATTGCGTGCTTGCCAGATACTCTCCCTGCCATTCCGTGGAATAACCGGGCGGGATATTCAATTTCTCAATCTTGGGCAGCAAACTATTTCGCACGTCATTTGCCGTGTAGCCGGGCGCGTTATTACACTGTGCCGATATAGAGCGTTGCCCGTTATATCGCCTGACCACCGGAACTTCCCACGAGGCGGTGATCCCGTTTGTCGCTTGGTTCAAAGGAGTAGAACCCACGACGGCCGTCATCACCTCATCCGTCGAAATCATTCCCATCATCAACTCCTTCACGGTTTCCAGACTCAACATATTCGTCGAAGGCACGAGGCTCCATACCGGAACATTATTCAAGCGCCCCGGACGTAGCCCGTCTTTACCCATACTTTTAATATAAATCGGCAAATCATGCTCTCCCTCGTAATATGACCCGACAGGCAACCCGTCCGTGGTGGCCAGTAAAGCCAACCCGACATCCTCCCTGGAAAGGTTCGCCACGCGAGCTATCGGCTGGTAATAATCCACGTTCAGCACGGGCGTCATCGGCCCCCAGTCATTCGTCACTAACATCGTCGTGGAATCCTCATTCATCAACTCCTCCACCTCCCCGCACAAACGTTTCAACACGGCCGGGTCAGGACCGGAAATCATAAATTGTACCGGATAATCCATATACATCAAATTATATTGTTTCATCCGAACGTATGCCTCCGGGTAATGCTCCGAAAGGTAAACCTGTAATGAATCAATATTCGCCTTTAAGGTTTCGGGAGAAGTGAAATCCACGATTAACTCCCCGTAACTTAAAGCGGGTTCTGCCACCGTTCGCACGAGATTATACCGGGAAGGAGTTCCTCCCAAACTGGTCGTAACGGCCGTAATTTCCGGACGGCTGGTCAAATATTCCTCGATAGAGGCCAGATCCCGTTTCACCGTCTGGGGATTCGTACCGTAAGGCATTTTATACTCTATATACAACTGATTATAGCTCAAATCAGGGAAAAATCCCTGTTGCACGAACCGGAACAGATAGATGCTGACAACCAGCAACAGGACGATCCCACCAATCACCCATACCCGGTGACGCACGGAAAACTGCAACGTGTTCCGGAAAGCCTTGTACACCCGGGTATCGTACATTTTCGTCTCATCTTCCACCTCTCCCGGCTTCACCCTTAAACCCCGGTCCGCCTGTATCGGGACATACGCCAAGGCAAGAATCCAGCTCAACCACAAGGATACGGCCAAAACGATAAACAAATCCCGGACATACTCTCCCGTGGTATCGGGAGATAAAAATATCGGCAAGAAAGTAAGAATCCCGATCGTGGTCGCTCCCAGCAAAGGCCAAGCCGTCTTCTTCGTGATATTCACCAAGGCTGCCGGCTTGGGAATCCCCTTCTTCAGGTCCACGAGAATCCCATCCGTGATCACTATCGCATTATCCACCAGCATCCCCATCGCCACGATAAACGAGGCCAGCGAAACCCGTTGCAATGTCCCGTGCATCATGTACAGCACAAGTAACGAGCCTAACACGACGATCACCAGACCGGCCCCTATGATATACCCGCTCCGGAATCCCATGAAAAGCATGACCACCAAGATCACGATAACCACCGATTCGATCAGGTTCACCATGAAGACGTTAATGGCACTTTTCACCCGTGCCGGTTGAAAGAATACCTTTTGAAAATCAATCCCTGCCGGAATAATATCTTCTTTCAACTCGGCCAGTTTGGCATCCACCTTTTTCCCCAATTGAAGAATATTCCCACCTTCCTCCATGGCAATCGAAATCGCTATTGCCGGCAAAGTATCATATAACAAACCTTCCCGTTCCGGTTTCACGTAACCCCTCGTGACACGAGCCACATCCGACAAGCGGATCTGATCCTGTTCGTGTCCCTTAATCAAAAGATTACGAATATCGTCGATCTCCTTGTAAGCCCCGTTCACGTTCACCCGCACCCGTTTCTCCCCACTATCGAAATAACCGGAGTAAACCGTTTTATTCTGCCCGTTCAGAGTCATGATTATTTCTGCCGGATGCACGCCCATGTTGGCCATCTTATCTTCCAGGAACTCGACGTTTATACAAGACTGACGTTCTCCATACACGTCCACACTGCTCACCCCGTCAATATCCAACACGGAACGACGAACCAGTTCCGCATAATCCGACATTTCCTGATAGTCAAAACCATCGGACGTCATGGCATAAAACATCCCGTACACGTCCCCGAAGTCATCCATCACGATGGAAGGTTGGGCCCCATCCGGTAGCTGAGCTTGTGCTCCCATGACTTTCCGGCGTAAAATATCCCACTTCTGCTGCAACTCCGCCAAAGGAACCGTACTACTCAATTCTACCATAATCTCCGACACGTCATCCATCGAACGAGAGGAAACATGATCCAAGTCCCCCATCGAACGAATCGCCTTCTCCAATACATCCGTCACTTCCAACTCCACCTGATAGGCAGAAGCTCCCGGATAGGCCGTCACCACCATAGCCTGCTTCACGGTTATCGCCGGGTCCTCCAACTTACTCATCGTGAAAAACGAGTATATCCCCCCAACAACCAAAACGAAAACAAAGAAGTAGACAAAAGCTCTATTCTTTAAAGCATATTCCGTAAAATTCATTGTATTTTGTTGCTTTGCAACGTTGCAAGTTGACCGGTTGCAAGTTGCAGGTTAATTTAGTTTTCAATATCTATAATAACTTGCCGACATTAGAAGAGGACACGGGAGGTAGTAAACGGACTTTTTGCCCTTCCTTCAAACCGTTCACCCCGGCAGAAACAATCCTTGTACCCGAGGCCAGATCCGATTCCACGATGACTTGCCCGTCTTTATCCAGTTCGACAACTTTCACGGGATTCATCCTCACGGTTGTTTGAGTTGTATCGTACACCCACACGTATGATTGGTCCTCTTTTTGAAATAAAGAAGAGATCGGGATAATAGATAGTCCCTCCTGGCCCGGCTCGAAACGAATGGTCACACTGACACTCATGCCTGCCGCCAGATTCAATTTCTCATCCGGCTTCATCCGGAAACGTACCCGGAAAAGTTGATTATAATTTGCTTGTTGTGTTATATCCAGTAATTCCAAGGGAATCTCTACACCCGGAAAGACATCCGCCTCGCAATAAAACTCCTTAAAGCTCTCCCGACGAATAAAATCACTGGATGGAATATCAATATTTACCTCGTAGTAATCATTATTAATCATCGACAACACGGGAGTCCCGATATTCACAATCTCGTGAGCGTCAAAAAACTTCTTCTGGACATACCCGTCGAAAGGAGCCTTCAACTTCGTATCGTTCAACGCATTCAGATTCGCGTGATACAAAGAGGCAATCCGCTGCTTTGCCGCCACGGCCTTGTCGTAATCATTCACGGGAACACTTTTCCGGTGATACAACTCGATCACCCGATCCGATTCCTCCGTCACCTGCGTGTACTCCGCTTTTGTCGCCTCGTACTGCAATCTGTAATCTCTCGGATCAATCTCCGCCAACACTTCCCCTTTCTTCACGAACTCCCCCACTTCAGCGTTGAAACGTAGAATAGGTCCCGCCACCCGGAACGCCAACTGCACATCTGAAGCCGCCTTGATCTTCCCGGGATAGGTAGTACTACACTCCCCATCATACTTCTGTACCTCTGCCGTCTTCACCAATTGCGAAATCTCCAAGCCCGGAGTAGTCCTCCGACAAGAGATCGCAACAAGCAAAACTCCCGAAACAGAAGCCCACTTCAATACCGAAAACACTGTCTTATTCATATATATAAACTTTTAAATCGAGTATATATACTCAAAAGGCCGTGTTAAAGTTTCTATAAAATCATTTATCCCCCATATAGACCCACTTGATCGCATCACCAAGAAGGACCTGATCCTTGTTTCCCTGGTCCGTCAGCACTATTTTACATTCCCCGACAGGCAACTGGAATAGTCCCAGAGAAACCCATCCCACATGCTCTTTAATATCAACAGAAACCTCCTGCTTTTCCCCACCGACATCCACGATATAGTATTGCTTTACCTCTTCCGGTTCTGATTCTGTAACAGAAAAAGCCGAAACAGTAAAGATTCCACTTCCCCGGCCACCTTTCTCCTGCTCTTCCATCCGATGGGCAAAAACCTTCGGGGGAATATACGCCAGAATCTCGTACTCGCCCTCACGTTCAACCCGGGCAGTCCATTCCATCGTCGCTTTACTCCCCTGTAACATGAAAGCATGAGTAAGCTTATTCAACCCGTATGCCTCGGAACTAATCATGTGCCTCGGAACAACTTCAACCCCTTCCCTTATCATGAGATTTGAACCCATCTCGTATTTCGATTCCTTTAAAGGAGAAATCAGATTTCGTAGCCGTTTCCGCGAAGAAGGCGAGATCAATTTAAAATTCTCATCCTCGTTATCCACGATAATCTCCCCGGGGGCCGGCATGAAATAAGAACGATCCAGATCTTTCACGTACTCGGTCGTATCCGTTGTTTTTGAAATATTCGTCAGTCCCTGAATGAAAAACTTTGTTGGAAGATTACTTGAAATATTTGTATTAAATGTTGATGTCATACCTTTCAGTACCACGGCAATCTGCATACCGGTGCCTGCCTTAACCAAAAAATTCCGGGTAACCACTTTCTCCCCCTCTCGACCCTGTCGACGAGAATTCATCCCCGAAAATGTCATGTCCCGAGCCTCGAAAGAAACAACTCCATCAACATCACTATCATTAAAGACATTCACCGACACTCGAGAGCGTCTGTTTCCTTGATCAGGAATCGCAAAACCTCCCGAGAAAGCGAAACCGGAAAGACTACCTTCTCCGTCCTCCTGAGATGTAACATTTTCCACTTTAAAATCTCTTACAAAGAAAACGGGAATCTTACTATTCTCGTACCACGCGGGCAAAACGTCCATCCAATCAACCCCAAACTTTTCAATAAACTCCCGGTTCATCTCATCAAATTCAACTTGCCGAAATCGATTCTCCCGAATAAACGTCGCTAAAAACGCTGTAATCTGCTCCATGGGAATATTCCTCACACTTAACAAACGCAATAGTTCCAAAGTTCTCTCGTGTAACAGAGTCGCCACCTCGTAAGGATTATCCAACCGATCACGGAAAAGATCACCCACACTACGTCCGACAAATCGTTCCTCTTGATCCAACTCAGAATAAGAGATAAAAAACGTGTTCGATTTCTTCAGCGCATCTGTTAGTATGGAATTAATTGCCGGATATTCGACAGAATGTAATGCCATAGTCTGTTCATAAAACATGGGACTAATCGTGTACAAATTACCTACACTAGTACTGGCAACCCCGCTACGCCACAAGAGAGAAGGCGAAACAACCGAATATAACAACAACCTTGCTTGGTTTACATTATAACGATATTCATTCAAAAACATCGAAGATAACGATCTAGTCAGATCACTACTGAGCATATCCTCCGTAGAACTATAAAAAGATGACATCTCGGGCATCATTCGCTTTCTAAAAGCGACCTCCGCCTTATAATCATTCCACATCCCGATCCCCCGTTCCGGCAGAAATAACATTCCGGGCTGGGCCATTTCACTTCCCCCTTTATTAGGACGGGCAAAACCGGAAAAAGAGACCGGAGTCTCCACCAAAGTCAATTGAGAATAAGGATACGTGATCCCCATCTGTTCCTCCACGTTATAACGGGCATCACGAATGATGGCTGGAATGGAATCACGAATTTCCTCGAATCCCCGCAAAAGCTTACCATGCCCCGCAAAAAGATAAAGTTCATATAATGTAGAATCGACTACAAGATCATGCTTTTCAAAATTCCCGATACAAAGCCCCATCCCGGGCAAAGGAACATCTCCCGTAAAACAGACACGCCCTTCTTTCGTCTCCCGCTTTCCGGGAGCAATAACCGTTCGCCCATCTGTCGATGCCACCTGTAACGAGTAGGAAGTAAAATCGGGCAAAGCATCATACGGGGATGCCGGATTCACCGACGGTTGGGCTACCGGATACCAAAGACATTCCGGGGTAAGCACCGTAAAATCATCCCCGACAAAAGCAAACCGCTTTCCCGCAGTAGAACTATGCCCAGGAATGGGTTGTAATTGAAATAATTTATCAAAATCCACGTCCAAATAACACACCCGCTCATCAATTCCGCCGCTATACTCCACGGTTAATTCCACCTCCTCACCGGGTAGCAATTTCCGAGCAACCCGAATCACTTGATTCTCCCGTTCAAACGCCACGTCAGTCTCACCTTCTTTTATCGCGTACACCACCAAAGCAGGGTTCAGGTAAAGAATAATTTCCGATAATTCCTGATCCCCCTGATTTTTTACAAGAAGGGTACTCTTCCCGGACAGCACATTTCCCTTTTGCTCCACCTCCAAGGTATTCGAAACCACGTTTCCTTTCGGGAATTTTTGATATTTATTATAAGTTTCGGCATAAAGTTCCCGAACACTCTCCACGTTCTCCCGTGCCATATAGACAACTCCCCCGAATAGACCCCCCAGCACCAAACAACCGACTCCCACGATCATCACCCGCTTTCGGTTCACCGGACGATTCGGCAAGCGTTGAAACATCAACACGGCCAATCCAGCAAACCCCATCCCCACGAATAACCAGCAAACCCGCTGCATAAGATAAAGGGCCATTCCCGGATGTCCCGTCACTTCAGAAAAAGCATTCGGTAAAGACAACCCGAACGGATCAAAAAGCCCTTCCCGCACCTTGCCCAACTGAAACAGAAACACCCCGAATACCACCAAAAGAATCAATATACTAAGTCCCCGGTGACGAACCCACGTATGAATGAAGAAAGAGAAACCCAAGGCAAACACCAAAGCCGGAAAAATCATCGTGAGCCAGTAAAAAGGATAAAGCCAGAAATTAAAAGGAGACTCACTTGCGAAAATATGCAACAACATCCCGATAACAAGAGAAATCCCCGCCATCGTCATAAAAGTCTTCGTGAATCCCAACATCATCCCTACCACGTAGTCCGCATTACTCTCCGGACGATAGTAAACCGTGTCCATCGAATCCATCTTCCTCTCTTTCCCCAAAAAGGACCCTGCCAAAAAGATCAAAGGCACAATTTGTAAGATCGTGAACAGATAAGCATTTTCATGAGGAAGATAAGATGATAACGTCACCAATCCACTATTTACCCCATAAAAAATATTGGTCTGCGCCAAGACCTGATAAAGTATAACAATCAGAAAAAGTAATAACAAAAACAGCCGGAACATCCAACTTCTCAACAACAATCTCGAATTATAACAAGCAACGGTTTTTAAGTTATGAATGTCCATGATATTGGAGTATTAAAAAATTTACATACTATTCGCCCCACATATTATTATGCAATAGTACTAATAATAAGAGATAATCGCAAAATTCATTCAAATATGTTTTCAAATAAAAAAACATATAACTCAAGAGAGCCGTCCAACTGGACGACTCTCCCTTGTATCTCCTCGAAAACAACACGAAAGATAATCTATTGAAAAAGTTCTTCTAACTTTTTTTGCAAAGTTTCACCTCTCAACTTAATCGACAAAACTTTTCCATTTGCATCTAACAAAAAGATTGCGGGAATCGTTTTCACTCCATAAGCATCAGAAATACCTGAATCATCCAAGAAATTCGGCCACGGGAGTTGTTCTTCGGATAACGCTTTTTCCCACGCTTTTTGATCCTTATCTATAGATATACTAATTATCCCCAATCCCTTAGCAGCAAACCGGTCATATAACGCCTTCAAATTAGGAATTTCCTTCCGACAAGGTGCACACCATGATGCCCAAAAATCGACAAGTATGTATTTCTTATTTTTTTGTAGCTCTTGTAACGTAACCTTTTTCCCTTCAGAATCAGTTACTGTGAAACTCGGAGCATTCTTGCCTTCAAGAGTTTCCGGGAACAATTCTTTATAAACGATTTGCCCGTAATAACTTTTTTGCACTTCTGGGGAAAAAGCCTCAAACCACTCTTTTTGATCTTCCTCAAACCAACTCATTAAATTCAACATCAAAAATGGTCCCCACCACGAATCCTTATTATCCAAAACGGCTTTTGTTATTTCCGCCTCAGCTTTTTCAAAAAAAGCAGCTTCATCTTTTTCCATCTGAGCATAAGCCTCTGTACGAGAAAGTGAATCTAAAAGAACTTGCTCCTTATTTCCTCGTGCTTCCCCTATTTTACGATTAATATCCGCATGTTTTTTCTCCTTATCTTCGTACAATTGATCCAATTTTGTTCTAAAATCCATTTTTTGAAGGAATTCGTCATGCACAGGTGAACCAGTAACCTTTATATCTGAAAATTCTACAAACATTTGACCATTATAATCCCGCTTTTCAGCTTTTCCATGTATGCAAACCTGTAATCCATTCTCTACAACGACAGGAATTACACCATTCATACCTTGAACCATAACATGATACAAACGAGGGGTTTCCACATTCCCCGTGAAAGAAAAACCTCCCTTTGTCACGATAGCTTCAACCACAGGCTTTTCTTGTTTATGAGTTGCCCCTGGAACCAACTCCATAATGGTCCCGTCCGACAAGCCGGTAATCTTCCCTTGAATAGTAAACGAATCTTTAGGAGTACAAGCACCCACAGTTAACATCATTCCAGCCAACAAAACTAAAAAAAACATTCTCATTTCAATTACTTTTATAAAATCACCAATTTAATTATCGTTCCACATTCTGTTGCAAAGTTCCATTACCGGGATTACTCGTTGCTCCCTGCGGGAATGGCATTGTCCACAAGTGTGATGTTGGAGAAAGCGAGAGCGTTTTCCCGTTAAACTCCTTTGTTAACGTCCGGGCATATTTACTGTCTTGGCTCAAACGCCGGGCATCCCAGAAAGGAATTCCAGTCTGCACGTATTCATTAGCCTTCTCTTGAATAATGTATTTCACGGCCTCCTCAACAGAAGTAGCAGAAAGCGGGGTATAATAATCTTTAAAAATACGAGTCTCCCGTACCGCATTTAACGTCTCCATGGCATCGTCTAGGTTATCTTGCCCCCCCTTACGAGCTAAACATTCTGCCTTGATATAATACATCTCAGGCGTGGACAAACCACCCCCATTGAACTTATCATTACGAATGCCATAGAAAATATCGTCTGGAGCTTCATACTTCGCTTTCCATTTAGATGCGAAACGAGCATCCCCTGCCTCAAACAAAGCAGCACGAGCAGTTGTCAATGCACCGGTCAACGCCGACTGTCCTCCATTCTTCTGTGAATTAGTCCCATAACGGAAAATATAGTTTTCAGGATTCGTTAGGGAAATCGCAGGGTAGCTAGTAGACCAATCATCCGGTTTCTCAATCTGATCTTTATTTTCCTTATAATAATCTCTCCAATCAAAAAGTTTGTCATTACACTTCAACGCCTCTTCCGCATTCACTAAAGCCTCGTCATAATTCTCCATTGTAAGATACACCCGTGCCAACATCGCATACCCACATCCTTTATTCGGATGCAGGATCGTTTTTCCTTCCTTGGGAAGGGCCGGTAAGGCATCCGTCAAATCTTTCAATATAAACTCATACATTTTTTCAATCGTAACTTGAGTGGAAGAAGCTCCCATATCGGCAGATTCTATCAAAGGCACAGATAATTTTGAAGAGGCCGAAGAAGCATTATAAGCATCAGCATAATAATTCGTCAGGTAAAAATAATTCATCGCCCGCAATACTTTCGCCTGCGCAATTAACTCCTGTTTCTCCGTCTCGGTACATTCCGTAGCATCAGGAACACTATTAATAATCAAATTCCAATTCGAGATGGCGGTATACGCATAATAATATGCCCCTTCATCCGAATTATTTTGCGCAATACGATCCTCATCCTCCATCCAATTATAATTAATAGACTCCAGAGACACGAACCCCAATGCACTAGGCTTTACATAGGAATCATTCAAAAGATTAATTGCTTGTGTTATATCATTCAAATGATTCGACTCGTTACGAATAAACGCATCAAAATCGGTTAACGTTGTCGGGATCTTTTCTCCTTTCGGCAGAATATTCAAAAAATCATCACAAGAAGAAAAAAACATTCCGATCGCAAGAATTATAATTCCCGCTATATATTGTATTTGCTTTTTCATCGTATTTCCATTTTTAAGATTAAAAATTCAAATAAAGCCCACAGACGTAATTCGGTTTATCCTTACTCCCTAATAAATAACCCGCTTTACGATCAAATGCTATTGTTGCCAAATTCTCAATATTAAACTGTACCCTCGCCCCGCCAAAACCTATTTTCTTCACCCATTCATTTGGAAGCTTATAAGTAAGAGAAATATTATTAATCTTAATATGCGATGCATCCCACACGTGAATATCTGCCCCCTTATAAATAGACTCTCTATCATAATTAAAATCAGGTGACGTATAGAAAAGCAAACGAGGTACGTCCGTGATCTTTTCATCTCCGGCCTGTTTCCAGCGCTTACGAATATCTCTACTGGTTATGTCAATGATCCCGTTACTGTATGGATCTCCCATATTGATTTTAGGAATATTCGTATTCCGGATCTTGTGCCCGCCAGCATAAAGCATCTGAATTGACAACTCAAAATCCTTATAATTAAACACATTCGTGAACGAACCACTATACTCAGGAACAGTCGTTCCAACATAATGAATTGCTTCTAGATCCGTGTAATCAGTAGTAGTAATATTACCATCTTTATCATAAATCTGTGGCTCTCCCGTCTCACTCAAACCAGCCCACTTATAAGCATAAATTCCATTATAAGAGTTTCCTTCCACAGGATATGCCTCCGGATAATCCAGCTGCAGAAAATACACGGGAGCCTCCACGTTGATTTTCGTAACCTTATTCTTATTATAGCCTAAAAGAAATCCCATATTCCATTTAAACGCAGATTCTCTAAACAGATCCCCCTGAAGAGTTAGCTCAAATCCCCGGTTACGCATCGCCCCATTATTAAATGTAAGCGTTGAATAACCAAATCCTTCCGTGGGTACTCCCATTTGATTTGCCAGCAAATCCACGCTCTTTTTGTTATACACTTCGAACGACCCGACCAAACGATTCGTGAACATGGAGAAATCCACACCAACATTCACGGTTGTCGTCTTTTCCCACCGAAGATTCGGATTAGGTGGAGAAGAAATATTCCCGTACAAACCGCCCACGAGAGCACTTGTATAATAATTTGCAGTTAAATAAGGAGCTGCATTTTTAGCGATATTTCCCCCGATTCCATAAGAAGCTCGCAATTTCAACATATCTACCCAAGAGCAATTAAAAAAACTTTCCCGGCTAATATTCCAATTAGCCCCGACCGACCAAAGCGGTTTATTCTGATACTTCGAATTTGTTCCCCACAAGTTAGAACGATCCCATCGGATACTTCCTGAAAGCGTGTAACGATTATCGTAAGAATAAGCTCCATTCGAATAAAAAGATACGAACCGATTCACCATCTCCCTCTGGGCACTAGGAGCCGATAACGACGCCCAAGAATTCATCAGCCCGGAAAAACCTTGAGTTAATAAAGGTTCATCAATATATTGAGCCATTAAAAGATCATTATCATACCCGTAACGAGTTAGATTACTATATTCCAATTTTGTATTACGTATTTCTTGACCAAGAATCCAAGTAATACCATGTACACCATTTACCACTTTATCAACATTTAACTGTTGACGGAAATTATAAGCATTGGAAAAATGATTCTGGGTATAAAATATATCCCCAGCCGGAAGATTATAAACCACATTCCCATCCGTGTAAGTAGCAAACTTATTAATCATTACACGCGTCGCATAGGAATCCATTTCTTCCAAACGTTTTACTCGATTCACCCCATATTCATATTGGAACATCGTGTTATAAGTTAACCATGGCAAAATCTTCACTTCTAACTTTGCAAACAGCCTGCTCATAAACTCTTTCGTCTTTGTCAATCGCTTATCTAACTCTGCTAATGGAGTTATATCCACGTCATACAGCCCGTAATTTTCAATATTATCCCGTACCGTTTTCTTATA
This sequence comes from Butyricimonas sp. BSD2780061689_150309_C8, assembly GCF_015560935.1. Lineage (NCBI taxonomy): Bacteria > Pseudomonadati > Bacteroidota > Bacteroidia > Bacteroidales > Odoribacteraceae > Butyricimonas > Butyricimonas sp. BSD2780061689_150309_C8. Next base: position 256,185 of record NZ_JADMSV010000003.1, read on the forward strand.
CTGGGAAGGCATCGTGATCCAGTTCCCATCATCATCCTTCAAACGATCGTAAGGACTCGCAGTAAAACCGGCCCCGTAAGAATTCAATAAATCATACGTCTGCGTCGTGGCATTTTTAAAATTAACATAAACTCCTACATCGGCCCTCAACCATGAAACAACCTGCATTGAATTTTGAATATTTAAACCGATCTGATCACTCTTTGCATATTTATCTTCCTCTTTATTATTGCGATAACTGGCCGAGAGCATAAAATTATTACGATCGGTTGCTTTACCCACACTCAAGTTATATTGTTGATAAAATGGATTACGTTTAGCATACTTTTCTACATCCTTGTAATAGCTGTAACCTCTTGACGCTAATTCAGACAGTTTTGCATCCGCTTCGGATTGAGTAATTTTATTCGTATAGAGATCAAGCAATATATTAATTCCCGCACTGGGAGATGCATAATTATTACGACGATTCATCGCCTCTGCTAGCGCTCGATCAATCCCATTATTTAATTCCGGATTTTCGGCAGCCCACTGTTTTTCTAATTCTATAATATCTGCTGAATTCGTCAAATTTCCCGTGTAATAAGAATAAGGACGCACTGTCAAAACTCCAGACAATTGAATTTGTGTTTTCCCCTGTTTGGCCTTTTTCGTGGTAATAACAATTACTCCGTTTGCCGCACGAGCTCCATAAATAGAAGCAGCCGAAGCATCCTTCAATACAGTTATACTCTCAATATCTTCCATATTTAACACTGGAGCATTTTCTGTCACACTTCCACTAGCATCAATAGAAGTATTTTCCACGGGGAAACCATCAATCACATAAAGCGGAGTTTTTTGAGCATTCATGGTCGATACACCTCGAATAATACCATCTGAATATCCAGCAATCTGACCTTCCAGCACTGACGAAAGATTATCCATTCGTCGCATTTCCAACACCTGTGAAGACACTTTTGCAAAAGCCCCAGTAGACCGTTCTTTAGAAATCGTTTGATAGCCCGTCACCACCACTTCCTCAATTGTTTCGTCATCCGGAACAAGCTTAAAATTAATCACGTCCTGATCCCCTATCACCTTCTCCACCGATTTATACCCAACAAAAGAAACAACAATTACATTATATTTTCCATCAAAAGTCAACGAATAATTCCCATTCACATCAGAAGGAACTCCTGTCGTCGTCCCCTTGAGCCAAATATTGGCTCCCGGAATGGGTTGACCATTTTCGTCAAGCACCTGACCTTTGATCGAACGTTTCTTTTTCTCTTCTTGAACCACTTTTTTCTGTGTAGCAGGTTTCACAACCACAATATCCCCCTGAATCTCAAACGTGTAAGGTTGATCTTTAAAAATTCTTTCCAAAGCTGTTTTTAACGGTAAATTCTCGAACTTGAGCGTCACGTTAGAAGCTTTCTGAATCTCGATCTCGCTGTAAACAAAATTTACCCCAGTCTGAGTCTTGACCAATTTAAAAACTTCACGCAAAGGCATATCCTTCACGTCCAACGTCACGCTCTTGGTCTGTGCCGAGGCAAAATTCCACAAACCAAACAGCATAAACAACCCCAACAACAACACATTCTTGTTAATCCCATGTCGCAAAAATGCTATTTCCAAGAAATGCCGTTTTTTTAATCGATTTTTTTTCATAACATTGTACTTTAATTGTTTCGCTAAAAAGCAATGAAATTAATTACTTGAGCGGGAGATGTTCGCTGCATCTTCCGCTCTTTTGATAATAATTGTTCGCTCTGATATTTTAAACTTGATATTTGTCGTTTTCTCAATAATCGACAAAACCTCTTCCAACGACTGATCACGTTTTACAATCCCCGTGAACGGATGATTGCGGAATTCCGGGGCCTCGTAAACAAACTGTACGTCGTACCAACGAGATAATTGCCGGGTAATATCCGACAACGGCATCCGTTCATACTCATACGTACCGGAAACCCAAGAAGTATAAATAGACACGTCAACCTTCTGTTTCTCAAGATCATTCGTCTCCCGATCCAGCACGGACTGTTCCCCGGGTTTCAAACGAATACTCGATTGATTATTCCGAAACTCAACACTTCCCTCCACCAACGTGGTGATCACCTTCTGCTCATCCGGATAAGCGGTCAGGTTAAATCTCGTTCCCAACACACGTACCTCATTTTCTCCGGCATGTACCACAAACGGATGCTTTTCATCACGAGCCACCTCCAAATAGACCTCTCCTTTGACATAAATTTCTCTTTTTCCTCCGGAGAAACAATTCGGGAAACGCACCTCAGAGGCAGAATTTACCCACACCCGGGTTCCATCCGCTAACGTGAAATGATACTCTCCGCCAACAGGCACCGCAAGCGTATGATATTTCATCGGTTGATTCTCCGACTTACTCTGATCAAACCTTAATCCCTTCAAAGAATCGTTCACTAACACCAAACCATCCGATGTCACAATACGAGAGGAAGTGGAAGAAGTCAAATCTATCATCTTTCCATCCTCACTCTGTAAAATAGCCTTTACTCCACCGGGAGTAATAGCCACCTGTGATACCAACGTCCCCGGCTGTTCCACTTGTCGGGTAAACGGAAAAACAAACATCAGCAATAACGCCACGGAAGCAGCAACCACTGAACCCACTGTCCAGAACAGCCTCCGTCCTTTTCGAGGTCGCCCAACCAAAGAACTGTCAAGACGTTGCCACGACTTCTGAAGGTCAATTTTTTCTTGCACCTGCACGGATTTCAACACCTTCTCCGTCTCCCGAATCTCCCGGAACAAACGCATCGCCTCCGCATCGCTCTCCAACCTCTCACGAAGTAATTCGGCATCCGTAGGAGAAATCGTCCCGGCACTATATTCTGCAATTAATTCAAATATCGACTTATCTTCCATGTGTCATAATTTTCATACATATTCCCAAAATTTAAAAATGGGTGACACAAATCAAGAAGAAAAATTAAAATTTATTTTTCAGAAGAAAAGAAAGAAAGGAAAAGAAGACAAAATGTCTTACCATCAAGAGATTTACGCAACGATTGAAGCGCCCTCGCATAATAGGTTTTCACCGTGTTCACCGAAATTCCCATTTCCTCGGCAACCACCTTATAAGGTGTATTATTAAAAACAATCGCGGTAAGAACCTTCTTCGGATTAGCGGGTAAATCCTCAATGGCTGCATATAGATATTCTTTCATCTTCTCTAATTCCACTTCACGATCACGAGACATTTCTTCCAAAAAATCATCAATATGCAACTCTATATCCACAAAATAAGTTTTTCCCCGATCTCGCATAAATTGCAAAGAAGCCTTACTTACCGCCCCAAACAAATAAGACCTCAAAGATCCTGTAAAAGCCTGTCCCCGCTTATTATTCCACAAGGATATAAACACCGTCTGAACAATATCCTCCGCATCTTCCATCGAAATCAAATAACGCATAACATACGTACATAATGCTTGATAATAAGTATCAAACATCATCTTCATACATCTCTCATCTCCGGCCTCTAATAGACGAATTATCGTTGTTTCTTTTATATCGGGCACGATACTACTCCTTTTACGTGACACGGTAAAGTTAAAATTATTCCCGCTATTTGCAAAAAATAATTTAAACACATATCCCAACTTATAGTTTTTAGCTTTTAACTTTTATCTTATAATTAATAAGGCTTGCCCAAAAAGCAAGCCTTATTAATTATAGCCGTCCCGTCGCCTTCAAATACCTCGTCTCGCTCAACCGTAATTCCGCCTTCGCATCAATCCAATCACTCCACGCCTTTTGCCATTGTGCCTGAGCCTCCATGTAGTTCGTGATCGTCTCCATTCCCACCTCATACTGATTCTTGCTCACCCCCAGATTTTCTTCTGCCTGGCTCAACGATTTACGGGTCAACATAACCCTTGTGTGGCAATCCTCGATATTATAGCGAGCCCGTGCAATCTCCAAAAGCATCATTTGTGACATCTCCTCTTTCTTCAATCGGCTCATCTCCTGCTCGGCCTTCATCGCTTTAATCTTTCCCCGGCCCTCACCCCAGTGATAAATCGGAATCTTCACGGAAGCCATAGCCGTGAAAGACGCCACGTCCTCCGTCTGCCCGTTCAGGGATATTCCCCCCGAAAATCCATAAGAGGCAGAAACTCCCACCTCCGGCAAAAAATCAGAACGGGTCAACGCCACCTGTTTCTCCTTCAATTCCACATCCTTCTCCAACAAATTATATTCGGGACGCTGTTGTAATCCCTCCCCGGCATTCAACACGCCCGGAGTCACCTCATCATACAAAGAATCACTCACCTGTATCGTCGAATAAAGATCAATCCCGATTACCCGGCAAAGATTCATCCCTGCCAAAGCCTTCCCGTTCTCCGCCTTTTGTAACATCAACTCAGCCTCGTTCAACTTTACCTGCGCCTTCAGCAAATCATTTCGGGAAGCCATCCCTGTTTCGTAAGCATCCGTCAAATTCCGCACTAACTCATTAACGACCGCCTTATACTTCTGGGCAGAAGTCACCAGCTCCACAACACGTAAGTATTGCCAATAAGCCTCGTCCGCCTCGGTAATCACCTCCGCACGGGTATACTGCTTATTCAACTCGGACATTTCCTTTCCGATCGTGGCCATACAATAGGCAGAACGAATCTTTCCACCCATATAAATCGGTTGTTCTAGCATCGCTCCCGCCGAATAAACCCCTCGTAACCCCAACTCCAACTCTATATCCGGCATGAAAGCATATTGCGCCGAAAGAGGCAAACCATCCTTTCCCATCACCGGAAGTTTCGTCGCCGGATCAATATAAAGATTGTAAACCAACTCCCCGTTTGCATCCGGCACGAACGTCGGTAAATACCCCCCATCAATCGTGAACGAACTCTTTTTCTGCATATAAGCATACAACCCGGTAGCCGAAAGCTTGGGCAAAAAATTCGCACGATAAGCCTTTCGCTCAAATTCAGCCTTCTCCCCTTGTTTCGTGGCAATCGACATCTTCTTGCTACTTTCTAAAGCCATTTCCCGACATTTTTCCAAGTTCAAAGAAACCTGCGCTTTTACCGGAGAAATACCTAATACCAATAATATTATCAACAGACCTTTCATAATAATCTTCTAACTTATACTATCACTTTTCTTCTCTTTAAAGAATATCGCGTACAACACAGGAATAAACACCAACGTGATCACCGTACCTACCAACAAGCCTCCCATAATCGTAACGGCCATCGAGCCAAACATATCGTCGCCCAGCAACGGAATCATCCCCAATATCGTTGTCAATGACGCCATCATCACCGGACGGAAACGAGAAGAAGAAGAATCCAGCAGAGCCTGAGTCTGATCTTTCCCGGAAGCAATCTGTAACCCGATCTCATCCAGTAGTACCACCCCGTTCTTAATCATCATCCCGACCAACCCCAACGCACCGACAATCGCCACGAAACCAAACTCTTTACCACTGATCAACATTCCCAGCACGATCCCGATAGCTGCCAAAGGTAAACAACAGAAAATAATAATCGGCTTGCGGAAATCCTTGAACAACATGATCAGTATAGCAATCATCAGAATAACCGCTAACGGAATATTCCCGAACAAATATTTCATGGACTCCCCGCTCGCCTTATGCTCTCCCAACCACTGTTTAGCATATCCTTCGGGCAAAGTAATCGTATCCACCTTCTCCGTGATCAGCGAACGGGCACTCTCCGCCGTGTATCCCAAAGCATTATTACATTGCGCCCGCATAGCCCGTTGCCCGTTATAACGTCGCACAACAGGATCTTCCCATTTCAAGGAAATACCTTTCGTGGCTTGATTCAACGGGATAGAACCTATACTTTGAGCCAGCAAATCCTCCCCGGACATCGTTCCCATCAACAACCCCTTCAACGACTCCTCGTTCAAAGCCGCCGTCGAAGGCAGCACACTCCAAACGGGAATATTATCCAGTGCTTCCACCTTCTCCCCCTCACTATTCACGCTCTTCATGTACAAAGGCTTTGCATGAACTCCCTCGTAGAAAGATCCCACGGGCATTCCATCCGTGGCGGCAAGCATCGACAAACCGACATCCGAACGGGAAAGTCCCACGGAACGGGCAATCGGCTGGTAGTAATCCACCATCAACGTGGGAGTCATCGGTTCCCAGTCATTCGTCACCAAAGTAATTGCAGATTCGTCACGCATAATCTGTTCTGCCTTTGCTGTCAACTCTCTCAACACGGCCGGGTCCGGTCCCGTGAACATCAACTCGATCGGGTACTTCTTGTACATCAGATTATAACGTTTCATCCGCACGTAAGCATCCGGGTAATGAGCCGTCAAGTAATCCTGAATCTCGGTCATCGACGCCTTCAACTCTTCCGGGGTCGTGTAATCCACGATCAACTCCCCGTAACTCATCGTGGGCTCCGCGATAGAACGCACCAGATTATAACGAGCTGGCGTCCCGCCGACACTCGTCGTTACATGAGTCACTTCCGGACGACTCAACAAATAATCCTCTATACTTGCCAAATCCGACTCGACCCGTTCCACCCGGGTACCTTCCGGCATTTTAAATTCAATATACAACTGCGTGTAACTCAAATCCGGGAAGAAACCTTGCGGGATATACCGGTACAAGAACGCGGTAATTGCCAATAAAACCACGACCACCCCGATTGCCATGGACTTATGCCACAACGTAAAAGAAAGAAATTGCCGGAACAACTGGTATATCTTACTATCATACAAATTCTCGTTCGCCTTTTTCGGTTTCACTTTCAACGAGTGATCCGCGTGAATCGGGATATGTGTCAACGCCAACACCCAACTCAACAACAGGGATACCGCCAGCACGATAAACAAATCCCGCACGTACTCGCCCGTCGTATCCGGGGAAATAAAGATCGGGAAAAACGCCAAGATAGCAATCAATGTAGCCCCCAATAAAGGCATGGCCGTCTTCTTCGCTATATTTGTCAGCGCGGCCGGCCGTTTCACGCCCCGCTCCAAATCAACCAGTATCCCATCAACAATCACGATCGCATTATCCACCAGCATTCCCATGGCAACAATCAATGAACCCAGTGAAACCCGTTGCAAGGTCCCGTCAAAAAGATAAAGCACCACGAATGAGCCCAGTACGATAATCACCAGTCCCGTTCCGATAATCACCCCGCTCCGGAATCCCATGGTAAGCATCAAAACAAGAATCACGATCACTACCGATTCTACCAGATTAACCATGAAAACATTAATGGCCTCCCTCACTCGATCCGGCTGAAAAAATACTTTCTGAAAATCTACTCCCACCGGAATCCGGGATTCTTTTAACTGCTGTAACTCTTGGTCTACCTTCTCTCCCAAGGTTATAATATTCCCACCTTTTTCCATGGAAATCGCCAACCCAAAAGCCTGCTTGCCATCATACTTCATCCCGTTACGAGCCGGATCTTCATACCCTTCCGTGATAGACGCAATGTCTCGCAAACGCAACTGATCATCCTCGTGTCCCTGTATAATTAAATTCTTAATATCATCTATCGACTTGTAGCTATCATTAATAGCCACCCGCAAACGCTGATCCCCGCTATTGAAATAACCGGGATACACGGTTTTATTCTGACTGTTCAACGTGGACAACACCTCCATCGGATGAACCCCCAGATTCGCCATCTTATCCTGCATCATCTCGATATTGATACATGGGGTCCGATTCCCGTAAATTTCAACCCGACGCACCCCCTCAATATCCTGCAACTCCCGTTTCACCAACTGGGCATAATCCAGCAACTGCTCGTCTCCCACCCCGTCTGTCGTTATGGCATAAAACATTCCATACACGTCCCCGAAATCATCCATCACCACGGAAGGGCGCGCTCCATCCGGCATTTGGGCCTGTGCATTCGTCACCTTCCGACGCAAGATATCCCATTTCTGCTCCAGCTCATCCGGGCTCACCGTACTCTCCAATTCTACCGTGATCAATGACATATCCGCCATGGACTTGGATTCAATACTACCGATTGCCCCCATCGAACGAATCGACTTCTCCAATACATCCGTTACTTCCAACTCCACCTGATGAGCAGAAGCTCCGGGATACACCGTAACCACCATCGCCTGTTTTACCTTGATTTCCGGGTCTTCCAACTTGCTCATCGAATTAAAGGCAAAAATACCTCCAATTACCAGCACTGCAATAAAAAACTTTACCAGCGCCCTATTATTTAATGCATAATCCGCTAAATTGATCATTACAACAGTCCCCCTACATTTGTTTTAGAAACCGGTTTCAATAATTCCACGGACATACCTTCCTTCAAACTATGCACACCAGCAGATACAACGATCTCCCCGGCAGCCAACCCTCCGGAAACGATCAACTCACCTGTTTTCAGTAACTTTTTCAACTGGATAACACGCTTGGTCACACGTTGAGTTTCCGGACTATATACCCACACTGCAGACACCCCGTTTTCCTCGAACATCGCGGACAACGGCACCACCGTCAACGCCTCCTCGTTCGGGTTATACTCGATCGTCACGTTCACGCTCATCCCTGCCGCAATATCCACTCCCGGCACGGGTTTCAGACGCAGACGCATCCGGTACAACTGATTCAAGTTCGCCTTCCGAGTAATTTCAATCAACTCTAACGGGAAAACTTGTCCCGGGAACACGTCAATCGTACAAGAAAACGACTTAAACAAATCTTGTCGTACAAAATCACTGGACGGAATATCAATATCCACGTCAAAATAATTACTATTAATCATAGACACCACGGGGTAACCGGCAGCTACCGTCTCGTGAGAATCATAATATTTTTTCTGAATATACCCGTCAAAAGGTGCTGTCAGACGAGTATCAGCCAAGGCATTCTTATGGGCATCATACTTTGCTGTAATTTGTTTGACCCCGGCCACGGCCTTATCGTAATCATTTACCGGAACGCTCCCCCGGTTATATAATTCGATGACCCTTCCGGCTTCCTCCTTCACTTGATTGTATTCCGCCTCTGTCGCAGAAAGTTGAATCTCGTAATCCCTCGGATCAATCTCGGCAATCAACTCCCCCTTCTTCACGAAAGCCCCCACTTCCGGCAACACCGCCCGAATAGGTCCGGCCACCCGAAATGACAACTTTACCTCTGAAGCCGCCTTGATCTTTCCCGGATAAATAATCGACAATTCCCCCTGATAACTTTTCACCGTATCAGCCTGCACCGTGGCCTTACCGCGTTCCCGCTTTGTTTGAGAACTTCCACAGGCACACATCAATAAAATCAACCCAAGCAAAGAAAATACAACACCTTTCATCATTTTCCAATTTTATCATTAACCCTTGTTAATTTTTAACTTTTTATACTCTCTTTTATACAACAAACATGCCACAATAAAATAAAACACCATCAATATACACAACCCCCAAAATTCAGGTAACACCTCTGACAACGTGGCACCTGTATTATTAATTTTCACGAAACCGTCAATCCCGAACGAGGAAGGAAACAACTTTCCAAACCACACCCAATATTCCGGTATTGCTGACTTCGGCCAAGAAATTCCGGAAATAAACATCAACGGAACAGACGTGAACACGAATATCAAGAAAGGCATCTCCCGTTCACGACTAAAAAACGACATGGCAATAGCAAAAAAGGTACACGCCAGCAAGAACGGGAACAAAAACAACATCAGCTCCCCCCGTTCCCCCACTTGGGTCATCCCGAACAAACGAGGCACGATGAAAAACACCCAATAACTCATCACGAAATAAATAGGCAAATAAGCAAAAGCCTTCCCTAAAACTACCCGTGCCGGACGACGGAAATGCTTATTCGCGGGCAACAACAACCCTTTCCGACGGCGATCCCGTTCGGTCCCCGTGATCGTCCCCACGCCCAACAATAACGACTGCTGTACCACCAGAATCAACACCGCCGGGATCAAAAAAGAAGTGAAACCTCCCTGTGGATTAAACAACTTCACGTCCTGAATCTGTACCGGAGAAGACGCAATCTGTTCCGTGATCTCCGTGGCATACTCCATCCCCTGTACCTGTATATCCTTCCCCATCGCCAAAGAAACGTCCGTCCCGGCCGTCAACAAAGCCTTGTAATTCAGCAAAGCTCCCATATCGCAATAAAGAGACACGTGAGCCTGCTCTCCCCGGGCCACGTTCTTACTAAAATCAGAGGGGATCTCAAGAATCCCGTAAATATCTTTCTTATACATCAGCAACTTCGCCGCCTCCATATCCTCACAACGGGCCACCACATCCACGCTCGCCGTGGCATTCCAATTCCGGATAAACTCCCGACTCAACGCTGACCTCGAATGATCCACCACCGCCACAGGCACTTCCCTCGCCACCTCATTACTATAAATAAACGTGTAGACCACCGGGTACCCCAACATCAATGCCACGAAAAAAGTCAACACGGCATGATCCCGGAACACCGCATAAAACTCTCGTTTAAAAACATAATATATATCCGTCCAAAAACCCATTTCAATTTTAGATTTAATGATTTTTGATTTTAGATTATCCCCCTCTAATTCCCCCTTGAAAAGGAGGAGGACGCACTACATTGAAAACATTGTAGCAATTTCTTGCGTCCGTTTCTCCCCCTGTGTAAGGGGGAGTTAGAGGGGGTAGTCTTTTTCATTCTAAACTCTAAATTCTAAATTTCAAACTCATTCCAACCTGCCAACCTGTAACCCATAAATCGTTTTCAACGATTTATGGCAAATACTTAAACTCCAACAAATCCAACTTCAACTTCGGCAGTATAAAAATCGGCAAGAACAGATATACCATCAATGCCACGTAACTCTGCCAAGAAAAAATCATCGGAATACCATTCAAAGCCTGATCCACGTATATCAAAAAATAGTGACGCATTTGGAACAAATTCGACCCGATCTGAGCCAGCTCCGGCATGGAACGCACCGGATAGGTAAAACCGCATATCGAAAATGACAACACACCCCACAAGGCACAAGCACTCAACGCGATTCTGCTCCGGCGGGTCATCCCCGTAACAAACAGGGCAAAACACTGAGAGGCTAGAATCATCAGTACCATAGCCAGAAACATCGGGAAAAATCCACTATTTAACGGGAAATGAGCATAACCATACAACATGGAAAGAGCAAGCATCCCCATCGCCGTGAAAATCAACGCTTGCGGGACAAGTTTCCCCATCAATGCCACGATAATAGAACCATTCCCCGCCTCCAACCACTCTCTTGAAGTCCTCCGCTTAATCTCCTCGCTAATACTGTACACCGTGGTAAACATCACGAACATACACAAGAATGCAGGTAAAAGGAAATTCGCCAAATAGACAGCGTAACTCAACCACGGGTTATTCAGCGGGTGTGTATCCAGTACGATCGGCATCAGCTTAGCGGCAAGCAACGGCCCGCCCTCTCCCTTCGCTAGCAATAACGTTTGTTGAACCGCTCCATTCGCTAAATTTGATTGCATCCGCATATCTTTATACAACAAAGAACCCGCCAGAAAATAAGTATCATTCGTGTAAAACGACAACACGGGCTCTCCCCCTGTCGATGCATCCCGCCGGAAATCCGCCGGGATATAAAAAATCCCGTAAACATCCCCTCGCTGCAAAGCCTCTCGGGCCTCGCTAAAATTCGCCGTGCGCATCACCACGTCCGTCTGGGCAAACGTGTTCAACGAACGTACCAAAGAACGGGAAGTCGTGGTATTATCCTCATCCACCACGGCCACAGGCAACTTTTTCGGCAACCCGTCTTTCAACAAATCCATGAAAAACAGGAAACAGAACAAAGGTGCGAAGATCATCACAAACCAGTAGATCCGACGTTCTGCCAACATCCGGACCTCCCGTTTCATCAACACCCCCAAAGCCCTTATATTCTCACGCATAGATTAATTTTAGATTTATGATTCTAGATTAAACTCCCTCCCCCTTCGGGTACTCCCTCTATAAACAGAGGGAGAGCTGAGTTACTCACCGTCTTCGGGAAACACTTCATTCTAAATTTTAAATTACTTTAAACTTTTAATTTTTAGCTTTTAGTTTTTAGCTCTTTTCAGCACGCTCATCCCCGGTCTCAACCCCTCCACCTTTTCCGTGGGAACAGCCTTCACCTCGAAAGTCTTCGCATCATATTGCCCCGTTGTCTTCGTCGCTCTCCAAGCGGCATAAGTACCCATATTCTTCATGTGAGTCACTTTCAACTGCACCTCCTTATTGTTCAAAGCGGGAATATACCCCGTGAACACGGCTCCCATCTTCAAGTCGCCCAGCAAATCCTCACGCACGTTAAAAACCACCCACATATCCTCCAAATCCAGCACGTTCATCACGGGAGAACCCGTCCCCACCAACTCTCCCACCTTCGGGTAACGTTCAGAAATCTCTCCCGAAATCGGTGAAATCAAAAATGTCTCCTTTATATAAGAACTAACTTCTTCCACAGCCCCCTTTGCCCGATTCACCTGAGCCTCGGCCGCCAATTTATCTTCCTTCTCCGCCCCGTTCTTCGCCATCTCATACTGAGCCTTCGCGGCCTGCTCCGTGGCTAGCATAGCCTTATAATTGGCCTCGGCCTCATCACGCTTTTGCGCAGACATCACCTCGTTCTCAAACAACTTCTGCACCCGGTCAAAAGACTTTTTTGCCACATCAAGAGCCGCCTGTGCTTTCTTCCACGTTTGGAAGGCCATCGCTTTCTGTTCCTCGCGGGCTCCCTTCTGAGCCTTATCGCTCAATGCCTGGGCAGCCTCTTCCGCTGCCTGCGCTTGATTAAATTTTGCCATCACCTCCGGACTATCCAAAATCGCCACCGTATCTCCTTTCATCACCTGATCCCCCTCGTCCACTAAAAAACGCTCAATCCTCCCCGGAACCTTCCCGGAAATCCGTACTTCCGTGGCCTCCGCCTCACCTTGAATCATCTCCGGCACCGGCTCCCAAAAAATAAACCCGAATATAGCAACCAAAAATACGATGATCACGATCCCTGTAAACATCAATACCTTCCCGCTTACTTTCTTTTCACTCATAACAATTAATTTAAAATTTAGAATTTAGAGTTTAAAACTTAAAATGGAAAACTACCCCCTCTAACTCCCCCTTACACAGGGGGAGGACACGCCACATTGAAACATTGCGGCGGTTTCTTACGTCTGTTTCTTCCCCTTTCCAAGGGGGAGCTAGAGGGGGTTAATCTTAAATCTAGTATCATAAATCTAAAATTCCAGCGTTCCGTATGCCTTCTCCAAATAAACCTTACACAATCGAGCCTCAATCTGAGTATCAATCAGCTCCGAATTCGCCGTCAACCAAGCCGTTTGTGCTTCCAGCACGTTCAGCACGGGAATCGTTCCCTCCTTAAAACCCAAATTCGCGAACTTCAGATTTTCCTCCGCCCGTTCCAGATTCTTACGGGCCATCGCCAACTTCTTCGTCACCTCCTTCATCTTGAATTCCGACTGGTTCACCTGTAACTCGATCTGTTCCTTCGCCTCCTGTAACTTATAATTCATCGCGTTCGTCTGTGCTTTCGCATTACGCAAACTCTTACGGGATGCTCCCCAATGGAATATCGGAGCTTTAATCCCGACACCCACACTCCACATGCCTTCGAACTTCGTACTCACCCCGTCAAAGAAAGAAGGCGTGCTGCTCAAATAATTCGCCGTTAAAGCAATCGTCGGTAAATACTCGGACAAAGCAATCTTCTCCTTCTTTTTATATATATCCGTGGCCAGCTGTAAACTCGCCACCTCCGGACGTCGGCTATACACCCGTTCCAAACTCTCCGTCGGCACCTCCTCCACGTCCGTGTCTGCCACCTCCTCTTTCAACATCACGATCGTGTCTGTCGGCAAGCCACAAATCTGGTTCAACAACATCCGGGACAAACTCAACCCGTTGTCCACCTTCGTTTGGACCATCTCCCCCTCGTTCAGTTTCACCCGCACGGAAAGCACGTCCGCTTTGGTTGCTACCCCCGTCGTGTGCATCAACTCGACATCATGCACGAACTTCGTCAACGTCTCCACGTACTTATCCGCCAATTTCTTCCGGTTTACCAAGGAAACGATCTGCCAGTAAGCCTCGTCCGTCGAGAGAATCACGTTCTGCAACTCCTGCGACCGCTTGCTCTTTGCCAACTGCTCCGACAACCCGGCAATCTGATTATAAGCCCTGATCTTCCCTCCCATGTAAATCGGCTGGGTCAACCCGACCTGCACAATTCCTAAGTTTCGTTCGTCCACGGTCATCGCCTCCTTTGGCAACAGGGCGTAATCCTTCGGGACATACTGCCCGTTCACCATCACCGGCTTCCCATCCGCCCCCATCATCAACTGATCGGGACGAAACGTGAACTTCCCGTCCGAGCCAATCGACCCGACAGGTAAATAGGCATCATCCGACAACAAATTAATCTCTTTCTGGTTGCGCAAATACACGCCCATCGCATCAATGCTAGGCAAATACTTCGTGAAAGCCTCGGCTTTTTGCGCCTCACTCGCCTTTACTTCCTCGTCTGCAATTTTCAGTTTCTTGTTATTCTCTATCGCCAACCGCCGACAATCCTCCAAACTTAACACCCCCTGCGCATTCGACTGCAAGATAAAGCACAGTAGTACAATAATTAAACTTAATCCAGATTTACATTCCGTAATCCTCTTCATCACTTTCTCGTTTTTATATTCTAACTTCAAGTCTCTTCAAATTTATACTTTCCGGTATGTACTCCCGTAAAAACTTTATCGAGCTTTTACTAACGAATAAAGTTGTTCATACTGGTAACGCACCGATGATAAAGCATAAGAAATATCTTGATGCATAACAATGTAATTTATCAACCCAATGCTTATGTTCAGCAAATTCTTTGCCAAAATCGACGTGTCCACGTCATCTCTTATCTCTTTCGCCCGTTTTGCCTCCAAGATAACACCTTCCAACTTCGACATCCACGAGATTTTCGTGTCGCTCACCATCTGTTTAAATTCCGGGTACAGGGAAATCACCTCCACCATCAGCGAGAGACATAAAATTTCAGGAATATCACTATCCAAACGTTTCGCCCCGTAATGACCGATACTTTCCAAGTTATGGATTGTCAGGTCAACAAACTCCCGCAACGAATGTACCCGGCTCATCTCCTCGGCCCGTCGGTTATTCAACATACGGTAATACCTCGTCACCCCCTCTTTCAAAACCTCCTCCTTGTTCAAGAAATGATAATAAAACGTCCCTTTCGTCATCCCCACGGCCTTCTCCAAGTCGGTAAGCGTAACCGCCTTGTATCCTTTTTTCAGGAACAACAAAAAAGCTGTCTCGATAATCGTGTCTCTCGTTCCGTTCATTTCTTTATCAACATATAATATTGTTCAAACTGCATCCGGGTATCTGAAAACATATACTGGAAATTCGCCTGTTCCAACTCGATATTCAACATACTACTCGACACGGACATCAAGTTACGCGCCAAAACCGAAGTATCCAATGTCGCCCGAATTTCCCCGCTTTGCTTAGCCTTCAAGATAACACGCTCCCAGTTCGCCAACCGCCTCTTGGAAATCGTGTATATCCGCTCCCGGAAATCCGGAAAGATCGGGGCCACTTCCAGCACCAGCTGGAAAAACAAGACTTCCAGTATAAAACATCCGAAAACTCTCTGGGAAGCATCGGCACTCTCCTCTTTATTCTTGATCACGAGATCAATGTACTCCCGCAGAGAAGCCACTCGCTCCACATCCTCCCCACTCTCCTCCTTCATCACGCTGAAATATCGTTCCATCCCCGCCTCCAAAATCTCCTTCTTATCCTTGAAGTAATAATAAAAAGCGCCCTTGGTCAAGCCCGTGGCTTGCTCCAATGTTTTCAACGAACAGGCCTTATATCCCCTGTTCAAGAATTGCAGAAACGCCTTTTTTACTATTTCTTCCCGAGGTTCTGTCATAATAGCTCGCTTTGTGTCAGACAAAGATAAAGATAAAAACTGAATATCTTAAATTTAACATTTAGATTCACGCTACCACGTGAAACTATTGTCTTCAAACAACAGTTAATAATATGTAATCCCCACGATATAAATATATTTAGCAACAAATCATGATTACTAACGGATCAATTCTGCATATAATCATTTTAAAAAGCAATAAAAGAACTTATAAAACGCTATATATAATAGCGTTTTAATAGGGATTTAATAGCGTTCTAATAGCGCTTTATATGATAGTGATCCGGAAGTAATCATATATTCATTTTCATTTTATGTATTAAATCGAACTGAATACCAGATCATTCCACCACGACCACCTCTTCTAGTTCTTCCCGAGTCCCCGTGTGATTACTTTTCTTGTTGATCCGGTCCATAATCACGGCAATCGCACCATCTCCCGTCACGTTACAAGCCGTACCGAAACTATCCATCGCGATATACAAGGCGATCATCAACCCCTGGGCCGTCTCGTCAAATCCCAGCATGGACTGCAATAACCCCAAAGCCGCCATGATCGCACCGCCCGGTACCCCCGGGGCCGCCACCATCGCGATTCCCAGCATGAAAATAAACCCGGCCATCACCCCGAAAGAAATCGGCATCCCCGACATCAACATGATCGCCATGGCACAAGCCACGATTTTCATCGTGCTACCCGACAAGTGTATCGTGGCACAAAGTGGAATCACGAAAGCTGCCAGTTCCCGATTAACACCATTTTTTACCGATTGCTCTAGTGTCACGGGAATCGTTGCCGCAGAAGACTGTGTTCCCAAAGCCGTCATATAAGCCGGTAACATATTCCGGAACAACCGGAACGGATTCTTCTTCGATACAATCCCGGCAATAAAGAATTGGATAAACAACAGAACGATCGTCAAGAAAAATATCATCACGATAATTTTCACAAACACGCCCAACACACCCGAAACCTGGCCGGAATTTGAGATATTCAGGAAAATACCGAAAATGTAAAGCGGCAACAAAGGAATAATCACCCCCGTGATCACCTTGTTGATAATATCCTTGAAATCCTCCATCGCTCCTTTCAACGTGGCCCCGTTGATAACCGACATTCCCAAACCTAGCGTGAAAGCCAGAACCAAAGAAGTCATCACGTCCATCAAAGGGGGCATCATCACCGTGAAATAGGGAGCCAAAGGTTCCACCGCCGCTGTTTCCAGCGGTTGCAACTCGGCATCTTTCAATAGCCACGGATAACTCAAGTCACTGGCAAAGTAAGTGAAGAACCCCGAAAACAAGGTAAATCCATACGCCAGCAAAGCAGTTATCAACAACAACTTCCCGGCACCTTTACCCAAATCGGCAATGCCCGGGGCCACCAATCCAAGGATCAGCAGCGGGATGATAAAACCGAGGAAATTACTAAACAAACCATTTATCGTTAAGAAAATTCTTACCAGCCAACCGGGGAAGAAAAGTCCGCACGCTATACCCAAAGCAATCGCGATCACGATCTTTGGTAATAATCCTATCTTCTTTTTTTTCATACGCCCATCTATTTATATTAAAAATAACCTTACATTCGCATAACAATATAAGAATCATGAGCCTATGACAAAAGATAAATGGCATGGCCACATAGCCATCTTCGCCGCAAACATCCTCTTTGGAATAAATATTCCTATCGCCAAAACCTTAATGCCGGAGTGGATTGATCCTGTAGGCCTCACGTTCCTACGTATGTCATTCGGGGCACTCGCCTTTTGGGTGGTTTCCCTATTTACCTTAAACGAGAAAGTAAGTAAAAAAGATTTACTAATCCTGTTTTTTTGTGCTATTCTAGGTACAACTGTTAATCAACTCACATTCATTGAAGGACTTGGAATGACCTCCCCGATCGATGCCGGGTTGATCGTCACGATGAATCCCGTGATGGTGATGCTTATTTCAGCCCTGGTGCTAAAAGAACCCATTACTTCCAAGAAGGCAGGCGGGGTGCTGATCGGGGCGTGTGGGGCTCTGCTAATCATCTGGCAATCCTACACGATAAACCAGGGACACGGGGGGTCGTTGATGGGCAACCTGCTTTGTTTTATTAGCGTGGTGAGTTACGCAACCTATCTCGTGATTTCAAAACCGATCGCCCAGCGCTATTCCCCGGTAACCCTAATGAAATGGATGTTCCTGTTCTCAACGATCCTCATGCTCCCGTTCAGCATGCACGACGTGGTAAACGCTAAACTATTCTCGGCAGAGACTTCTCTAAGCGCTTTGGCCAGCCTTTTCTACGTGGTATTTTTCGCCACGTTCCTCGCTTACCTGTTCATCCCGATTGCCTTGAAACGCATCCGTCCCACGACAATCAGCATGTACAATTACGCTCAACCCCTGGTTGCAGCTACCCTAGCCATTCTCATGGGGCAGGATAAATTAACTTGGGATAAACCCGTCGCCGCCCTGTTGGTGTTCACGGGAGTCTATCTCGTGACGCAAAGTAAAGCCCGGGCAGACCTAGAGAAAGGAAATGAATAAATCCGATCATATATAAACTATTGAAGTTGGAAATTTATCGGAGCTGTATAATAAACAGCTACTTTCCGTTTATGGATAGGACATATCACCGGAGCGAAAGGCAGCAATCGGCGCATGACCCGCACAGATTCCGCATCCAAGCTCGGATCCACGCTTTGGACCACGTGAACATCGGAGATACTCCCATCCGTGTTAATCAGAAAACCCACGATCACCTTCCCCTGAATGTTACGTTCCTGAGCAATTATCGGGTATTTCACTTCTCTCGCTATCCAGTTCTGTATTCCCCCGATTCCATGCAGAGAAACATTCAGATGATAAAAGCATTTACAAGAACAAGACTCATGACCATCAGGCTCATGGGAAATCATCTTCCCTTCCATCAAATCATGAAAATATAACAAGTGTTGTTCGGGATTCATGCATTCCCTTATTTTCGCCTCTTCCAAGATATTCAAATGAGCAAATAAGGGAGACAATTCCGCATATCTTTTAATCAAGTCTTTCTTCCCCATTCTTTTTATCAGTTTTTCTTGCTCAAGACGTTTCCATTTATACACGGCATCCAATTTTTTCTGCTGTTCTTTATCCAACTTGTATTCCCGGACAAAACTCGCAGGCACTCTCACGTTGTATGACGGGCTTATCCTATCAAGAGCCTGCTTGAAAGCACTTTCCCCACCCTTCAGGAATTGTTGTTTCTGTGCCACGTACATCTGTATGATTACCGGATCCGTCTCTTCCTGAATATTTTCCAAAGGGATCTTTCCTTCCCGATCCAACATAGTAATAAATTCATCATACGAATAAGGTTCTGCCTCCGCACGTTCGATATTAAATGTCAAAGGACAAGTAAAACGGTAACGCACATTCTCCTCCTTAATTTTTGCCGGTTTCCAAGCAGGCATTTTGTTAAACACCCTTAACGCTTCCTCATTTAAAGACTCATGTACACCCCGTACAACCTGTACATTAGAAACTTTTCCATCCTTTTCCACAATAAAAGCGACAATCACTTTTCCCATGATACCGTTATCCCAAGCCTCTTGAGGATATTGAACATTTTCACCTATCCACTGTATCATATCTCCTTTAAATTCAGGACCTTCATCCGCCACGACATAAACCGTCGTGTCGACATCCAACCGACCGGATGCGTTTAATACTCCTGCATTCAGGATACAACAAAATAGTATCACGTACAATTTATACCACGCCTTAGAGGCAATCTTAATTATTTCCATTTCTAGCACAATTTTAACATACAACCTGTATAAAAGTACGAATAAAATGGAATAATCACAATAATTTCTCCAAATAATAAAACCATCTTATTCCTACCAAAATAGGAAACATTCAAAAATATTTAAAAATAGTTTTCACGTTTCATGTATATTATTTATCTATTTATCTTTAAATTTGTGCTGGAAAAGTTGTGCGATCATGATTATTAGCGAAAAACATTTTCAACAATTTGTCAAAGGAAATGAAAAATCTTTTGAAACCATCTTTTGCCAATATTACAAAACATTGGTATCTTACGCCATGCGCCATGATCTGGAGCTTATGGAAGCAGAAGACATCGTCCTCGAAACCTTTCATCATATCTGGCAAATCCGAGAAGAATTGAAATCTCCGGCAGCACTTCACTCCTTACTCTTCACAGCCACGAGGAACCGAACCTTAAACGTGGCCCGCAATCTAAAAAATAGACAAAAAATCATCGAGGAAAATATTCCACTAGAAGAAGAGGAAGAAGCTTTTGATTACCTAATGGAAGAGGAGATGAGCCGGCTATTGAACGAAGCCATTAATAAACTTCCTAAACAAGGCGAACAGGTCATCATGGGATTACTTGAAGGCAAAACGTTACAACAAATTGCTGACGAAATGGAAATCTCCATCAATTCCGTTAAAACTTACAAATTAAGAGCGATCCAGACCTTACGCACTCTATTGAAAGATACCCCGTTCCTGATACTAATGATTTTGATACAAAATACCGAAACGAACTAAGCGATAATAATCACAAAAAAATATTTTTTATTTTGTCACCAAAATAAAAAGTTACGGGTTTATAGAATAGAAACAGAAGAACTATGAACCCGATAATGAAGAAACAGCATATCGCATCTCTTATTTTAAAAGAGAGAATTGAGGAACTCAGCAACGCCGAAAAAGAAGAACTAACTTTTTGGTTACAAGAGTCACCTAGAAACAAAAAAATATATGCTTATCTACGAAAAAAAGATTTAAGCACTGACGTTTCCAGATATCAATCCATCCGCATTGCAGAAGGCTTAGAAAAATATCATAGACGTTATGCTCAAAAACAAAAACGTATTTATACCCGCTGGTATTGGGCCGTAGCGGTGGCCATTCTTTTTTTCAGCGTTTCAGCCCTATTCTTTTACCAAGAGGAACCGACAGCACCAGTATCAGTTGCTATCACGCCCGGCAGTTCAAAAGCCATGCTGGTTTTAAATAATGGGAACATTATTGATCTTTCAAAGAGAAAAACCGAGGTTATTACAAATCAGAAGCTTTCAATCAAAACGGATGGAACTCAACTTAGCTATTCGGTAACAGAGGACTCGAAAGATGAGCCGACGGACGAATACAACGAATTGATCATCCCTAAAGGAGGAGAATTTACCTTGACATTATCAGACGGAACAAAGGTATGGCTCAATTCACAAAGTAAAATTAAATATCCCGTAATATTCAATAACATTACCAGAGAAGTGTACCTAGAAGGAGAAGCTTATTTTGAAGTCGCCAAGGACGCACATCGCCCCTTTCATGTAAATGTAAAAAATAATGTTTGTGTAGAGGTTCTTGGGACCTCATTTAATGTCAGAGGCTATAGTGACGAAAATTCTGTAGAGACCGTATTGGAAGAAGGAGTCGTAAGAATGAGTCAAGGTAAGGATGCCGTTGTTCTGAAACCGGGACATAAAGCTACTTATCGTCCCAATGAACCGATACAAACAACAACAGTCAACACGGAACTGTACACGGCTTGGAGACATGGACAATATATATTCATGGATGAAAGCGTGGAAAACATATTAAAACAACTCTCTCGTTGGTATGATATTGAAGTTTTCTATAGTAACGAGGCGGCCAAGTCCGTCACGTTCAGTGGGGACGTTACCAAATATGATGACATTGATACCCTGTTAAAAGCCATGGAAATTGCGGGTGGGGTGCATTTCAAAATAAGTGGCCGAACGCTAATCGTATCCTATAATAATTAGCGACAACTATCACCAGAACACACTGAACTTAAGTGCTTTATAAAACGATCGTTTTATGAGATAATCATAAACATGCAAATTTTTAACTACAACTTTATGAAAAAAAACTGTCGAATATTAACCGCAATGCTACTTGCATTGACCAGTTGCCCATCCTGTTCGGACAAGGACAACGAGTTATCGACCACAAGCCGGATCAGTTTCTACGGGGAGACTTACCCTTTGGAACAAGGTGCGATTTATCACGATAATAACCATACCGTGATTGCCGTCTCTGACTATACTTTTGAAGATCGTTATCAAGGGAAAGACGGGGAACAAACAGATCTGATAAAGGGATTCAGTGCTGAAGTAAAAGAAAAACAAACCGGAAATTTCCTGATCGGACTTTATCAACACGGTTTTGTATTAAGTGACCTAACCAAAGACGCACGCGGGAATGGGGCCTGCATCTGCCTGCGGTTAGCCTCCCCGGAAACAGACAAAATCGCCCTGGGAAAATATACCTACTCGCCCAACCGGGATGAATATTCCTTTAAAGGATATTCTAGCGTGGATTACACGTCGGGATCAAGCACGACACCGAATGAATTGACAGAAGGAGAAGTGAACATTTCCCAAGAGGGAGAAGTTTACACGATCACGTTCAAATGTACAACCAGTTTCGGCGGACCGATTGAAGGCACATACACGGGAAGTCTAAAACCATTTGACATCCGGAAAGAGATCGGGTTGGTAAACTCTTACGAGAATATCAAGCTAGAGGCTCTTTTTGATAAAGTAGAGTACACGGATTTGGAAGGTATCGCTCACAGCGAACCGGATTACCTGCGGGCAACTTCATTTTTGTTGAGTTCAACTCAACAGGTTTATTCCGCCAACCTGTATCGAGATCTCGCGGAATCTACAAAAAAAGGAATTGATATTGCCCTCGCCTACGACGAGGAAAATCAAGCTATCTATTTTGAATCGCCCATAAAAATGAGAGCCTTATTATGGCACAACACGTTCCAGAGTGAAAGCTTGTTTGACTATAGTTTTGACCTACCTTGCCACACGAAATACATGCCTGCACCACAAAATTTCACAGATGCGGACTTCGATGCTTTGGCCACTCAAGAAGATTTCGTGTTCAATTTCTCGGAAGCAAAAACTTCCCTGCCTATCGGGACGACAACGCCTTGCTTTGTTTTCGTTCAAACCGGAAATGGCTTGCAAGGGGTTATCCGCATTAAAACGATCATCCCGGAAAGTACCGAGACGATAAACGGCATTACCTACCCGGTAAATCCCGCTATCATCATGGACGTCAAGTTCCCTCGAAGTTTTTCGGAACAACAGATAAGATAGGCATATTGTTCAATTCCTAAGCATAATTACCATGAAAAAAATATATCATACAAGTAATTGTTTCAAGAGATTCGAAAATCATCTCAAATTTTCGATTATCTCCCTGACAATACTTTTCACCACATTATCGGCAAATGCCATAACAGAAGGCACGAAATTAACCTTGTCTTTAAAAGATTCAAATCTACCAACAATATTGAAAGAGATCAAGAATCAGACAAAATACGATTTCATGTATAATTCCAAGGAGATTGATACGAACAAAAAAATCTCCGTGGAGCTAAAAAACGTAACTCTGGATTCCGCATTAAAAGTCTGTTTAACCCCTTTCGGGTTAACGTACACGATCAAGGATAAAATCATCATTCTAAAAAAGAAAACAGTGGATCATATCGCCCAAGCGATACAAAGTATGGTGAACGGGGTCGTGAAGGACAAGCAGGGAGCTACCCTACCGGGGGTAGCCGTTGTCCTGAAAGGTTCCGTACTGGGGACGGTAACCGACCCGAACGGGCGGTTTAAAATCAACATTCCACAAGGAAAGAATATTTTAAGTTTCACCTTTATCGGGATGAAACCCGTGCAACGAGAAGTCGAAGGGGAGCAATTCGTCAACGTGACTATGGAAGAGGACGTGGCCGAACTAGACGAAGTTATCGTAACCGGAATGGAAACGGTGAAGAGGGATTACATGACCGGAAGTGCTTCCGTGATCACGGCAAAAGACTTGCGTAGTCAAGGAATCTCTTCTATCGACCGGATTCTGGAAGGAACTATTGCCGGATTAAATAGTACCACCTTATCCGGAGCGCCCGGAACTCGTGCGAAGATCACGATCAGAGGGGAGAATAATTTGACCGGACGGACAGAGCCGTTATGGATCGTGGATGGTCTTCCTCTCATGAGCGGGGTGCCGGAGAACAACACCGGAGATTATGCAGGAACCATCATGCAAGATGGCGTTGGGAATATTATGCCGGAAGATATTGAATCGGTAACCATCTTGAAAGATGCTTCCGCGGCGGCCATCTACGGAGCAAAGGCAGCTAATGGGGTCATCGTGATCACGACCAAGAAAGGATTCCGGTCAAAGACCCAATTCAATTATACGGGGAATTACAGTTTGGCAGAAGCTCCCAGATTACACATGGATTTCATGAATTCACGAGAAAAATTGCAATACGAGAAGGATATACTGGAAACTTACGGGTTAAGTTTTTCTAACTGGACCGGACGAGGTGGTTATCTCTATAAACAGTTGTTAGAGGGGTATATCACTCAAGATAAATATAACACAGAAATTAATCGTTTGAAGAACACGAATACGGATTGGTTCAAGGTATTGTTCCGCACGGCACATTCTCACTCTCATAATATCAGCATACGAGGGGGATCTGATGAAATGACCTATTACACCTCTGTTAATTTCCAAGAAAAGAATGGCATCCTGCTTTCCAATAAATACACGAATGCCGGTATTTTAATGAAACTGGACTATCGCCCGATTAAAAACTTAATTCTTGCAGTTGACCTATCTGCAAACATCCGGAAAAGTAGGGACCACGCCTCTGCCGTTGATCCGTTTAAATATGCCATTTTCGCCAACCCGTACGAACGTCCTTACGACGAGAACGGGAAATACGCTGCCGATCTGAGTTACCTGGGAACGAACTACACGGAAACAACCGCATCCGGTTACAAATATGATTCTTTCAATATCCTCCAAGAATTAAAAGAAACCAAACAATCACAAGATGGATTGGATGCCAGCCTGACATTTAATGTCCGCTATGATATTATTCCGGGACTTACTATTTCTTCCATTATTCGTAAAGGAGCCAGTTATAACACGACCACCACGGAAATAGAGGCAGGCACTTATACCTCGTATAACAAGGAGACTTTTGCCAAGCAGATATATAAAGGATCGGATGCCGTTCTCCCGGCACAATACAATAATGGAGAACTTTCCGAGTCTTCAGGAAAAAATTTCAACTGGTCGATCAGAAATCAAATAGACTACTCATTTAACATTAAAAAAGCTCACCTATTCAGCATTCTGGTAGCGAACGAAATTACCTCTAAAAAATTCAATAATTTCGGTTACACGTCCCCCATGTATTACGGGGATTATCGAATCACGGGAGTTCCGGATTTCGGAAATGAAGTTAGTTATGAAACTTTACGCGCACAAGTCGGGAATATGTTTAACACATCAACCGGACAAGATCGAACCGTATCATTTTTAGGGACTTTCCGTTACGGGTATAAAGATCGTTATATATTGAATTTCAACTACCGGGCAGATGGTGCAGATGCCATTGGTGACGCAAACCGTTTCACTCCTTTATGGTCACTGGGCTTAAGGTATAACTTACATCATGAGAAATTTTTCAAAAATGATATTGTTACCGAATTGTCTATCCGCGGTTCATACGGGTACACCGGGAATATAGACAGGACCGCTTATCCATTCTCCACGATCACGATAGGTAGTGATATGTATGAAGGTAACCGTTTCGCCACGGGATTTACTTACCCGAATCCATCCGTGGGTTGGGAAAAGAAACTGGATCGGAATTTCGGTATAGACCTCGGTTTGTTCAAGGGTAAAATCAATTTTACCATGGATTATTATAATAACCGGACAGAGGACATATTGGAAAATTTAAGCATCCCTATTTCTACCGGAAGATCGAGCGTAAAAGCTAACGGGGGAACCGTGGAGAATAGTGGTATTGAATTTTTCTTAAATATCCGATGGATTAACCGGGAAGATCTCACGTTTAGTACCTCCGGAAACATTGCCCGGAATAAGAATATCATTATCCGCTCTGAACATGATTATGAATCTTATAAAGATGCCATTTCCTCAAGCGTATTAAAAGGAGGTGTCGTAAACGTGATTGGGAAAGAAACCGGTTCCATTTATGGCTGGAAAACGGCAGGAGTCGATCCTTTAACCGGAAATCCACGTTACTACCTCACACCTGACGGGAAACGAGCATACGCTCAACTACTGGACAGATGGGACAACCTTTCCGAATCGAACAAACAAACTTATTTGAATAGTGGTGCAGTAACTTCTCTAAACTCGGTTCCGGACTACGTGTCTTTTGATCGAGATGCAAGTATGTTTCCGGATTATTTCAGCCCGTCCATGCAATATTTGGGACGTTCTAATCCCAAATACGTGGGCGGATTCAATACTTACTTCCGCTATAAAAATATAGAATTCTCAACGCAATGGAGTTACAAGGTTGGACATATCATTCCTTCCTTTAATGATTTACAGAACGCTCCTAATAATTGGGGAAATGCAGGTCAAGCTGCCATTGGATATGCCAGTGATCTAAGTGTTTCGGGGACGAATCGGGAACGCCGTTATTTGACTTTTTGGAAAACACGAGGAGATGTAACAGATGTCGCCCGTTTTGTAACCTCTGGAAATGATTACTGGTCCGGATATGCCATATCAGAGAAATATGAAAAAGGGGACTATCTCCGTCTATCCAATATCGCAATCAGTTACAGGCTACCGGCAGAAGTTGCACAACGATTCGGTATGAAAAACATGGCTCTCTCATTCAATGCTTATAATCTATTCACTTTTACCAAGTATAAAGGACTAGACGTTGGAACCGGAGGATCATTCTCGTACCCGACATCAAGGGAATATAACATCAAATTATCCGTAGGATTTTAAAAATCAATGACATGAAAAAGATATATATACTTATTGCATTGACAAGTCTGTTTTTTGTCCAAAGTTGTGACAAGTTCTTAGATTTAAAACCGGAAAATATCCGGGTCGTAAGTACTGTCGAAGATTACAGGGATCTACTGGCAAGCTATATGAGACTGTTAAAGACGGTTGACGGTAGTCAAAAACCGGTACTGGGAGGTTATTTTATATACCCCAATTTTAATGTCGGGTCTGTATTCGCTTACCGTTCAGGAGAACTCACGATCAATAAAAATTCAAGTTCTTATTATGACGCAACGTTAGGAGAATACAAGACAAGCGCGGTGAATACGCTGACCTGGATGGGAACAGCCGACGGAATCTGGAATCGTTATTATTCTTTCCTCGGACCGATTAATATGATTATACAGGGAATTACAACCGCAGAAGGAGAGGATGAACGTTTAAGGGATTATGTCAAAGGAGAAGCTTTGGTATGGAGAGCTTATTCTTACTTCAAGTTATTACAATATTTTTCTCCTTACAAGAAAAATGAATACGGGGTGCCTGTATATTTAAAACCATACGAGGATCCGGGAAACGCCATGCCCGAGCGTAAAAGCCAGACAGAAGTTTACAAACAAATTCTCGATGATTGTCAAGAAGTTTTATCTTTGATGGATCGTACCCCTTCCACGACTTGGAATTGTGCCTACGAACCCCGTTTTATTCATGGAATGTTGGCCAGCATATACTGTTATAAAGCCATGTCCGCTGCTGCGGAAGAAAGCGATTGGCAAAATGCGATAGACCACGCAGATAAAGCCATGACAGGACGTTCTTTCGTGCGTGATCAAGAAACTTATAATGCCATTTTTGATGCTCCTGCCTTACAGGCGTTTACGAATGACGAGTTTTATCTCCGTATGGTTGACGGGTTTAACTCACAAATCGTGGATGTCGCAGGAGTATATTACCAAACTTCCACAACATCACAAGCCAATGCTTATCCGGAACCAGAATTATACACCTTATATAAAGATGATGATGTCAGGAAAACGACCTTTTTCAGGACAAAAACAGATGGTAGTATTATATATGACAAATATAATCTTTCAGCAAGTTCAAGTCCGTGGTGGGTGACAGGAGGTATCGTTATGCTTTTCCGAAGCGCAGAAACTCAATTAATCAAAGCGGAAGCACTCTATCGGTTAGGAAAAACAACTGAAGCAAAAGATGCCTTGGATTTTTTTAAAACTGGCCGTTATCTTGACATAGAGAACTCCTATACAGAATCTGATCTACTAAACGAAATTCTGAAAGAGCGAAAACTTGAATTCTATCACGAACAAGACGCATGGTGGCTCGATATGAAACGCACAGAAACCAGAATGGAGAGAATCGTCAACGGCACGCTATACGTGCTGGAACCTGATGATTACCGGTACTGTTTCCCTATTCCACAAAGTGAGATGGAAAAGAATAAAAAAATGATACAAAATCCGGGATGGGATGAGATTAATCTTTAACCTCTAAATTTAAAAACATGAAAAGAATTTTATATACCCTCGTGGCAATTTTTACCGGTTGTATCACATCATGCAGCCCGGATAAATATGACGTTCAGGAAATGGGAATGGTTGATATGAGTCAAGTCAAAGAGATCAAATTACGTATGAGCCATTATCAAGTGTTAGCAGACGGGAAAGCCCAACTTGAGTTCAATCCGTTACTTATCACAGAAGACGGATTTGAGGTAGAGGATAGCCGGGTGGATCATTCACAAATAGAATATCATTCTTCATCAGGAGAAAACCTACAAAAAGTATTTTCTACCTCTGACAAATCCCTGATAGGAAAAGAGATAAAAGTGAAAGCTAAAATTAAAGGGCAAGAACTCTCATCAAACACCGTTACTTTCACCGTTACGGATCCTTCTGTTTTAAATTCTTACACGGAGATCACTATTCCAATCGTATTCCATCTCATTCAATCCAACGATGACATTACGGGATACGGAGGTGAGGTTCCCATGGAAAGAATACATCTTTTACTTGATAAAATAAATCATACTTTTTCAGGAGCAGTCAGCACGAATGCCACCGGAGTTGACACGAAAATCAGATTTAAGGCTGCCGAATATGATCCCTATGGAAACAAGTTGCACGAACCGGGAATCAATCGAATATATGTTGATAAAATTACAGACGAAACCAAGGATCAATATAAAACATTTATTGAAATCCAAAAAGCGTTATGGCCTTACAATCAATATTTAAACGTGTGGCTAATTTCTGACCGGAACATGGAATACAAGACATTTTACAATACTATTACCACTCAATGTATCCCTCGCTATATCGCAACAGGAACAGATGTTACAGAACAGCCGAAAGGTCTAAACCTATCTCCCGTTCCGATGGAATGGAGTCCAGCACCTAATGAAGTCGGCATATTGTATAAACTTCAATCAATTTATTCCATGGTACGAAGTTTTGGAGCCACAAAGGAAAATGAGCTGGTAAACGCTTTTGGATATTACCTAGGACTACTTCCAACCTGGAAAGAACGTGGAGGTATTCCTGAAGATTACTGTACAGACACGCAGAAATATTTCGGAAATGATGCAGAAGGATACAAGAAGAATACAACGGCATACAAACTTGTCAAAGATTGTTTCTTCCTAGCCGAGAATATCATGGATGATCCTCTCGGCACCCATCGTTCTATCAGTTTACAGCAATCCCAACGAATCCGCTGGATTCTAAATAATTGCCCGGAACGTTCCGCATGGAAATCAAACTTCGCCTTTACAGGTAAATAAGATGTTCAACCATAAAATAAAGTAAATCATGAGAAAAATTGTATTATCATTCCTATTTGTGTTGGTAGCTTGCCTAGCAAGCTATGCGCAAGGTGTAAAATTTGAAACCGGGGCATGGAGCGAAATGCTCGCAAAGGCAAAAGCGGAGAATAAACTCGTCTTCGTCGATGTCTACACCAAATGGTGCGGACCTTGCAAGCACGTGTCCGAAACCGTATTCCCACAAGAAAAACTAGGGGAATACTACAATGCACATTTTATTAATTTTAAAATAGATGCCGAAAGTCCGGAAGGAAAAGTATTCGTGAAAACTTATCCGGTAACGGGTTATCCGACCTTTTTCTTTATTGATGGGGATGGCAGAACAATTCACAAGGTTGTCGGGGCAAAAGATGTTGACGGTTTTATTTCGGAGGCTCAAATGGTTTCCATGTATGCCCGTCATGGAGGCATTGACAACATGATGGCCGCCATCAAAAATGGAACTGCCAGTAAAGAATTACTATATGATTATTACACTTCCGCTAACAAGCAGAATAAACCTACTGCATTGAACCTTTACTTAAAGGCTCTTCCGACAGAAGAGTTAATTGACGAAAACAATAAATTAATTGAGGAGATTTCCCTCTATGACAAAGAGCTCATGATCCGGTTAGCAGATGAAATTGTAAAAGCTAGCAACGACGGTAGGTTTTCTGATGGGAAATACGCAGAGAAATTTGCCTTTTGCATTGTTTTTCCGGTTCAATATGATATTACCACATTTTTAAATAAAAGTATCGAGGAAGGCAACGTTGAATGGTTTAACGAATTACTAGAATTAAAGGAAAGATTCGCAAATTATGGAGGAAGAATATACGGGGGAGGAAAACTATTGGATGGAGACTTAAAGATTATACGAGGTAGAGGCTTATTCTTCGCAACACCGGAATACAATAAACTTTGTTTCTGGACCAAGAACCGAGTAAATGAAGAAGAGTTTAAAACAACATTAATTAGTTTCATGGATCAATTAATCAAGGAAAACCCCGTAGATTCCTTAATCAAGGAAGGGGACAACCGGATTTTAAATATGCTAAAAGAAAACGGCATAAAAGGACAAATGATTTTTTTCGCACAATCGATTTTTGAGGCAGGAAATGTAACAACTCATAATATCATTAACTGGACTGATTACTTCTGGAAACTTTCCCCTTCCGATAAAAAGACAAAAGAATTATGCAGCAAATGGGTAAACTATGCTTTTAATGTAAACCGTTTTAATGGGAAAGTGGCAATCCCAGCCGCTGATTTCTTAGCCAGGATAGGCAACTTCAAAGGCGCAAAAGTAATACTGGAGAAAGCTATCGCAAGTCAAAAAGAAATTAAAAATGAGGATCCCAAATTATTACGTAATCTGGAACTCAAATTACAAGACGTAAATAATGGTAAACTATAATAAATAGATTATGAAAAAAATTATACTTTTATTTTCCCTTATCTTTATAGCTTATATCACTTGCCATGCTCAAGGAGTAAAATTTGAATCAGGAACATGGAGTGAAATGCTAACCAAGGCCAAAGCCGAGAATAAAACCATTTTTATAGATGTCTACACGAAATGGTGCGGCCCTTGCAAGCACGTGTCAGAAAACGTGTTTCCCCAAGAAAAGCTGGGGGAATATTACAACTCGCGTTTTATCAATTACAAGATTGATGCAGAGAGTCCCGCAGGTAAAGAATTTGTGAAGAATTATCCAGTGACAGGTTATCCCACTTTTTTCTTTATTGACGGAAGTGGAAGAGTCATTCATAAAGTTGTCGGAGCAAAGGATGTTGACGGTTTTATTGCAGAAGCTAAAATGGTTTCCATGTATGCCCGCTATGGAGGAATTGATAATATGATGACAGCCATAAAGAACGGAACTGCAGATAGGGAATTGCTATTTGATTATTACCAATCCGCCAACCCAAAGAATAAGCCAACAGCCCTGAATCTCTATCTAAAAGCATTACCTACTGAAGAGTTGATTGATGTCAACAATAAATTGATTGACGAAATTTCTCTTTACGATAAAGATCTTCTAATTCGTCTTATTGATGAAATTGTAAAATTCAGTCACACGGAAAAATATTCTGACAAAAAGTTTGTTCAAGAATATTCTTTCAATATTGTTTTCCCGGTTCAATACACGATTTCAACTTTCTTAAAAGAAAGTATTGAAAAAGGGAACCAAGAATGGTTTAATGAATTACTCCAGCTAAAAGCAAGGTTTGCCAACTATGCCGGAAGATTACTTGATGGTGATTTAAAAATAATTAGGGGACGAGGGGTATTTTTCGCAACACCCGAATACAATCAACTTTGTTTCTGGACGAAGAACCGGGTTCACCCTGAAGAATTTAAAAAAAGCATGGTTACATACATGGATAATCTAATCCGAAGCAATCATGTAGATTCTTTACTCAAAGAGGATAAAAACTTATTTCTCAAAGGCCTAAAAAAAGGCCTGAAAGAAACTGAGAATACAAAGAAAGGAGAATTAAACTTTTTTGTACAAAAAATTATAGAAACTGGAGAAGTCTCAACTCAAAATATTATTGATTGGACAGAATACTTTTGGCGAATTTCTCCTTCTGACAAAAAAACAAGAGATTTATGCCGCCAATGGATTAATTATGCCTTCAATTTAAATCGTTTCAACTTCCGAACGGCCATCTCCGCAGCTGACTTACTAGCAAGAATAGGCAGTCCCAAAGATGCAAAGAGCATTTTGGAAAAAGCAATTGCCAGCCAGAAAGAGATCAAAAACGGAAATCCCAAATTATTAAAAACTCTTGATTTAAAACTTAGGGATGTAAATAACGGTAAACTATAACACCTTATTAACACGAAATACTAACTACAATCATCAATATAGGGAGAAGAATAAAATTCTATTCTTCTCCCCCTTGAATCTTCATTATTGTATTAAATCACACTGTATGGAAAATTCTATTGTAAAAGTTGAGAATTTATCTCATCGCTACAGCGTACAATGGGCGATTCGGGATATAAATTTCGAAATCACTAAAAATGGTATTTACGGCCTATTAGGTTCGAACGGTGCCGGTAAATCAACCACCATGAATATCATGTGTGGCGTACTAAAACAAACAGAAGGAAAAGTTTTTATCAAAGGAATTGATATGCGGGAACACCCCGTAGAAGCCAAACGGCATATCGGATTTTTACCACAACAACCTCCTCTTCACCCGGACTTAACCGTGGAGGAGTATTTAATTCATTGTGCCAATTTACGGTATGTACCCAAAAACAAAGTGAAACAAGCCGTTGATGAAGTTACTGTCCGCTGTGGTATATCACACTTCAAAAAACGACTAATCCGTAACTTGTCGGGAGGTTACCAACAACGCCTTGGCATAGCGCAAGCTATCATTCACAACCCGGATTTCGTGGTGTTCGATGAACCAACAAACGGGCTAGACCCCAACCAAATCGTAGAAATTCGCCATCTAATCAAAGAAATCGCACAAGATCGAACGGTTATTTTATCTACACATATACTCCCCGAAGTACAGGCCACCTGCGACTTCATTTACATGATCGAACAAGGAACCCTTGTTTTTTCCGGAACGGTTGACGAGTTTGATAATTATATTGAACCGAACTCTTTAATCGTTTCTCTCATAACGCAACCAGGAATAACAGAGCTACAAAATATTCCGGGTATTACCCATGTAGAAGAATTAGGAGGTCCCCGATACAGACTACGTTTCGTAGACCGATCAGACATCGCCGAACGCATTGTTGAAATAAGCGTCACGAAAGGATGGCGCCTAAATGAAATCAATCTGGAAAAGAGTTCTATGGACACCGTATTCGCAGAATTATCAAAAAAATAACAAAACGATATAAAATTGAATCAATGAAAATGATACTCAAAATAGCGAAAACAGAACTACAAACCCTGTTCTATTCGCCAGTTGCCTGGTTAATTATTATTGTATTTACCTTCCAAGCCAGTATTCTTTTCACGGGAGTTTTTGGAATGTCAGTGAGAAGTCAAGCTTTAGAATATCAATTAGAGGATGTTTCTCTTTTCACCTTCGGCGGTATATATGGACTATTTACCAACATCCAACAATACCTGTATCTGTACATCCCATTATTGACCATGGGGCTGATGAGCCGGGAATTAAGCAATGGTTCCATCAAATTACTTTATTCTTCCCCGGTCACTAACCGTGAAATCGTTTTAGGCAAATACCTCGCCATGATGATCTACGGGCTGGCATTAATCGGTATTTTATCGATTTACGTGATTTTTTCAGCATGCACGATTAAAGCTTTCGACGGGATAGCCGTACTATCAGGATTACTGGGTCTCTACCTGCTTATCTGTTCTTATGCCGCCATCGGACTTTTCATGTCCAGCCTAACGTCATATCAAGTCGTTTCTGCCATGGGGACGTTAGCGATACTTGCCGCATTAAGCCTCGTTCGCGGTGTATGGCAAGACATTGAACTCGTGAGAGACATCACCTATTGGTTGTCGATCAACGGAAGGGCAGATGAATTCGTGAACGGGTTAATATGCAGTGAAGACGTGATCTATTTCGTTATCGTAACAGCCCTTTTTCTCGTACTGACGATCATGCGCCTACAAGTAATCCGCCAGAAAACCAGTTGGGTTATCGCCTGGGGAAAATATATCGGGGTATTTTTAATTGCTATGTTCTTGGGTTATCTCAGTTCTCGTCCCCAACTAATGGGATTCTATGATGCCACCCGCACAAAAGCAAGAACCCTCACCCCGAATAGCCAAGAGGTTATGAATAAAATGGACGGAGGCTTAAAAATTACAACTTATGTAAATGTTCTCGACCGATTTGTATATTACGGCCTCCCGAAAGCCGTAAAAGGAGACATGAATCGTTTCAAAATGTACCGACGTTTCAAGCCCGAACTCGAAATGGAATATGTTTATTATTATGACACGGTTAATAACCGTTCATTAGGGCTACGATACCCCGGTCTTTCATTACGAGAGCAAATGAAAAAAATTGCGATGGTTCTCGATCTAGACACGAATAAAATCAAAACACCGGAGGAAATTAGAAAGACCATCGACTTATCTGGTGAAGGCAATCGTTTTGTACGCTTGTTAGAACGGGAAAACGGAAAAAAATCCTTTTTACGTGTATATGATGATTTCAGAATATTCCCCGGAGAGTCAGAAATCTCCTCTGCTTTTAAACGTCTGGTCATGGATTTACCCATTGTCGGTTTTGTAAAAGGGCACGGGGAAAGAAGTTGTTCTAAAAATGGAGACCGAGAATATAGCCATTTCGCACAAGACAAACCTTTCCGGAGTTCTTTAGTAAATCAAGGATTTGGTGTCGCTGAAGTTGATTTGCAACAAGATATACCATCCAATATCCGTATTTTGGTCATTGCAGATGTACGAAAACCTTTTACCTCGGAAGAAATGAATACATTAAACAAATATGTATCACAAGGTGGCAATTTGCTAATCGCCGGAGAACCTAAACAGCAGCAAAATATGAATCCTATCATTGAACAATTCGGGGTTCAATTCATGCCGGGATGCTTGGTAAAGCCAACAGAAGATTTTGCTCCAGACTTGATTGTAGCTAAAGCGACCAAAGATGTCGGAGATATTTCATTCTATTTCAATAATATGCTTAAAGGAGAATACGCATTGACCTTACCAGGATGCTCCGGGTTAAAATATACTACAGATAAGGGTTATAAAGTAACTCCTCTATTCAAAAGCGATACCACGGGAAGTTGGAATGAATTAGAAACAACTAATTTCGTGGATGATACTGTGAGTTTCAACCCGGGAAAAGGTGAAATAGAACAATCATACGTAACAACCCTAGCATTATCTAGAAAAATCGGAGGAAACGAACAACGCATTATCATTATGGGAGATGCAGATTGTATTAGCAACGGAGATATTGAAAAATGGAGGAAAGGGATCAGAGCCCAGAATTACATATTTGTATTAGGCTCTTTCTTCTGGTTATCTTCAGAAGAGGCCCCCATTGATATTAGACGTCCGACACCCCCTGATGATAAAGTATATATCGGACAAACCGGAATGAATATTGCCAAGATAGGACTAATTGGAGTGCTATCGGCCATACTCATTTTCTTGGCTATTTTTATTTGGGTCAGACGCAGAGGTAGATAAACTAAGAAATACTGTAATGCTTGATCAAGCATTACAGTATTTCTTCCAAATAGTTCGTTCGAAGTAATCGGACTTCTCGTCGCAGTTGCTTCAGTTCCTGTTGCATTTCGTGCATACGTCCCATCAACTCGTGGATAACACCGATTCCTTCCGTGTTGACAGACAAATCTTCATGCCACCGGACAAATCGTTCCAAGTCCTGTAATTGCGAACCAAGCAAGTAGCGTTCACCATCGACAACCTGAATATCAATTAGTCCATCTTCTTCCAGAGACACGATAAACAACGGATCCACGTGACTTTTCTGACAGTATTCCCTAACTATAATTAAATCTGTTTCCATAACTCTTCCCTTTAGCTAAGTTTTTGTAATTCCTGGAATAACTCTTTCTGTTTTTCCGTCAAATTTGTCGGAATCTCCACAGAATAAGTCACGATCAGATCACCGAACTTTCCCTCTTCCTTATAGACGGGAAAACCTTTTCCCTTCAACCTTACTTTCGCCCCGTTCTGTGTTCCGGGTTTTACCTTTAATTTCACTTTACCATTCATCGTATCCACCACCTGTTCTCCTCCTAAAACAGCCGAGTACAAGTTTAAAGGAGCCGTCACGTACAGATCGTTTCCTAAACGCTTGAACACGGGGTCTTCCGCGATCACGAATGTGATATACAAGTCTCCCGCAGGTCCCCCGTTTACACCGGGTCCGCCTTGTCCTTTCAATTTAATCGTTTGCCCGTCAGCCACCCCGGCCGGAACGGTAATACGTATATTTTTACCATTTACAGACAACACTTGTTTGTGTGTCTGTGCGGCATCATGGAATGACAAATGCAATTCGGCATTGTAGTCCTGTCCCCGGAATGCGGCAGAACGTCCTCCACCCCGACGGGAGCCGAATAACGACTCGAAGAAGTCCGAAAACTCGCCATCCCCGCCCATTCCGGAAAAACCGCCTTCCGACGACCAATGGACTCCACTCCCGAAACCTCCACCACCTTGTTGCTGGTAATGTTGTTTCTGGGCCTCGAACTCGTCGGCATGTTTCCAGTTCTCTCCATATTGGTCATATTTCTTCCGTTTCTCCGGATCACCCAATACCTCGTTTGCCTCGTTAATCTCTTGAAAACGTTGCTTAGCATTCGGGTCGTCCGGATTCAAGTCCGGATGATACTTTCTGGCCAGTTTCTTAAAAGCCTTCTTGATATCATCCTGTGAAGCACTTTTATCAATCCCTAAAATCTTATAGTAATCTATATAGGCCATACTTTTACAATTTATACATTCTATAATATGTCAATACAAACTACGTACCAACCTGTGATATACGTTCAGAACTGACGCATTGTTACGACCGCACTGACAAAGTGACAAACAAAAAAGAGAACTTTTCCTAAGTCCCATTCGAGACGACTACCACTCCTCAACATCCCTTACAATCATCTAATCTCTCCCTCTACACAAGAGAGCAGTCTACACATACAAACAGGATTTTAGGACATTCAGTCCTCTTTTTATGATTTTCAATATCAATTTTTCTTTAATAACTGCTCTTGAATTATACTTTCAAAATTCTCTGGTCTAGCACCAACTTCAACTATCGGTTTTCCTCCAACCGGAATAAAAAAGAACGTAGGCAAAGCCTCTATATTATAGATCCGGCATAATTCTCTTTCTACATCTGCATTTACTTTATAAAAAATCACCTGATCCTTATATTGGGCTGCTAACTTTTCCATGAAAGGAACCATCTTCATACAAGGTCCACACCAAGATGCCCAGAAATCAATAACAACAGGCTTATCTCCTTTTAAAACAAAATCTCCCCCTTTTTTATAATCAAAAACATGCTCCAAAAAATATTCTCCTGTAATCGGATTCAACTTTCCGGATTCAACTTTCACATTCAAATCTTTGGGAATCAATTCATCTTCAATTTTCACCAGATCATAAGGTTGGAAGTACATTCTCGAACGACGTACATCAATTGATAATATTCCTTCCTTTAATAATCCTATCCCTAAAACGGAACGTTGCAAACTCTCATTTTCTGGAATAAGAACATTTTTCATCATATTCTTAACAAATAGACATTCATCTGCAACTTTTACTTGCTCAGTCTTTATCGGAGCCTCATATCCCAAATTAATATTCAACTCCTGCCCAGCCTTTTCCCCTGTAAATAAAGCAAAATCTTCCGAAGACATGGCAATGACATCTTCACACCATGAATCAAAGACAAAAGAATAATTTTTCCCATTAATCGTAACCGGACAAAGTAATGTTTCATCTGTTTCTAACACACAATCAGCACGATAATCCAACCTCATGTAAGGAGGGCGATAGGGGATTGAAGTTGTAATTTTCTGTCGTTTGCCATCTAACGTTATCGTTGTACCCCGAAACAAACGAGCGTTGATAGTGCCTGCTACTCCTAATTTTCTAAGATAAGGAGCATCTTTCAATACAAGTACAGGAAAACCATTCCTGAAAATATTATTTCCAAAAGAAATTTTATTTATTTTCATCGTTTTAATAACCTCTATTCCTCTAGTTTTTGTCACGTTAGATAATGATTTTTGTACCTCTTGATCGATTTTCAATTTTTCCACGTATTCGGGCAGAACGGCATTAGCCCCGTTAATATCTAAAACGAAATCTGCCTTTATGTCATTAACTAACAATTCCAATACAATTTTACCATCAACGGTACGATAATCAAGAACCTCTACCGATGTATTCTTAGACTGAGAAAACACGCTAAAGAACAAAAAAATACAACATATTAATACAAATATCTTCTTCATATCATTATTTCTTTTTATAACGAACTACTTTTTCACCTTGTTCAGTCTGTATGGTCATTTTTACAGATTTTTTTCCTTTTAATTCCGGAATCCCTTGTGTTATACTTTCACAGAAATCATAATTCCCTGTCTGTTTCCCATCGATTTTCAACACCTTATCTCCAATTGAAAGAATATCCCTCATCTTTCCCCATACGGCTGATACAACAAGATTTCCATCTTTTACACGCACTCTAAAATCCGGGAACCTCTGCCCCAAGTCATTCTCCTGTGTATACGCTTCAAAATAAAAACGATGACGAGAATAATCTATAGTAAGCTTCCCATAATCTAATAATTTCATCCCCAATAATGTATAAGGGGCATCTGAGGTTTCAGCAAACACATGACAGAAACGAGTTCCCGCAAATGAGACAAGAGGGAAATGAATTCGATGAATCACATTAGCTTTTGCAACACCTGCAACTCCAAGCCCTCCCTCTCCATAACCTTCTATAACATTCTCAAATGCACAAGAAGTAGATAAGCGTTCATAATCACTTGTTTTCAAACTGATGAACCCAGAACTTCCGGTATCAAATAATACCTTTATCCCATTTCCCAATCCTGCTTGCAATTCAATAATCGGCATCACTCCCTCCTCAACAAAAGAGACTGATTTACGTAAAGAAACATTTGTCTGTTTTTCTGCCGTCGTGATAGTAATTCTCTGTTGCTTAGAATCTATTTCCAAAATCATATTTGCCAACAGATCACTCCCAATCAATCCAACCACCCCAAAACAGTCAAAAGAAAAATGTCCCATTTGTAAAACAGGAATATCCTTAAAATTTATACCTTTATCAGAGGTTTCTAGACACCCTAATTCTACAACAGGATAAGTCACTGGCTGATTATTGGCGTCCTTTACTTGAATCTTTGTTACAATCTTCAATCCTAACTCTTGACATAAATCAGGAGACAGGGAAGTTTGTCCTCCCGTATCAAAAATAAAATTTTGTAACTTCCCATTCACGAACATTTCAATAATCATTTTCCCCCCAACAATTCGATAAGGGATAACAGATTTACCCTGTTGGCCCCAAGAAGCGTGAAGTCCAAAAGCCACAATTAAAAACAATATAAGCAATAATTTACGTTTCATCATCCTTATTTTCACATATTTTACTTGGCTATTCTTTCTGCCTCAACAAGAGCTTGATAGGCATTCACGATTCCTCCGCTCTGACATAGTTGCTCAAATAAGAAAAGATCTTCTGACATTTGACCATTTAATCGACAATTCTTTTGAACTTCCACACCTTTACGAGAAGAAACTGTTTTCAACAACACATCTCGAATTTGATTACCAGTTAATCGTGGATAATATGTTTTGATTAAAGCTGCAATGCCTGCAACCGTTGCCGCCGCTAAACAAGGTCCAGATGCAGACTTGTAAGTATCCCCTACATTAGGAGCAAAAACTTCCATTCCCGGAGCAAAAAGATCAATGCCTTGAACCCCATAATTTGATGCTATAGATGGATTACCAGCCTTATCCGACGAGGCAACAACCAGTAAATTAGTTAAATCCTTCCCTCCATCCATCCAACGATTCGGATAAAAAACGAGTTGAGACACATCAAAGGACAGATCCCACGTAGGAACAACAACTAATACCCCTTTACTTTCAGCATAACGTATCGCCTCAATCATCCATTGTTTCTGCTCTTTGGGATAAACTGTATTTTGTTCGCCTAACAATATGATATCCGCTTGATGATCGACAGCATAACGTATTGCCAATGCCATATCTTTCAAATAAGGTTCTCCACTCTCTGCCGAAACTACCAGATTCATAATTTGAGCATTTTCTGCTATCGGACTATTATGCCCCTCTACTCCACGTTTCCCAGCTATAATTCCCGCTACCATAGTATTAATTTCCGAATTCAAAGTTAATAAAACATTATTACCATATATTCTGTCGTTAATATCCATATAATTATCCCCGACAATCTCTTTACGCAAATCAGTTCCATTCTCTTTCAAAACTCGTTCATACCTTTCTTTCATTCTATTCTCAACCTTGTCGCTAAAGTAATAATTATATGTTCCCTCCCAAGCTTTCTCATCTCCTCTCTTCTGATTCATACTCCATGCCATCAGATATAACGCAATATCTCTTAGACTATCTCTCGGACTATTTTTATCAACACAAGCAACAAGATCTTCTACAGTAAATGACGTCTTTCCCGGATTCCTATCTTTCATTTGTTTATCAAATATCTGGACGTATTCTCTAAGTACGTTAGCAAATAATAAACTCCCGTACTCAGAACACAATCGAGATGACGGCATCACGATATATTGGTAATATTTGTACTCATCCATATCTGCTGGAGGATCTAACACAACCCTTTTACCATCAACATATTTGAAATAATTTTTCCCATCAAAAAAATAAGAATCATATTTATCTTTCAAACGTAAAAATTCTCTATCGCCCTCTACCATCAACTTTTCCATCACCTGTCCATCTGCCGCCCCTAAAAAATTCCAACCATGCACATCATCCACATACCCGTTTCTATCATTATCTTTTCCATCTGGTTTTTCTTTAGGATTCGTCCATATATTATTTTTCAAAGCTTCATGTTCCCAATCAATCCCCCCACCAATCAAAGCAACAATCGGCTTAGATTTTCCTTTCTTATCTTTCAAAAACTGATACGCTTTATTGATAGCTGCTCCGTATACTTGATCTGCCTCGAATGAACAATTATACCAATCTAAATCCTTTTGTTCTTTAACAGCACTTCTCTCTTCTGACTGGGCATAAACTACCCTTATCGTCAGCAATAAGCTAACGAAAAATAACCATTTCATTTTCATACTTGTGATATTTTTACAATACTAATTTAGTACCGGAAGGACAGCAATTTTTGTTATGTCCCACTCATAATTCTTTTTTAAATAGTTTACTACAAAATCATAATACTTGATAATTTTTGGATACTTATCTTCCGGATAAAGATTCAAAATTACATCTCGTTCATACCGGATAGCTAAGTACATGTAGTCTATAAAATTCCTTTGCATTGACGTATTACTAATACTTTTTAATGGAGCAATCGTGAAATTTTTTGGGCCCATTTGTCCGGGGAAACCTCTTGTTTTATAATAATTTATATCACTTTCAGACCCTGCCAAGTAAACAATTTGAGTCTCATAATCAAAATCATTCTCAAATTCTGAAGGAATAGCAATATTCCCTTTAGCAACAATCCTCTGCAAAATTTCCTTTAAAATAATTCCTCTTCTTTCCATATACTCTTCCGGAGTTTGTGGACGAACAATGCGGGTATAAAGTAGTCCCGGCACATCTCCTTCCAAGCAGAATGCCCAAAAGTCCATACCATCATATTTCGTCGTACTCGGGCTAGCACCCAAAGGAGAATCAAGATACATATGATAAGCCAAGTAAATATATATTGGTAATATCCGATCTGTCAACTCCGGAATCAAAAAAGCAAACACATGATTCTTCATGAAATCCACGTAAAAAGCAGCTTGTTCATCATTCAAAGGAGAACCATGGACCGCTCCTCCACTAGATCCAACCCAAGAACGATCAAAATCTTCTTCTGCCAAATTTTTATATATCAGATAAGTTTTAAACTTATCGGCTATTTCAACTAAATCTTGATCCCATGCATTATTACCTTCAGGAAATTCATAACGTAATTCCATTTCTAAAGGACGAGGAGTCAATGTTTCATCCTCATGACAAGAACTTAACAAAAACAACGCAAGTCCCACGAATATTGTACTTATAATTTTCATCTTACTATTAATATTTAGGATTACCTAATCGATTTTGAACTAACCCCGGATTACGATCCATTACTTCTTTAGAAATAGGTAATGTATAAGCAGCATCCTCTTTCTCCATTGTAAACCATTTTGCTGCCACACCCCCTTCTTTCCACACACGAGTAAAACTAGGCATTCCATAACGCCTCAAATCAAACCAACGATGCCCTTCGAAACAAAGTTCCCGACGACGTTCATTCCTTACAAACTCAAGTAATTCATCCCCGGATAATCCTGATTTATCTTTATATTTCTCTTCTGATATTCTTTTTTTCCGCAATTCATTTACCGCATTCAACGCAATCGTCGGATCTATTTTAGCAGTTGCCTCTGCCAAAATCAAATAAGCTTCAGATAATCTCAGAGCCAACATAAATTTATCATCAGAAGGAATACTCTCTCCCAAGAACACACATTTACTTACAGCCAAATAACACACGGGAGTATAACCGTATTCCGGTACGAGATAAAATTGTTTACGTAAATCACCTTCATCTTCATAATTATCAACTAATTCATCTGAAGCATTTATAAGTACCCGATGATCCTTCACACCATAATCACCCATCAAATCATGAGTAAACTTGAGAAGATCATTTCTTTTTCCAAACGCCCAAATTGTCTCCGGATTATCATAAGTTACGTAATTAGGGAACGTAACCCCATCATAAGAAATTGAGCGCAAATCATATAATGCAAAATCCCAATCTTCAATCACATTCTTAGCATATTTTGCTGCCTCTTCAAGATTGTTCATATAAAGATTCACCCGAGCTTTCAAAAGTTGAACAGCAGGTAATGTGATTCGGTAATTAGGCAAAAATTGTTTTTCTTTGGGAAGCATCAAAAAATATTTTTCAGCTTCATCCAAATCCCTTACAATCTGGTCATATACCTCTCCGACAGTTTTCCGCTTATCATAACTGATACTCAAAGCACTGGTTAATTTTAGAGGGACCCCCAAAGCTTCTTTATTATAAGTATAAGGCTCTCCAAACAAGTTCACCAATTGCAGATAGTAAAAAGCTCTTAATGCCAACGCCTGAGCCTGTACGTGAGCTTTATCCTCTTCTGTTCCGGAAACTTCTTTAATATAATCCAATGCTGCATTCGCACCTAAGATCAAATTATAATAAGTCTCCCAAACCTTTTGATAATTACCAGCATCTTTCATCGTCATCTGTAAATCCGGATGCCATGAAAAAAGTTGCATAAAAGCCTCTCTCTGATTAACATTAACCTCTCCCCAAGTAACATTCTCATCTGTTATTTTCACATCATCATCTAAAATATTGTGAAAAACAAACAATGGATCGCTTGTAGAAGAAGGATAAGCTGATCCTAACAACATCTCGTCTAATGCAGATGCGTGTTTCGGAATATATTCATTCGGTGATTTAGGCTCTAAGAACTCCGAACAAGAGGATAACAGAAGAACAATTGCAAATATGAATATCTTTATTTTCATATCTTCTAAATTTAAAATCCAATATTAATACTAAAAGAATAATTCCGGGGCATAATACTATCCCCTAATTCAGGATCAAAACCATTGAAACGCTTGGAAGCAATTACGAAAAGGTTACTAACCGATGCATTTAAAGATAGATTTGACACCCCGAATTTTTTTGATATTTCCGGATTCATTCTCCATCCTAAGCTCAAATTACAACATCTCAAGAAAGAAGACTTCACG
Organism: Butyricimonas sp. BSD2780061689_150309_C8; assembly: GCF_015560935.1. Classification (NCBI taxonomy): domain Bacteria; kingdom Pseudomonadati; phylum Bacteroidota; class Bacteroidia; order Bacteroidales; family Odoribacteraceae; genus Butyricimonas; species Butyricimonas sp. BSD2780061689_150309_C8. Next base: position 300,374 of record NZ_JADMSV010000003.1, read on the forward strand.
ACCATTACATCCGAATTTTCCCACATCTCTATCATATTTTCCTGACCAGTTGGAACCTCCATCATATAATCTTTCCGAATTAAAGCAGGAATGTTAGTATATTCTTCATCTCCCGGTTTCATCCAACGTTTTACTAAATCTTTGGAAACATTCTTAGTTTCATTAGGTAAAAAGATCTTATTCTTAAAATCTTCATAAGGAGAGGGAAGGCGTTTGCGTCCTCCTAAAAGCAACGAGAACATTGTAGACAACGTAAAAGATTTATACCTAGCATTCAAATTCACCCCTCCAGTAAAATAAGGCTCTGTCGTCCCAGAATACACAAGGAAACTCGTCGGATCTCCATTATAAGGCTTATCTTCAGCCACCTCTAACAAATTGAATTGAGGAGTACCGTTTTCATGGTTCAATCCAGCAAAACTATAGGACCAGAAAGCCCCTACAGGATAACCTTTTTTCATCACTTTTTCTGCATTACCCGACAGATATTCATACAAACCAGGTTCTCTAGAAGGACCGACTCCCGTTGTGTTCCAGTTCTTGGAAGAATTCACACTTACATTTAGTGCAAAATCCTTTGTTTTTACCGGAACAAAATTTACTGTAACTTCAGCACCTTTATTATAAATAATCCCCCCATTTATTTCCATTGAACTCAATCCGTTCTCGTAAGGTATCTCTTGGCCAATAATTGCATTGGAACGCCGGGAATAATATTCAAATACGACAGATACTTTTTGAAATAATTCCAAATCTACCCCAAAATTCCATGTCCGTGTTCGTTCCCATGACAAGTTTGGATTAGGGATTCGGGCAATCGAAGAAGAATATTCATTAAATACTCCAGCCACTCCTCCTTGATATAAAACCAAATCCGGACCAATATTTTGCAAAACATTTCCCTGAATACCATAAGTAGCTTTCAAATTCAATTGGGATAACCACCCAATCTGACTCTGCATAAACGGTTCCTCACTCACTCGCCAAGAAACACCAAAAGAATATTCAGGATCAAACCGATGATTCACATCCTGGCCGAAACGATTGGATACTTCATGTCGAAAATTAGCATTCAACACGTAGCGATCCGAAAATGAATAGGCTAACGTTGCGAATAACGAAAAGAAATTATCAGTTTTTCCATAAATCTTGGCACTATTATTATATAAACGGTTAAATAATTCTCCCACGCCACTTTGCGTTTTTCCCCCAATAGGTTTAAAATCACTCCAAGCCGTAGGTGCAATTAATTTATTTCCACGACTCTTCACATATCCCCATAATGTATTGGAATGCTCCTCATTAATCGTTGAACGAACTTCTGTAGCAAGCATCATATTCAAGCGATGCCTTTCTGCAAATGTTTTTGAAATAAGTAATTGATTTTGGATATTATAAGTTTGCTGTATTGCATCTGACGTAAATACATCTCCACCGAAAGGCAAAAGTGCTGCTTTAAACCAAGGATCATCTGGTTCAACGCTATCAAAATCATATCCTCGATATTCATTTGCTACCGCATAAGTTTCCTCCTCTCGGAATGATTGTCGATTTTGATTAGAATAAGTATACCCTCCTGTAAACTGATACTTCAGCCAATCCAAAAGTTGCCATGACAAAATCAGATTTAAAGACAAACGATGATTCTTTACTTCCGAACCACTATGATCTAATTCATTTAAAATATTATAACTCAATGTTTCCGACTCGTTATTAAAACCATATGAACTCCGTCTTTTATAAAACAAACGTTCTCCATTCTCATCAAAAGCAGGTAATGCACGACTTGTTGACAATGCGTAACTTAATGGATTAACACCAGAAGCATATCCCGCATTTTTCGAGATTGTCCCATTCATCCCGACATCAATTTTAATTCGATGCGGAAGTTGCATTCCGACAGAAATACTAGATGTTAAACGTTCCCCATCATTCTTCAATTCTTGACCATGATTATTATTATAACCCAAAGACACCCGATAACTCACTTTATCCGTTCCTCCAGATATACTAAGACTATGAGTTTGATTCAATGTCACCCGGGTTAATAAATCCAACCAATCTGTATTCACCATTTCTAATGCACTCTTACGACTCAAATATTCATCTTGATTAATATCTCCATCAATATACATTTTCATCAAACCTTCGTAAGTATAAGGTTGTTTCAGAGGTTCTTCACCATATCGAGCTCCATAATTATATGCTTCTTCAGCGAACTGAATCCTTTCCTGTGAATTCATATAGTTGAACCGATCGTACGTGGGAGCCGGAGCATACGAGAAACTTCCGGAATAATTAATAGACATTCTTCCTGTTTTGCCTTTTTTCGTTGTTACCACAATAACCCCGTTTGAGGCCCTGGACCCATAAACAGCAGTTGCAGAAGCATCCTTTAATACTGTAATTGTTTCGATATCATTTGGGTTTAGCCAAGAGATTTGATTCCCTAAAATATTTTTTAAGTCATCTGCCATATTCGTCATCAAATCAATCGGAATCGGATCATCTTGAATAATACCGTCTACAACCCAAAGAGGATCCTGATTACCCAATAATGTTGCGGTTCCCCGAATTTTAATTTTAGGACTTGCCCCAACCCGAGAACTCGTATTCATAATCATCATTCCTGCGACTTGACCTTGTAACATCTGGTCAATTGTTGAATAACTCGGAATCATCACATCATCAGCTTTCACCACAGTATAAGAACCGACCATATCTTTTCTATTTACCGTTTGGTAACCAGTACTCACGACGGTCACCTCTTCTATTTCATTTACCGCCTCTTTCATCACCACGTTAATCATAGCCTGACCGCTATATTTTACTTCAACCGTCTGCATCCCTACAAAAGAAAAAACAAGTACTAACTTATCTGGATTTGTTGTTACAATCTCAAATTTCCCTTCAATATCAGTAGCAACTCCAACCGGAATACCTTTTATCAAAACAGTTACCCCCGGCATAAAACCACCTCCCTCATCCTTCACAATTCCTTTTATCGTGTACTCTTTCAGCTGATTTAAAGAATCGGTTACATTTACTTTTAAGGGAAGAATTAAGATATAATCTTTCATCAACTTATAGGTCATTCCACTTCCCTCTAAGATTTTTGCCAAAAACGATTCCATCTCAACATCTTTAAAATTAGCAACAATTTCTTGAGATGTACTAAAGTTATTATCACTATAAATCACGATTTTATCTGTTTGGCGTTGAAATTCTGTTAACGCCTTTTTAATTGTCGTGTTTCCCAACTGCATTGTAATTCTCTGTTGAGAAAAACCATTTCCCAATGTCGTGACCACGAGAAATACACACATAAACAATGTCAATTTCATAATCATACAAATTTTCCACCACCTGTCTTTTTCAGACACAGGTTTGTGCTCTTGACTTTTTTTCATACATTTGTGTTATTAAGTTTTACTTTATTCACCTCTTCCCAAAAGGAGATGAATATCATCGGATGATGTTGGTCGCATTATCCGATTTTTTATTTATTCTAATTATATCATTTGTTACTGTAAAAGAAATATTTGTGACTTCCCCAATCATATTCAGGATATCTTGTACATTATCATATTTTCGAAATCCACCGGAATAAAGTACCTCCTTCAATATATCATCCCCAAATTCGTACTGGATATCGAACCAACGACTTAACTTTTTCATCAACAAGTCCAAAGGCAAAGCATCAAATCGGAATATACCATTCGTCCAAGCAATATAACTTTCAGCATTAACCTCTCGTACCAAAGTTTTCCCAGTTCGCCGGTCAAATACAAACTGTTCGTTAGGCACTAACCGATCATTAGAACCATCAACAGAAACCTTTACAGCGCCATTTACTAAAGTTACTTCTACCCGTTCTTCATCCTCATAGGCAGACACGTCAAATAACGTTCCCAACACCCGAACATCCGCTTCATTTGCATGTACAATAAACGGTTTCAATGAATCTTTTGCAACCTCAAAACAAGCACCTCCTGATAAAAAAACTTCCCGACTTTCTCCATTAAAATTAACTGGGAAGCGTAATCTTGATCCAGAATTTATAATCACCAGACTTCCATCTACCAGCCGCAAACGATACTCCCCGCCTTTAGGCACAATCAATTCATTATATACTTGTTCTTCTTGAGATTTTTCCAAACCTTCATCCCGGTACTCCAAATAAGCAGAATCAGAACAAATAATAGCACCTTTTTCCTCTATCATGTTCATTTTCGTGACACCTAATTCCTTCATCTCTCCCGTCGAAAGCACAAGCGTCGCCTGGCGGGGTTGCCACTTCGGCAAGGAAGCAACAGGAATAATTTCATCTTTCGAAGTAAAGAGCCATATCAATCCAATTACACATATTAAAGAAGCTGCAACAGAAGCACTTCTAACAATCCAACGTATCCTTCGTCTATTTCTTCGCCGCCCTTGAATTTGTTCCCAAGCGATCTGTTTCTTTATTCCTACTCGGGAATTAGCCCATTTTCCACTATACCACAAAGAGCAAAATTTCCGGCATATCTCCTTATTCTCCCCATTCTCCTCTAACCATGCTTCAAGTTTTTCCTGACCTAAGACGTCTAATTTAGACGCTAAGTCTTCCAAAATTAATTCATGTATATCTCCCGGTAACTTCATAATTACTTACTTTTACCAGTAAGACCTAAAAAAACAAAAAACGGGTAGGGTAAAATCGATTTTTTTGAAAAAATAATTCTAATGATTAGAAAACTTTCGTAGAAAATAAAATAAAACTTCTGGCCCCATTGAAGCCAAGCGTTCCCGTAAACGTTTTGTTCCCTCTTTTAAAGCAAACTTCACCGTGTTTATAGAAATTTTTAATTCCTCAGCAGCTTCTTTATACTTCAAACCCCGTAACATCACACGTTCCACTACTTGCCGGGTTCTTTCTGGCAGTAATTCTACCTCTTTCATTACAATATCCATTCGTTCCTCGTCAATATCCTCTACCACATCTACAGAGATATCTATCACTCCCAGTTCTTGAGAATTGCGTAATACATCTTTTTTCTGAAGAAAAGAAATTGCCCGATTCCTAACCGCTGAATAAAGATAAGAACCGAGAGTACTCGCTGTTACCTTCAACAAATAATCATCCTCCCACAGTTTGACAAAAAAATCTTGCACCAAATCCTCTGCTGCAGATCTATCTTTCAGAAATTCATCAGCAAATAACACCAATGGACGGTAATACCGGTCAAACAAACGCTGAATACCGATAGTCTTATCCTTCCTCATGGAAGCTAAAATATCCTGATCTGAAAAATACATCGTCATACCGACTACAAATATATTAATTCTCACTCATTATAATGTGATTTCTACTGAAATTTACCTTATAATCAACTAGAACAAATATCTCTAATAAAAAATGCCGGAACAATAAATGCCGGCATCTTTTATCAATTCTGCAATAATATACTATTGTTGCAAGATATAATTCTCAAAATACAATTTGAACCGATCTTTCAAAAGGTTTTTAATCTTTAGCATCTTGTCCATCTCGATCTTTCTCATCTCAAGCTCGGATTCAACGAAATGGCTGATGAACTGATCTGTTCCCAAACTTTCAATCAGTTGAATCTTCGTGTTAATCTCGTCCTCGTAGATTTTTGTCAACTCCTTCACGTCATTCTTTTTCAGCTTCAACACTTTCGTTTGAGCCTTCACGGTACTATCGATTTCACCCTTAATCGTCTGACTTTTCTCCAGCAACAATTTACGCAACGTGGCATCATCCCCCAATTGCTCCTTGAAAGCATTCACCCGGCGAGCCATATCTTCCAAACTCATCTTTTCCCCTTTCTTCAGTATTTCCTGCTCTTCCTCCAAATTTTTCAAATATTGCTCATAAGTCAACTCGGTCTCTTGTGGCGTATATTTAAACGTGATCGGTAACGTCTTCTCAAAACGCACAGCCTTTCCTCCCGACATAGCCGGTTTCCATTTCGGCATTCCGGAGATTACCCGAAGTGCTTCTGCATCCAAAAGCGGGTGAGCAGAACGAACTACTCGTACGTGAGACACGGCTCCATCTTTCTCTATCACAAAAGTCACGAACACCCGTCCATCAATTTGGTTGGCATACGCCTCTTCCGGATATTGCACGTTTTCCCCGATCCATTGATTCAAATTCCCGTTAAATTCCGGCTGAACTTCGGCAACTACCATTATTGTCGTATCTTCATCCATTAACCGCACGTCCATATCCCGTGCCATTACCGGGGTAGCCAGCCACCCCAAACCAAGCATACAACCCATAACAAGCGTTGCCTTAGCCCAATTGTAGTTTTTCTTCATACGATGTTTATTTGTCATTAAGTTACTCTATCCTCTTGCTAAAATAAGGTATAAAGCTACAATTATTATTAGAAATTTGAATATTTAATCTTGCTTTTTTCTCGTCATTAATTGACAGAAACACTGAAAATTTGACATAATATCAGTGACAAAAAGTCCTCAAAATCCATTGGCACGTGCTTTGCATTAACTATAATCGAATGCAGGTTCACAAAGAACTTGAATCCAATTAAATGATAATGTTGAATTTAAAGATAGGAGACTAAAATTATGATGCCTGTAAGAAGAACTCAAAATTGGTTACCAAGTATCTTTAATGATTTCTTTGATAACGAGTGGATGACAAGAGCAAACGCAACCGCACCCGCAATTAACGTGATCGAATCCGAAAAAGATTATGAAGTTGAAGTTGCAGCTCCGGGTATGACAAAAGAAGATTTCAACGTTCGCATAGACGAGGATAACAATCTAGTGATCTCCATGGAGAAAAAGAGCGAGAGTAAAGAGGAGCAAAAAGAACATCGCTACTTACGCCGGGAGTTCTCATACTCGAAATTCCAACAAACCATGATCTTACCAGATGACGTGGATAAAGAGAAAATCGCTGCCGGGGTTGAACACGGAGTTCTAACCATCGACTTACCGAAACTATCTCTGGAAGAGATTAAAAAAGCAGAGAGAACCATTGAAATTAAATAAGATTAAGGAAGCCTATGAATACGGGAGTCGAAAATTCGACTCCCACTTTTTTTCTCTCATTCCACCACAAATTCCGGCCATGTGGCCAAAAATAGTTGGTAAATTCTTTATAACGATTTGAATTCCAGAATGATTAATTACCTTAATTGAAA